>DASXJP010000108.1:0-15908 GCA_036497345.1 Thermoanaerobaculia bacterium
CTTACGGAATCTCCACCTGCACGCCTAAAGATTTCAAGCGCAGAGCGGAACCATTCCCGACCAGCCAAGAGGGGTTCACCACCATGAAGAGAGATCGTAAGTTTTTGAACTTCCTGTCTACGGGCCAAAGCTACAACCTTAGGGGCCGTTGCCTCGACAATTTCCAAAGGCATAATCTTGGGCTTAGATTTGTAAGCAAAGTCGCGCAAGTTGAACATGTAACAATATGGACAATTGAGATTACAGAACTCTGTAACCTTCAGAAGGTATAAGTGGATTTTTGGCACCATGTTACTATCCTCCGAAAGCCAGAATCCGCGCTTTGATATATCCCCTAGAAAACCTTGATAAAAACACGGCGGACAAGCGCAGCCGTGGCTACCACTGCACTAGTCCGCCTATTACCGCTCCAATATTGCTAGCCGGAGCTGTGGTCCGTATGATTGTCCGTATGATCTACGGGTTGTTCAAGGTCAATACCGCCACCGGCGACATCTTCAAGGAGTTCGTGACCTAGCTCGCTGTCAGCCCCTGCATTATTCCGGATTGCGGCAATCCGGTCTGCTACGGAGGCCGCTTCCGGCTCGGTGGGCTTTGCGATCAAGTCTGAGTCTGTTTTTGCGGGAGGATTTTGGTTGCTCATTCAGTCTCCTTTAGCCTAGTTGCTGAGCTATGGGAGGTAAGTACCTTCGTTATCTTGCCTCAGAGGAGCGGTCGTTTAGACTCAGGAATTGGGGGGCGGCGCTCGCGGGGAGCCGGCTGTGAGCGCGGCGCCCCAAATATAGAGGAACTCTTTGGTGGTATGCCTGTCGACAAAGCCTACGCGAGGAGTATGCGGCCGTGTTCCCTTGGAAGGAAGGTATGCCCTTGTACGAGCTACAGGGGATATACGTGCCGAGCGGGGAGGAAAAGAAGGAGAAAGAGGATGTTTAGACATCGCGATCCTCTCAGGTCGGACGACTTCTAAGCCATCCGACTCCTCTGCAAAGCTTATGGCACGTAAGGAACAGCCAAAGCTCTATTAGCGTACACTCTTAGGTAAGACGTGTCAACAGTCATGCGAACTTTGGAGACTGTCATCCTCCCTCACGACACCAGCACCCGCTTCACCATCCGGTCGAACCGCTCCCCCGCCAGGTAGACGCCGTCCATCACATTGGAATCGAGCTCGTCCGCGTCGTCCTCTTCCTCCGGCTCGCCATCCCCTCCCACCCCCGTACCCAGATCCCGGTGCCTCTCCCGGACAGTGGTCGACAGGTAGATCGCCAGGGCGCGGTAGAAGCGGGCGGCTAGCCCCGAGTCGGCGGCGAGCTTGCGGTTGAGGGTGGCTTTGGAGAGGGCGAAGACGGTCGAGTCCTCCAGGGCCTTGACGGTGGCCGAGGGGGGACGGGCGTCCACGAAGGACATCTCGCCCACGATCTCCCCGGCGCTCAGGCGGGCGAGCTCCCGCTCCGGGCCCCGGCGGGGACGGAGCCAAACGGCGAGCGTCCCCTCCAGGAGGATGAAGACGGCGTCCACCGGCACCCCCTGCTGGATCAGGGTTCCCCCCGCCGGCACGAAGCGCCGGGTGCCGGCGGTGAGCATCCACTCGACGTCGTCGTCGTTGAGCTGGCCGAAGAGGAAGAGGACTTTGCGCATGGTGGGCTCCTAGGCGATCTGGCGTTCGGCGAGACGGGCGAAGGGGCCGCCGCGGCGGAGGAGGTCCTGGTAGCTCCCCTCCTCCACCACGCGTCCGGCTTCGACGACGTAGATGCGGTCGGCGTTCTGGATCGTGCTCAGGCGGTGGGCGATGACGATGCGGGTCGCCTTCAGCCGCTCCAGGCTGCGGCTGACGATCTCCTGGGTGCGGTTGTCGAGGGCGCTGGTGGCCTCGTCGAAGAGGACGATCCGCGGCCGGTGGACGATCGCCCGGGCGATCAGGATGCGCTGCTTCTGCCCCCCCGAGAAGGTCTCCGCCCCCTCGCTCACCACGGTGTGCATCCCCATGGGCATGGCCTGGATGTCCTCCTCCAGGCCCGCCATCCGCGCCGCCTCCCAGGCGTCGTCGATCCCTAGATTCGAGCTGCCGATGATGTTCGAGAAGAGGCTCCCCGCCATCGGCCGGCCGGTCTGCAGGACGACGCCGATCTGGCGGCGGACCGACTGCGCGGCGAGACCGGCCAGGTCCTGGCCGTCGAAGTAGATCGAGCCGGCGCTGGGTTTCTCGAAGCCGAGGATCAG
Source organism: Thermoanaerobaculia bacterium (assembly GCA_036497345.1). Taxonomy (GTDB): domain Bacteria; phylum Acidobacteriota; class Thermoanaerobaculia; order Multivoradales; family UBA5704; genus DATARR01. Next base: position 2,221 of record DASXJP010000108.1, read on the forward strand.
CCGCAGGCAGGTCGATTTGCCCGAGCCCGAGGGCCCCACCAGGGCGATGAATTCCCCCGGGCCCGCCCGGAAGGAGACGTCGTCGAGGATCAGGGGACCGTCTTCCTGGTAGCGGAAGGAGACGTGGCTGAATTCGATCTCGCCGGCCAGGTCCCCCGGCTCGGTCTTGGTCTCGTCCACCTCCGGCACGGTCTCCAGGATGGGCGACAGGCGCTCGTAGACGGGCACCATGGTGAGCACGCTCGAGAACACCGAGACCAGGGAGAGGGCCGCGACGAGGAACTGGCCGAAGGCGGCGCTGAAGGCCAGGAAATCGCCGATCGGCATGGCCGTCTCGGTCGAGGCGAAGCCCACCACGGCGAAGATGACCAGCGAGGTGAGCACCCCGTAGACGGCGTTGAAGGCGGCCTGGAGGTTGGCCGCCCGCTGGGCCGCGAGGGTCCGCCGCCGCTGCTCGGCGAAGCGCTCGGCCCAGCGGGCGTACGCCCGGGCCTCGGCGCCCGCCACCCGGAGCTTGGCGATGCCGTTGATCAGCCCGAAGAGCAGGCTGGCGATCTTCCCCTGGATCTCCAGCAGCGCCCGCTGGTGGCGGATCTGGAGCCAGACCAGCCCCGCGGTCACCCCGCAGAGCAGGAGCACGAGCACGGTGGCGATCAGGGCCAACGGCCGGCTGTAGTAGAAGAGCAGCCCGAAGCTGAAGACCGAGAAGACCGCCCCCAGGAGCACGGTGAGGACGTTGCCCGTCAGCACCTCCCGGATGGCGTTGATCCCCAGGGAGCGGTTCGCCAGGTCCCCTACGGTATACCGGCGGAAGAAGGTCGCCGGCAGGGAGAGCAGGCGGTCCCAGACGGCGGCCTGGACGCGGCCGTCCGCCTTGCCGCCGATGCGCAGGACGGCGATGCTCCGCGTGAGCTGGAAGACCGCCCCCGCGAGCGCGGCGGCCACCAGGGCCAGAATGATCTGCAGGAGCTGGCCCCGCTCGGCGCCCGGGATCACGCTGCCGAAGATCTGCCCGGTCAGGATGGGGACGAGCATGCTGAGGAGCCCGCCGCCGGCCCCCATGAGGAGGATGGTGAGGACGTCGCGCCGCCGGCCCGCCAGGGCCGAGCGCAGCAGGTCCCCCTTGGTGGCCGGACGCTCGGGCAGCGGCGGATAGAACATGTGGGCGTCGCCGCTCAGGCCCTCGGCCACCGCGGCGTCGACCCGCGTCCGGCTGCCGTCCGCGGGGTCGACCAGCTCGTAGCTGCGGGGAGAGAGCGGCAGCAGGGCGACCGGGAGCTTCACCTTCTGCTCCGGATCGAGGGCGCGGAAGGCGACCAGGGGGCCGTTGTCGCGCGTCCACCAGTCGCCGCGCAGGATCACCCGGCGGGAGCGGACCCGCGAGACGGCGCAGATCCGGAGGAGCCGGTCCTCCAGCTTTCCCCCGGCCGGCGCGTCGACCGGAGATCGGAAGGCGATCCCTTGGGACCGGCCGACCAGGGAACAGGCGGCGAGGAGGGGGTCGGCGCCATGGTGGAGATCGGCGCCCTCGGCCGGCAGCAGGATGGAGGCCAGGCGGGCATAGGCGCTCCGCAGGCTCGCGCGGTCGAGGTCCAGGCGGCGCTCGAGACGCTCGCGGTCCTGCCGCTCCAGCTTCTCCCCGTGGAGGGCGACGTAGCGCAGGCAGAGCTCGTGGAAGCGCCCGAGCCCCCGCCAGAGCCTCTCGTCCCCCAGGAGATCGCGCGTGCTCACGGCGGCGAGCCGCGCCTCGCCGTCGCTCACCAGCCAGAGCCCCTCCGGCACGGGGACGAGGTCGCCGTCGCTCAAGGGCAGCTCCGCCTCGCCCAGCAGCCGGGAGCTCCCCTCGACGTGGCGCACCCAGGCCACTCCCTCCTGGGTGCGCGCCGCCTTGCCGGCCTGCTCCAGGTGGGTCTCGGCGCCGGGCCGCAGCTCCGCGAAGACCTTGGGACCGGCGGCCCGGGAGATCCCCCCCAGCAGGCCGGCCAGCCAGCCGTCGAGGCCGGCGGCGAGGCCGGCCGCCACCTCCGGATCGCGGGCCAGCTCCCGCAGCCGCTCCGCGGGGAGCCGTCGCAGGCGCGTGCCGGCGTGCCCCACGGCGAGGAGGCTCAGGGGCGCGCCGTTCGCGGCCCCACAGAGCACCTGGCCGGCCGCGGCCGAGCAGAGGTGGGTGCGCGGACCGTCCCCCTCCCGCCGCACGGCGAAGACCTCGACGGTCCCCGTCTCGACGAGCCAGACCCCGGGGGAGGCGTCCAGGAGGAGCGGGGCGTTGGCCGCCAGCGGCACCTCTTCGCTCTCGGCGCGGGCGCGATCGAGGAGAGGGCTCATCGTCTCACTCGGCGCTGATGAGCCGGGCGTAGGGGCCTTCGACCCCCTTCAGCTCGTCGTGGGTGCCGCGCTGGACGACCTTCCCCTTCTCCAGCACGATGATCTCGTCGGCGTCGCGGATGGTGCTCAGGCGGTGGGCGATGATCAGGCAGGTGCACCCCCGCCGCCGCAGGTTCTCGTCGATCCGGCTCTCGGTGGTGGGATCGAGGGCGCTGGTGGCCTCGTCGAGGACCACGATCGACGGGCGCCCCACCAGGGCCCGGGCGATCTCCAGCCGCTGCCGCTGGCCGCCGCTCCAGTTGGCGCCCCCCTCGGCGACCGGGCTGTCGTACCCCCCCGGCCGGGCCGCGATGTCCTCGTGGATGCAGGCGTCCTTGGCCGCGGCCACCACCTCGGGAAGGGGGAGCGTGGCGTCCCACAGGGTCAGGTTCTCGCGCACCGTCCCCTCGAACAGGAAGACGTTCTGGTCGACCGCCGCGAGCGAGCCGGTGAGCACGGCCGGGGGGACCTCGGAGCGCGGCTTGCCGTCGAGCCGGACCTCGCCGCTCCACGGCTCGTAGAGCCCGGTTACCAGGCGGGAGAGGGTCGACTTGCCGCTCCCGGAGCCGCCGACCAGGGCGACCCGCGAGCCGGGCTTCAGGGTCAGGTGGAAGCCCTCGATCAGCGGCGGATCGAGCCGGCTGTAGCCGAAGGAGACGTCGCGCAGCTCCAGGTAGCCGTCCAGCCGCACGGGCTCACCCGTAGGCGGCAGCTCCCCGGAGCCCCGGCCAGCGGTGGGGTCGAGCCGGTAGCGCAGGACGTCGTCCAGGCGGTTCATGTCCCCCTCGACCGTCTGCAGCTTGCCGCCCAGGCTCACCAGCCGGTTCACGGGGGCGATGAACGCGGCCATCAGGAGCTGGAAAGCGACCAGCCCGCCCAGGGAGAGGCTGCCGTTGATCACCCGCAAGCCCCCGATCCCCAGGATCAGCGCCGTATTGACGGCCGAGAGGAGGGGCGGGACGGTGTCGAGGATCTGGGTGTAGCGCTCGAGCTCCTGCCGGCCGTTGACCACCTTGGCCTGGTACCCCGCCCAGCGGGCGAAGAGGTCCGACTCGCCGCCGGTCGCCTTCAGCGTCTCGATCGTCTGCAGGCCGCCGATCGCCGTGCCGAGGAGCTTGCCCTGGTCCTGGACCAGCCGGCGGTTGCCGTCCACCCGCTTGCGGGAGACGTAGCGGAGGGCCGCCACGTTGAGGGACACGACGGCGATCCCCACCAGGGTCAGCACGGCGTCGTACTGGAAGAGGACGGCGGCGAAGAAGATGATCATCACCACGCCCAGGGCGTTGGTCGCCAGGTCGCGCGAGAGGAGCTGGGCCACGCGGTCGTTGATCGCCACCCGGGAGCTGATGTCTCCCGCGAAGCGCTGGCTGAAGAACTCGGTGGGCAGGCGCAGCACGTGCCAGAGGAAGCGGCTGGAGGAGCCGACCGCCATCCGGGTCTCCAGCCGCAGGAGGTAGACCTGCTGGATCCAGGTCAGGAGCCCCATCAGCAGCCCGGCGATCCCCATCCCGAAGAGGAGCGGGGGGAGCCAGTCCCGCCGGCTCTCCAGGAGGACGCTGTCGACAAAGACCTTGGAGAAGACGGGAACGACCAGGGAGGGGATGGCCAGGGCGAGCCCCGCCAGGAGGACGAAGGCGAGCGCGGCCCGCGAGCTGGCGAGGCGGCGGCGCAGGGCCGGGATCAGCCGCGGCGGGTCCCCCTTGCGCGCGAATTCCGGCCCCGGCTCGAAGGTCATCACCACGCCGGTGAAGGCCTCGTCCAGCTCCTGCTCCGTCACCTCCCGCGGCCCGGTCGCGGGGTCGTTGAGGAAGACCCGCCCCTTGTGGAAGCCGTCGAGCACCACGAAGTGGTTGAAGTTCCAGTGCAGGATGGCCGGCAGACGCAGCGAGCGCAGGGCCTGCGGCTCCTTCTTGAACCCCTTGGCGGTCAGGCCGTAGGTGCGGGCGGCCTTGACCACGTTGCTCGCCTTGCTGCCGTCGCGCGAGACGCCGCAGGCCACGCGCAGCTCCTCCAGGGGGATCCAGCGGCCATGGTGGGCGAGCACGATGGCGAGCGCGGCCGCCCCGCACTCGACGGCTTCCATCTGGAGGACGGTGGGCGAGCGGCGGACCCTCACAGCCCGGTGGCCTCCCGAACCTTGGGGATGACCAGACGGAAGGGGCGGTCCTCCTGGACCACGACGTCCCCCGAGGCCAGCGTGCCGCTGCTGATCTTGAGATTGGGCCCCCGGGAGGAGGACCACCGGTAGCCGGTCGGCGTCGAGGGGTCCCGCTCCAGGGCGACGTTGACCTGGATCGGCGGCCCCTGCTGCATCAGCTTGGTGACCAGGGCCTCGTTGCCCAGCAGGCGGGTCATGCCGCGCGAGGTCGAGGGGAACTCCGCCACCCAGGTCACCTTGCCGAGCATGGAGCCGTACTCCTCCCGCTTCACGGTGCTGGGAGAGACCCGCACGGTCATGCCCGGCTGCACCTTCTTGCCGGCCGAGGCGGGGACGAAGAGCACCGCCTGGAGGTTCTCCGAGAGCACCTCGACGCTGAGGATGGCGGTGCCCGGGTTCACCACGTCCCCCCGGCTGGCCAGCACCTCCAGGACCCGCCCGGAGTAGGGGGAGAGGATGTTGACGTTCTCCCCCAGCTTGGCGGTGAGCTCCTTGATCTCCAGCTCCAGGTCGCGGATCGCCGTCTGCCGGGTCTCGAGCTGCTGGTCGAGCAGCTGGTCGGCCTCGATCCGCTTGAGGTCCAGGCCGTTGAGGTCGAGCCGCGACTGGGCGAGCTGGTCGCGCTTGGTGTTGAGCGACTGCTGGGTGGTGAGGAAGGTCTCCTTGGTGATCAGACCGTCGTTGAGCAGCCCCTGCTGGGCGTCGAGCCGGTCGCGCAGCAGGGCGATGTCCTTCTCCAGCGCCTCGATGCTGCGCTGGAGATCGGCCCGCTGCTGCGCCAGGTCGCGGGTCCGGAGCTGTTTCTGCCGGCTGGAGATCCGGGCCGCGTCCTCGTACTGGGAGCGCAGGGCGTTGAGCTTCGCGCGGTCGCCCGCGATCTGCCGCAGCAGGGCGTCCTGCTGGATGCGGGCCACCGGCTGCCCCTTCTCGATCACGTCGCCGATGCCGACCAGCATCTCCTGGACCTGGCCGGCGGCGTTGGAGACCAGGTCGGAGATCCCCCCCTGCCGCAGCAGGATGCCGTCCCCCTGCGCCCCGGTGGGGATCGTGCCCCAGACCCCCCAGGCGACGACGGCCAGGAGCAGGGCGCCGAGCCCGGCCAGGGCGATCCACCCCTTGGGATCGGTGACCTGCACCATCTGGTCGAGCTGCTCGGGGGAGGAGAGCCTTTCGAGCGACACCTTGCGGAAGATAGTGGAGAGGATCATGGGGCTCCCTCCTTTGGCGAGGGCAGGGTGGTCAGACGTGTGAGCTCGACCTCGCCGGTGGGCCCGCCGCCGCTCCCCACCAGCGTGCCGGTACGGAAGCGGAGGTCGAGCAGCGAGAGGGCGAGGGCGAGCTCGGCCGCGACCTCGGTCTGCCGGGCGGCGGTCAGCCGGTCGCGCTGGGTGATCAGGTCGAGCAGCGTCGAGGTGCCGGCCTTGAGCTTCTTCTCCTCGTTGAGGAACGCCCGCTCGAACAGCCCCACCGCCTCGCGCGCCTTGGCGAGCCGGAGGGCGTCGCGGTCGACGGCGTCGAGCGCCGCCGGGACGTCCGCGCCGATCCCCTTGACCAGCAGCGCGATCGCCAGGTCGTTCTGCCGCTGGGCGGCGTCGACCTGGAGGAGCTCCCCCAGGGCGCGTTCGTTCAGCGTGGGCCAGGAGAGCGCAAGCGAGAGCACGGTGCTGGCGCCGGGGACGTTGCGGAACAGGGGCCCGAAGAAGCCGCCGGCGCCGGGGTCCGTCGCCAACCCCGAGTAGCCGGGGGCCAGGATCAGGTCGAGCTGCGGCTTCAAGGCGTTCTCGGCCGCCTTTCTCTGCAGCTCGGTCTCGATCCGCCGCTGCCGGGCGGCCTCCAGATCGGCCCGGCTGCGGAGGGCGAGGTCGATGAAATCCCGCGCTCGCGCGGCGGACGGAGCCTCCCCCGGACGGATCTCGGGGAAGGGGTCGGAGGGGAGCGGCAGGCCGGCGATCTCGGCCGCGTCGAGGCCGATCTCCCGCCCCAGGGTCTGCTTCTGCGCGAAGAGGTCCCGCTCGCCGCCGATCCGCGCCGACTCCGCGGAGGTCAGGCTCGCCTCGATCTGCACGATCTCGGCCGCCGGCACCTGATCGGCCGCGATCAGCTTGCGGGTGCTCTCCAGCAGCTCCCGGGAGCTCTGCTCGCTGGCGCGCAGCACCGCGAGGTTGTGCTCCGCCGCCCGCACCTGCCAGTACTGGGCGGCGACCACCTGAACCCGCTGCGCCACGGCGAAGCGCAGGTCGAGGCCGCTCGCCGCCACCTCGCGCTCGGCCGAGAGCTCGGCGGCCTGCACCGCGGCGCGCCCGCGCCCCCGCAGCAGCGGCTGGCGGAGCTGGAACCGCAGCGTCCCCGTGTTGAGCGCTCCGGAGCCGGCGGTGACGTCCTGGGTGTTGTCGAGCAGGAGCGACGGCTCCAGGACCAGGCCGGTACGGAATTCCTTGCTGACCCCCAGAGTGCCCTGCAACGTCCGGGTCTCATCGCTGGAGGAGATGGACTGCGGCACCCGGCTGGTCGTCTGCGACAGGCCCGAGACGACGACCGGGTCGAACTGGCCGGAGGCGATCTGCAGGGATCCGCGGGCGGTGTCCACCCGCGTGGCCTCGATCGCCACGTTGGGATCGCGCGCCAGCGTCATCCGCACGGCGTCCATCAGGGCCAAGCCCGGTGGGGGCGTTCCTTGCGCCAGGATACCCACCCTGCAGAGCATCATCAGGAGGATGAACAGCGAGAACAGCGACGACCTGCGACTACGCTCCGGAGTCAAGATACCTTAGGCTACCAGCATGAAGAGGGGGGTTCAACTGGACGGCCCGGCCGCCTCTCCCGCGGAGAGGGCGGAGATCGCGGCCTACAACGAGAACCCCTTCGACCTGGAGCCCCTCACCCCGGAGGTGCGCTTCCCCCTGCCGGACGAGCCGTTCGTCCCCTTCTGGGAGTCCCTGGCGGCGGCGGCCCGGACGCGCGGCGCCTTCGCCGTGCTATGCGAGCACCTCCCCCAGCTCCGGTTCCCGGTGCGGCCGGGGATCAGTGAGACGGAGGGGTATCGGGCGGCGACCCGGCGGGGGGTGCCGCCCGACGAGATCCCGGAGGCCACGGGGCTCGCGGTCGAGCGGCCGGAGGCGGTCGAGCTGGTGATCCACGAGAGCCCCGCCGGCCGCATCCCCCTGCTGATCGCCCGCCGCCGGGCGGAGTTCGTGGCTCTCCTGCAGGCGCTCACCAGGCGGAACGAGCCGGAGCCGGTCCCCGCCGCCCAGGGGGCGCTGATGGTCTCCGGCTACAACAACTGGGGCCGCATCCGGGAGCTGCGGCGGCGCTGGGAGGCGCTGCCGTTCCTCAAGCGCGGGACCGCCACCTGGAACGAGGAATTCCAGCGCCTCCAGGGCCGGCGCGAGCTCTACCAGGACCGCTTCATCCTCCTCTCCGATGGCCCCTACAGCGCCGTGCCCGCGGCCGACCTGGGGTTGGAGGAGGGGGAGTGGCGCGCGATCTCCCTCGCCCTCCGCCGCGACCACGAGTGCACGCACTACCTCACCCGCCGCCTCTTCGGCTCGATGCGCAACAACCTGCTCGACGAGCTGATCGCCGACTACACCGGGATGGTGGGCGCCACCGGCCGCTTCCGCGCCGCCTGGTTCCTGCGCTTCGTGGGTCTGGAGGACTTCCCCCGCTACCGGCCGGGGGGGCGCCTCGACCTCTACCGGGGGAAGCCGCCGCTCTCGGACGGCGCCTTCCGGGTGCTGCAGACGCTGGTGAGGCGGGCGGCGGAGAACCTGGAGCGGTTCGACGCCGGGCTCCCTCCGGGCCCCCGGGGCCCGGGGGAGACGGCGCTGCTCATCGCGGCCCTCGCCTCGCTGCGGCTGGAGGAGCTGGCGGCCGCGGACGCGGCGGAGCGGCTGGGCCGGACGGTCGCGGATCTCCAGGATCGGCTCCGCCCCGCGGAGCGCTGATGGCGGACCGCGAGCCCGCCCTGCGGGCCGTCCTGCTGGGAGCGAGCAATCTCAGGATCTCCCTGCCCCTGGTGCTCGACCGCGTCCGGCGGCGGGCCGGCGGTCCCGTCGAGGCGCTCGCCGCCTGCGGCCACGGCCGCTCCTGGGGCACCTGGAGCCGCTTCCTGTTCGTCCGCCACCTGCCGGGGATCGCCCGCTGCGGCCTCTGGGGGGAGCTGCGGGGCCGTCCTCCCCTCCCCACCCTCGCGCTGGTCACGGACGTCGGCAACGACCTGGTCTACGGGGCCGCGGTCGAGGAGATCGCCGGCTGGGTGGAGGCCTGCCTCGACCGGCTGGGGCCGGAGACCGAGATCGTGATGACCCTCCTGCCGCTGGCCCGCCTGGAGCGCCTCTCCCAGCTCCAAGTCCGCCTCGCGGCCGGGCTGCTCTTCCCCGGCCGCCCGGCCCCCTGGCCGGCGCTCCTCGACCGGGCGCGGGACCTCGACGGACGGCTGCGCCGGATGGGCGGGGAGCGGGGGGCGCGCCTCATCGAGCCCGCGGCCGCCTGGTACGGGCTCGATCCCATCCACTTCCGGCGGCGCGCCCGCCGGGAGGTGTGGGCCCACGTGCTCCCGGCCCCCGCCGGACCGGCGCCCGAGGCCGGCCGGCGGCTCCCGCTCCTGGGCGCGGCGGAGTGCCGCCTCTGCGGCGCCACCGTGCGCCGTTCCCAGCCCGCGATCTGGTTGAGTGACGGGTCGACGGTGTCGCTGTTCTAGCGGAAAAAGGGACAGCAGGGACTCCAGAGACTCCAGGGACAACCGGGACACGAAGAGGCCAGATCCGGGTCCCTGGAGTCCCTGTCGTCTCTGCTGTCCCTGGAGTCCCTTTTTTAAGCTTCCCCCGAAGCGCACCCCCTCCCGAAGCACTCATTCGGCCCTAGTACTTCTAGGGCGAATAAGTTTTGACCCCATTTTTCCGTCTTCTGTGGGCAGGAGGAAGAAAAGATGCCCATGGACGGAAGACACGACACCGGTTACGCCCTGCTTTTTTCCCAACCCCGGCTGGTCCAGGATCTCCTGCGCGGCTTCCTGCCGGAGGAGTGGATCGGCTGGCTCGACCCCCGCACCCTGGAGCGCCGGGACGGCGGGTCCCACCCGGACCGGCCGGAGAGCCCCCTGATCTGGCGCCTGCGCTGGCAGGGGGGCTCGGACTGGGTCTACCTGCTGCTCAAGCCGCAGGCGGAGCCCGACCCCTACACCGCCCTGCGTCTGGAGCTCGACCGCGGCCTGCTCTACCACGCCCTGCTGCGCCGGCGCCGGGGGGTCTCCGCGCGCCTGCCCGCCGTGCTCCCGGTGGTGCTCTACAACGGCGAGACCCGCTGGACCGCGCCGCTCGACGCCCGCGAGCTGTTCCTGCCGCTCGTCCCCGCCCTCCAGCGCCACGTCCCCGCGACCCGCTACCTGGTGCTCGACGTGGCCGCCGATCCGGCCCCGCACGGCGCCGGGGAGGACAACATGGTATCGCTCCTCCGCGACTTCGAGCGCAGCCGCACGGCCGAGGCGGTCGATCCCCTGCTGGTCCGCCTGGCCGAGCTCCTCGTGGACGCGGACGACGAGCCGCTGCGCCGCGCCTGGAGCATCTTTCTCGGCTGCTCGTTCCTCCCCCGCCGCTTTCCCGATCTCTTCGCGGCCACGACGCCGGAGGTGTGCTAGCGTGAAGACGAGCCGGAGGATCTTTCCATGCGGAATCTCTGCGAAGAAGACATCCATATCCCCCGCCAGGCGACCCGGGATCTCGCCGGTTTCCGCGCCTGGGCCGTCTCACCCCGCTTCCCCGAGCACGGGCGGGTCGACTTCCTGGCCGGCCACCTCGAGGTGGACATGAGCCCCGAGGATCTGCACACCCACGGCACGGTGAAGTCCAGGATTGCGGCCCTCCTGGACCGGCTGGTGGTCGACGCGGGGCTGGGGGAGGTCTACATTGACCGCGCCCGGATCTCCAGCCCATGGGCCGATCTCTCCGTAGAGCCTGATGTGGTCGTGGTCTTCTGGGAGACCCTCGACAGCGGCCGGCTGAGGTACATCCCGGCCGCCAGCGGGGAGCCCGACCGCTACATCGAGATGGAAGGCGCGCCGGACGTGGTCGTCGAGGTCGTCAGCAACAGCTCGGAGCGCCAGGATCTCGTCCGTCTACCACCTCTCTATGCGGCGGCTGGGATTCCGGAGCTCTGGCTGGTGGACGTCCGGCAGAAAGCGATCCTTTTCGAAATCCGAGCTCTCGGGCCAGACGGCTACGAGGCGGTGAAGCCGGACGCGGCGGGATGGCGGTCCTCGCCCCGGCTCGGCCGCCGGTTCCGTCTGGTGCGTAAAGAGGTACGCCCCGGCCGCTGGATCTACCGGCTGGAGCACGATGGCGAGGGATGACCGCCTCCGGATCGAGGTGCCGGCGGACAGCCCCCTGTTCGCCGGCCACTTCCCCGGCCATCCCATCCTCCCCGGCATCGCCCATCTGGCCTTCGTGGAGCGGGCCCTGGAGGCTCCGATCACCGCGGCGCGGTCGGTCCGGCTGCGCCGCCCGGTGGTCCCGGGAGAGACGCTGGAGCTGGCCCTCGTTCCCGGCGAGGGCAACTGGACCCGTTTTGAGATCACCCACCAGGGGCAGGCCGTCAGCGGCGGGTCCGTGGCCACGGATGGAGAGCGGTCCGGGGACTGGGAGGAGCCGGCGACCGCGGCCGGCGAATTCCCCATCCTCCTCCCCCACGCTCCTCCCGCCCGGCTGATCCGCGGGGTGATCGCGGCGGCGGCCGAACGGATCGTCTGCGCGGCCGAGATCCCCCCGGACCATCCGCTGGCCGTGGAGGGACACGCTCCCGCCTTCCTGGCCGTCGAGGCGGCGGCGCAGGGGGCGGCCGTGCTGGAGGCGCTGGCCCGGACGGATGACCCCGCCCCCCGGATCGGCTATCTGGTCGGCATCCGCGAGGCCCGCCTCGCCGGCCCCCCGCTCCCGGTGGGACGGCCGTTCCAGGTCTCCGCCCGGCTCGCCGGCAGCGCTCCCCCCTTGTCGATCTACGAGATCGCCGCGGGCGGGGCGATGACGGGCACCATCAGCACCTACATCACTACTGGTGGCGACGCTAGTGGTGGCGAATGATCGCCATCGGGTCGACGCGGGTGGCCCGGTAGGCCGGCAGCGAGGCGGCGGCGAGCCCCACCACACCCAGCAGGAGGGCCAAGGCGGCGAGCGCCGCGGGGCCGGCCGGCGCCACCCCGCGGAGGAGCCCGGCGAAGAGGCTGGTGGCCCAGGAGGAGACGGCGAGCCCGAGGGCGAGCCCGGCGAGGGTCAGCGCGAGCCCCCGCCGGAGCACCAGGATGACGATCCCGGAGGCGCGCGCCCCCAGGGCCATGCGGATCCCCAGCTCGCGGATGCGGCAACTGGCGGCGTAGGACAAGGTCCCGTAAAGGCCGATCACAGTGACCAGCACCGCGGCGAGGCTGAGGCTCTCGAACAGCCAGGAGAGCAGCGGCGGACCGGCGAGCTCCAGGCTCTGGAAGGCGCGGACGAACAGCCCGGTACAGACGAGCAGCGTCAGTGAGACGGCGATCTGCCCCACCACCAGCACCTTTTGCGGACGGGTATGGCGGCGTCCCACCACCCCCTCTCCCCCGCGGTGGAGCGCCACCCCCTGGCGGCGGGTCGACCAGAGCGCCGGGACCAGACCGAAGAGCACCCCGGAGCCGAGCGAGAGCCCGAGCGTGAAGACGATCGCCCGGGCGCCGACGGCGGTATGACGGAGGGTGGGCAGGAGCTCCGGCGAGAGCCCCTGGAGGGCATCGAGCGTGAAGAGCGCCAGCGGGAACCCCGCGCCGCCGCCGAGCAGAGAGAGGATCACGCTCTCGGTGAGGAGCTGGCGCACCAGCCGGCCGCAGGTGACCCCCAGAGCGAGCCGGACGCCGATCTCCTCCTGCCGCGCCGCCATGCGGACCAGCAGCAACCCTCCCAGGCTGGCGCAGACGGCCAGCATGAAGAGAGCGGTGACGATGGCCAGCAGCAGGAGCGGCTCGGCGGCCACGCGCTCACCCGCGGGCCGGGCGTCGTCAACGACGCTGAACAGAGTGACGCTGGCGCAGGTCCCCAGCGCTAGGCAGGCGGTCGCCAGGACCGTGAAGCCCATGCTGTTGTTCAGCTTGCGGAAGCCGTACCGCACATCCAGGGGAACGATCATGATGTCCGGGCTCGAGATCAGGCCGCGAGACGCTCTCCTTGTCAGGATATAGAGCTAAGATTAGCATCTTTGTATCGCCCTGAAAACTGGAGAGACCGACCCGACACCGATCCGTCGGATCCGTCGGATCGGTCGAATCCGTCGGATGCGGGCCCGGTTCTCGGCCCTCCGCTCCGCCTACCGGTCCGCCCACAGCCGCCGGAAGCAGAACCACTGATGAGGCTCCCGGCGGATGACCGCCTCGAGATCGGCGGCGAAGCCGGCGAGCGCCTCCTGGAGGTCGCGCTGCCGGTCCCCGCTCTGCGCGACGTGGAGGGCCGGGCGCAGCAGGCAGCGGTAGCGCAGCCGCCCTTCGCGCAGCACGAAGACGGGGACGATCGGCACGCCGGCCGCGCGGGCGAGGGCGGCGGGCCCCACCGGCAGCGCGAAGGGGCGGCCGAACAGGCTCGCCTCCACCGTGCGGCCGCCGGAGCGCGGGCGGTCCCCCTGGAGCGCCACGATCTCCCCCCGCCGCAGGGCGTCCAGGAGGTCGACCCCGAGTTGGGGATCGTCGGCGAAGTGGGTGGTGTAGAGCTCGCCGCCGCAGCGCCGGATCAGCCCCTCGATGAACCGTTGGGCCCGCGGATCGGTCTCCGGCTCGCGCACCACGTGCACGCGCCGGCCGTCGCGCGCGGCGGGGAGCATCGAGCCCACCTCCCAGGCCCCCAGGTGGGCGGTGGCCAGGATGAAGCCGTCGGGCCGGTCCACCAGCTCCCGCCACGCCTCCACCCCCTCGGCCTCGATGGTGAAGACGCGGTCGGTGCTCAGCCGCTCGTAACGCTCCGAGAGGCACCAGGCGAAGGTGTGGAAGGTGCGGTGGATGCGGCGCTGGCGCTCCCACCAGCCGCAGGGGCCGAGCACCGCCTCCAGGTTGGACGCGACGGCGGCGCGGATCTTCCGCAGGGCGATCCAGAAGAAGGTCGAGAAGAGATCGACCAGCCCCCCCAGCGCCCAGGCGGGAAGGATGGTGATCCCGAGCTGG
>DASXJP010000109.1:0-22057 GCA_036497345.1 Thermoanaerobaculia bacterium
AGACGTTTCGGAACAGGGCGGCCACACAGGGCCGCCCCTACAAATTACCGCTTCGCGAGCTCGGGCTCGTGGGCCAGGGCGTCCGGGGTCAGGCTCTGCCGCTTGGCCTCCTCCTTGGCGGTATCGGCGGCTTCCTTGGCGACGGTTTTCACCTTGTCCACCACGCCTTCGGGGGTGAGGCCCTGGTTGCGCGCCTCCTGCTTGACCTTGTCGGCCACGGCCTCGGCCACGTGCTTGCCCTTGTCGAGCACCTGCTGGCCCGCCTCCTTGGCCTGGTCGAGCAGGTGGTCGCGGGTCTCGCCCATCAGCTCGTCCTCGCGCTCGGTCGAGGGGATCAGGAGCCCGGCGATGACGCCGAGCGCCAGGGTGGCGGCGCCGATCATGAGGGGGTTCTCCTCCATGGTCTGCCAGAAGCCGACGCGGGCGCGGCGCACCCCGGTCTTCGCCTGCCGGCGGAGATCCGAGGCCTTGTCCGCGACCTGATGGCCGAGACCCGACGCCTTGTCCGCTACCTGGTGGCCGAGGGACGACGCCTTGTCCGCCACGTCGTGGCCGAGATCGCTCACCTTGTCGCCGGCGCCGGAGAGGGCCTCCTTGGCGCTCTCCGCCACGTCCTGGACCTTGTCCTTGGCGACGTCATACGCATGGCCGGAGTAGGAGCCCGCCGCCGCGTACCCTCGCCGGAAGGAGCCGCCGCTCCAGCCGGTGTAGTCGCCCCGCTCGCGGCCGTCCCAGGCGTCCGTCTTGCGGGAGCTCTCGACCATCAGCCAGCCGAGGCCGAGGCCGACGACCGCCGCGGGCATCGGATGCTCGCGGGCGACCTGCCAGAGCTTGCTGGCGCCGGTGGTGGAGCCCCCCTTGAAGAGGCTCCAGAGCTCCAGACCGATCTCCTTGGGGGTGAGCTTCGCGTCGAGCGCCGCGAAGGTCTCGTCCATGTCCGACCGGGTGCGGTCGATCTCCGAACGGATCTCTCGGGAGCTGCGCCCGCGGCCCGCGTCCGGATCCGAGTCTCTCGTCACGAAATCTTCTGTTTGAGCCATGCTTTGTTCTCCTGCAAGCTTTGGGTGGTTCTCTGCGGAGCGATGCCTTCTTGCTTGAGGGTCGCGAGCGCCTTCTTGACGAGGGAGTAGCCGACCGCCGCCAGCACGACGCCGACGATGAGCGGCGCCAGCCAGGCCGCGACTCCCAGGGAGATGAATTTGCTGAGGAGGGACGTCAGGCCGTAGACCACCGCCAGGAGGAGGGCGATGGCGCCCAGGAAGGCGACGGCGCCGCCGACGGCGACCTCGCCGAGGTTGGCCCCCACGCGCGAGGCCTTCTCGGACATCTCCGTCTTGGCGAGGTCCACCTCCTGCTTCAGCAGGGTGCTGGACTCGTGCGTCAGCTCCTTCAGCAGTTGGCCGATGGTCCGGTCGTCTTTGTGTTCAGCCGCTGCTACCGCCATGGCTCACCTCATGCTCCCAGCGGCTCGTCGTACCGCGTGGTGCCGGCGTGGGCCAGATCGGAGCCGTAGGACGGGCTGGACGCGGACGTCCCGAGGGTCGGACCGCGGCGGGCGGACTGCGGATAGCCGGTCCAGTTGCCGCCGTCGTAGCCAAGATGGCCGCGCCCCGGCTCCGGGCTGGACGCCTTGAGGAACCGGGCCAGCATCAGCCCCGCGATCAGGGTGCCGCCGAGGAAGACCTCGGGCCGCCGCCGCGCGAAAGTCTCGGTGTCGCGCACGAAGTCCCGCAGCTCGCTGTCGCGCAGGTAGGTCGAGAGCCGCTCGACCTGCTGAGCGGCGCGGTCGGCGTACTGGCCGAAGTCGCCGGCCTGCTGGCCTTCGTTCAGCTTGCGGCCGGCCTCGCGCAACGCCTCGGCGAGGGAATGCAGGCGGTCGGCCGCCTGGTCCTTCTGCTGTCCGACGACCGTCTGCACGTGATCGCGCGCCTGATTGGCCACGTCCTTGGCCTGCTCCCTGGCGTCACTGGCGAGGCTCTTGGCCTGCTCTTTGACATCCTGCGCGAGGTTCTGGTGGGGAGGGAGCTCGTGGTTGGGGTCGAGAACGGGTGTGGACGTCTGGCCGCCTCCGGCATCTGTTCGTTTTTCCATCGTGACCTCTCCTTCCGATGTGGTGATATGTCCCGCTGTGCGTGAAGCCCCTGAGGAGAGCACCTGACCTCGACTGCAAGGTCAACGCGTTCGGAATCTTGAAGGAGCAAGAGGTGTGCCAGTATTGCGCCATGAGAAACGGACGGCAAAACATTTCCAGCGGCGCCCCCTGGGAGCCGATCGTGGGCTATTCGCGGGCGGTGCGGGTGGGGCCCTACATCCACGTGGCCGGCACCACGGGGATCGACGCCGAGGGCAACGTCGTGGGCAAGGACGATCCGTACGCGCAATCGGTCCAGGCGCTGCGGAACATCGAGTCGGCGCTCGTCCAAGCCGGAGCGCGGATGGCGGACGTGGTGCGCACCCGCGTCTTCACCACCGACATCTCGCGCTGGCAGGAGATCGGCCGGGCGCACGGCGAATTCTTCCGCGACGTCCGCCCGGCCAGCACCATGGTGGAGATCCGCCGCCTGATCTCGCCCGACATGCTGGTCGAGATCGAGGCGGACGCGATCATCTCGGAGTAGGGGGGCCGGACCCTCACCCCTGACGACTTTACTTCGCCAGCGAACGCACGTACGCCGCCGCGTCGCGGATCTGCTGGTCGGTCATCACCTGGCCCCAGGGGAGCATCTTCGGGGAGAGGCCGATGGCCGGGCCGCCGTCGCGCACCACGACGTAGAGCTGCCAGTCGGAGCGCTTGGCGAGAATGCCGGGGGTGGTGAAATCGACCGGCTTCGGGTTGAGCGACGCGGCGAGCTTGCCGCGGCCGTCCCCCGTCTCGCCATGGCAGAGGGCGCAGCGCTGCATGTACTCCGCCCGCCCCCGCACCGGATCGCCGTTCAGCCGGAACCCTGGCGGCTCCGGGGGAGCCGCCAGGACCGAGATCACCGAGCCGGCGAGGAGCAGCAGGCCGAGGCCGGCCGTCCTCCGGGAGATCAACGCGGGCCGTCTCCCAGGGCCAGCGTTTCCTGGAGCTGCCGCCGCAGGAGCGCCAGGTCCATCTCCGTCCGCGGCGCGTAGCCGGTCGGGCCGGTGCTCGAGGTGATCTGCCCGCAGTCCAGATCGTCCTCCTCCTCGTCCTCGTCCTCGTCGGCGGAGGTGATCTGCCCACAGAGCGCGAAGCCGGGTTGCACGAGCGCATTGAATTTCCCGGTGGGGAGGAGATCGATCATCAGGTCCCTGGATTCAAAGCTCATAGTTTCCTCCTGGGCCACAGCCCGATTCGAGCGCCGGCACGAGGCCGGCGGACAGGTTCTCTCTGAACGGATACCGGAAGTCTATCAGATGTGTGGAGATGTCAAGTCAATGCTCGTCGCCGCCCGACAGGGTGAGCATCCAGATGTCCCCCTGGTCGGTCGAGCGCACGGCGTAGAGCGCCCGGTCGTCCGGCGTGGTGGAGACCGAGGTGAAAACGTAGCTCTGGGGAGGCTCCAGGAGGAGGCGGGAGACCTTCGTGTGGAGGTCGCAGAGGAAGATCTTCCCCTCCTGGCGATAGAGGATCGTCCGGTTGTCGTGGAGCCAGCGGGGGATGTCCCCCGTGCTCGTCAGGCGCTGGTAGCGGCCCGTGGCGAGCTCGTAGACGACGACGCCCGGAATGGTCACCCCGCTGTCCTTCCGCTCCAGAGTGCCGGTGAGATAGGCGCCGTCCGGAGACCAGGAGGTGGCCGCGAGGACCTCGCCGTCGGCGGTCGCCGGCAGCATCCGCACCCGCCCATGGCCGGGGGGATCGAGATCGATCAGCGCCGCGCCATGAGTGTCGAGGCTCGCCACCATCTGCCCGCCCTTCGGCGAGGGGATGGGGGTGTACAGGGGGTCGGAGGTGCCGTGGGGGATGGGCTGGAGCTCGCTGCCGTCGGCGCGGATCGACCAGGCGCCGTATTGGCCGGCGCCGCGAGAGCGATCGGAGTAGAAGAGGAGGCGCGAGCCGCCGGGAAACCAGAGCGGGAGGCGGTCCTTGGCGGCGTCGTTGGTAAGCTGGCGCTGGCCGCTGCCGTCCGCGCGCACCACGAAGAGGTCCTCCTGGGGGAACGAGGTGTCGTAGGCGATCCACTGCCCGTCCGGCGACACGTCCGCCGTGCGGACGGCCCGGGATCCCTGCGTGATCGGCTGGAGCTTCCCGGCGATCTGCATCGTCGCCGGCTCGAGCGGCCACCGCTCCAGGTTCGACTTCCGCTCGTCGGTCGCGTAGGCGATCTGCCGGCCGTCCTTGGAGATGCTCAGCAGCCCCAGAGGTTGGGAGGAGGTGGTGATCGCCTGGGGCTCGCCCTTCACCCGACCCGAGGCCTCGTCGACCGCCACCCGCCAGACGTTCATGCTGCCGCTGCGGTCCGAGACGAAGTAGAGATACCGGCCGTCCGGCGACCAGACCGGGTCCCAGTTGACGTGGGCGTCGTCGACCACCGCCACGGACGGGCCCCCTTCCGCGGCGACCGTCCAGAGGATGCGCCGCCCCTTCCCGTTGGGGATGCCCCAGTAGGCGATCCGTTTGCCGCTGGGGGACCAGCTCGGCTGCACGGCGTCCCCGGGGCTCAAGAGCCGCTTCTCCTCCGTCGCCACGTCCACGATCCAGAGCTGGCTGGGCTGCCGGCGCTCCAGGGGGTTGCCGACCCCCTCCGTGGCGAAGGCGATCTTCCGGCCGTCCGGCGACCAGGCGGGGCTGTAACCGAAGCTGGTGATCCGGTGGGTGGACTCGCCCGTGGCCCCCATCACGAACAGGCCGCCGCCCTCCCGCTCGGAACGGAAGGCGATCTGCTGGCCGTCGGGGGAGTAGGCCGGTTGGGTGTCGTCCGCCGGAGAATCGGGCGTGAGGTTGAGCGGATTGCCGCCGGGGATCCGCTGCAGGTAGATGTCGGCGTTGCCCTCCAGCGATTTCACGTAGAGCAGGAACTGGCCGTCCGGCGAGAGGCTCGGGAACGACTCGCGCCCCTCCAGGTCGGTGAGATGGGTGAGGCTCACCGTGGGAGCCGCTCCCCCGCCGCCGCGCAGCCAGATCACCGCCACCAGCACCGCCACGGCCCCCAGCGCCACGGCGACCCAGACCCATGGAGAGCCCCGGAAGACCACGGGGCGGTCCGGCTGGGTGCGCACCGTGGTGGTCATCGTCTGGTTGCGCAGGGCGCGCAGATCGCCCAGCGGCCCTTCGGCGGTGGGATAGCGGTCCGCCGGGCTCTTGGCGAGCAGCCCCTCGACGATCCGCTCGAGCTCCGGCGGCACCTCCGAGCGCACCTCCGTGAGCGGCTTCGGCGCCTCGTTCAGGATGCCGTAGATCACCGCCTGATCGTGCTCGCCGCGGAAGGGACGGCGGCCGGCGACCAGCTCGTAGAGCACGATGCCGAAGGACCAGAGGTCGGTGCGGTGGTCCACGTCCTCGCCGCGGGCCTGCTCGGGGGACATGTAGGCCGGGGTGCCCACCGAGGAGCCGGTGCGGGTGATCGCCGCCGCGCCCACCAGCTTGGCGAGGCCGAAATCGAGGATCTTCACCACCCCGTCGGCGGTCACCATGATGTTGGCCGGCTTGATGTCGCGGTGGACGATGCCGCCGCGGTGGGCCTTGGCGAGCCCGCGGGCGATCTGCTCGGCGAGGTCGATCGCCTCGTCGATGGGGATCGGCCCGCGCTCGATGCGCCGGCGCAGGGTCTCGCCGTCGTAGTAGGGCATGGCGAGATAGAGGCGGCCGTCGTCGGTCTCCCCCACCTCGTGGATGGTGCAGATGTTGGGGTGGTCCAGCACCGAGGCGGCCCGCGCCTCCTGGAGGAAGCGGGACTTGGCGTCCGGATCGCGCGTCAGCTCGGGCGGCAGGAACTTGAGCGCCACCGTGCGCGCCAGGCGGAGGTCCTCGGCCTTGTAGACCACCCCCATCCCGCCCCCGCCCGTGTATTCGAGGACGCGGTAGTGGGCCAGCGTCCGCCCCACCAGATGGTCGGTATCCCCGAGCACCGAAGAGGCGGCGGAGGGTTGGGACGGGATCTCCCGCAGGGTGGGATCGAGGGTCTCGACCGGCAGGGGAGCCCCGAGGCGGCCGGCCAGGACCAGCAGGTCCTCCCGCATCGCCTCCATGTTGAGGTACCGGTCGCCGCCCTTCTTGGCCAGGGCCCGCGCCACGATCCTCGCCAGCTCCGGAGGGACCCCGGACCGCAGGGACTCCATCGGCTCGGGCTCGCGGTTGAGGATGCCGCGGATCCGCTCCTGATCGTTGTCCCCGGGGAAGGGCGTCCGGCCGGTGACCAGCTCGTAGAGGACGACCCCGAGGGCCCAGATGTCCGTGCGGGGATCGATCTCCTCGCCACGGATCTGCTCGGGCGCCATGTACCCGGCGGTGCCCACGGCGGTGCCGTCGCGGGTCAGGCGCGACTGGTCCGCCAGCTTGGCGATGCCGAAGTCGACGATCTTCACCCGGCCGTCGGAGGCCACGATGACGTTGGCCGGCTTGACGTCCCGGTGGACGATCCCCTTGGCGTGGGCGGCGGCGAGACCGGAGGCGATCTGGGCCGCGATGCGGACCGCCTCGGGGAGGGGCTGCGGGCCGCGCTCGACCTTGCGCTTGAGCGTCTCCCCCTCGCAGAAGGCCATGGCGATGAACAGCCGCCCGTCCTCCGTCTCGTCCACCTCGTAGACGGTGCAGATGTTGGGATGGTCGACCGCGGACGAGGCCCGGGCCTCGCGCAGGAACCGGCGGGTGTCCGCCTCGCTGGCGCTCTTGTAGGTGGAGAGGAACTTGAGGGCGACCAGCCGCTCGAGCTTGACGTCCTCGGCCTTGTACACCACGCCCGCGCCGCCGCCTCCGAGGCGTTCGATGACCCTGTAGCGGGAGATGGTGCTGCCGATCAAGGGGGGAGGTTTCCTCGGATAGATCCGGGGAGTCTACCATCCCCGGCCCAGGATGGACCCCCTGAGTCTCGGCGGATCCCTGGAGCCTCGAGATGTGGGAGGGCCCCCGGCCCCGGAGACGGGAGGGCCGGGGGACGAGGGGCTGTCAGCTCACAATCCGCCCCGGCAGGTGTCGCCCGCGTTGGCGACGCTGATGCCGGCCTGGGCGGCGATGCACTGGTTGTCATAGGTCTGGCCGTTGCAGCCGCAGACGGGGTCGAAAGTCGCCGTGCAGGCAGTGGGCGAGGCGACGCAGGTGCCGGCCTTCAGGCAGGCGCCGATCGGCCGGCCGCAGAAGCCCCCGCCGCCGCAGTCGTTGCTGGTGGCGCAGGCAGGCGCCTGCGCGAGGGTAGGGGATGAAAGCGCGGTGGTCAGGGCCAGCGCGCAGAGGATGATGAGGCTACAGGTGCGGATTTTCATGATTCCACCTCACTACTATCGCAAGACATCCGCTTCGGAGGCCCAGGGGGGCTCACGTTGAGCTCCGTCCGGACCGTTTTCATTTTTGCGGAATGAAGTGGCAATCTTTCCCATGCCGGCGGGCGGGAGCCTCGGCGTCGAGGGGTGGCGGAGGGCCCGCCCCGCCTGGGGTTGAAACCCCGGACGGCCACTCTATTGTCACGGGCACATACGTTGCTTGCACCAATTTATGTGATGATTGCCCGTGACGTGGTTTATCGCAACCGCTCTGCCTCCGGTGATTCGTCTTCCCCCACGGGAGGGCCCCGGCTGACCTCCGAGGAGCGCCGCTCCATTCAGGACGCGGCGGAGGCGGAGGGGTACTCGGAGAGCTTCGCCAATCTCCTCTGCCGGTTCGCGGAGCTCATCGGGACCGAGGAGGTCCTCCGCGAGCTCGAACGGATCGACGCCGATTCCAAGGAGTGACAGGGCCGTCCTCGTCCGGCGCCGTCCTCACCCCCGCATCAGCACCACCACCCCCCGCGCCGCCACCGGCACCTCGCTCCCAGCCGGGTGGATCTCCTCCCCTTCTCCGGGGACCGGCTCGCCGGTGTCGAGCACCTTCTTCCAGCGCTCTCCCCATTCCGGGCGGTTGGGGAGCCGGAAGGAGAGCGGCTCGTGGTGGGCGTTGAAGAGGACGTGGAAGCTGTCGTCCGTCACCCGCTCGCCTCGCGGGTCGAGGCTCGGGATGGCGTCGCCGTTGAGGAACACCCCCAGCGATTTGGCGAAGCCGTGGCTCCAGTCCCCGTCGCTCATCAGCTCGCCGTCCGGCCGGAACCAGCCGATGTCGCGCACCCCTTCCCCGTGGATGCGGGTGCCCAGGAACCAGCGGCGGCGCCGGAAGACCGGATGCTCCCGCCGGAAGGCGATCAGCCGGGCGGTGAATTCGAGCAGCTCCTGATCGACATTCTCCCAGTCGAGCCAGGAGGTCTCGTTGTCCTGGCAGTAGGCGTTGTTGTTCCCCCCCTGCGTGCGCCCCATCTCGTCGCCGCCCAGGAGCATGGGGATCCCCTGGGATAAAAAGAGGGTGGCGAGGAAATTCCGTTGCTGGCGGGCGCGGCAGGCGTTGACTTGCCGGTCGTCCGTGGGCCCCTCGGCGCCGCAATTCCAGGAGCGGTTGTGGCTCTCGCCGTCGCGGCTCGCCTCGCCGTTGGCCTCGTTGTGCTTGTCGTTGTAGGAGACGAGGTCGCGCAGGGTGAAGCCGTCGTGGGCGGTGACGAAGTTGATGCTCGCCGAGGGCTTGCGGCCGGTGGTGGCGTAGAGGTCCGAGCTGCCGGTGAAGCGGTTGGCGAAGTCGCCCAGGGTCTGGTCCGCCCCCCGCCAGTAGTCGCGGACGGTATCGCGGTACTTGCCGTTCCATTCCGACCAGAGCGGCGGGAAGCTCCCCACCTGATAGCCCCCCTCCCCAACGTCCCAGGGCTCGGCGATCAGCTTGACCTGGCTGATCACGGGGTCCTGCTGGATGACGTCGAAGAAGGCGGAGAGGCGGTCCACGTCGTGGAGCTCGCGGGCGAGGGTGGCCGCGAGGTCGAAGCGGAAGCCGTCGACGTGCATCTCGAGCACCCAGTAGCGCAGGGAGTCCATGAGGAGCTGCAGCACGTGGGGGTGCCGCATGTTGAGGCTGTTGCCGGTGCCGGTGTAGTCCATGTAATAGCGGGGGTTGTCCGGCACCACGCGGTAGTAGGCGGCGTTGTCGATTCCCTTCATCGAGAGCACCGGCCCCAGATGGTTCCCCTCGGCGGTGTGGTTGTAGACCACGTCGAGGATGACCTCGATCTCCTCCTGATGCAGGGCCTTCACCATCTGCTTGAATTCCAGCACCTGCCGGCCCAGGGTGCCCTCCGGCGTGGCGTACTCGCCGTGGGGAGCGAGGAAGGCGATCGAGTTGTACCCCCAGTAGTTGCGCAGCCCGCGCTCCAGGAGGAGGCTGTCGTGGACGAACTGGTGGACGGGGAGGAGCTCGACGGCCGTGATCCCCAGCCGTTTCAGGTGGGCGATCGCCGCCGGATGGGCCATCCCCAGGTAGGTGCCCCGCAGCTCCTCAGGGACCTCCGGATGGCGCTTGGTGAATCCCTTGACGTGGACCTCATAGATGACCGACTCGTGCATGGGGACGCCCGGCGGCCGATCGCTCGACCAGTCGAAGAAGGGGTTGACGACCACGGACTTCGGCAGGAACGGGGCGCTGTCGAGGTCGTTCTTGGAGGTCTCGGGATCGTCGAAGCAGTAGGGGAAGACCGCCTCGCCCCATGCCACTTGGCCGTCGACCGCCTTGGCGTAGGGGTCGAGCAGGAGCTTCACCGGATTGCAGCGCTGCCCGGCGTCGGGATTCCAGGGGCCGTGGACGCGGTAGCCGTAGCGCTGTCCCGGCGCGACGCCGGGCAGGTAGACGTGCCAGCAGAAGGCGGTGACCTCGGGGAGGTCGATCCGCGTCTCCTGGCCGGCGGCGTCGAAGAGGCAGAGCTCGACGCGCTCGGCCACCTCCGAGAAGATGGAAAAGCCCGTCCCGGCGCCGTCATAGGTGGCGCCCAGGGGGAACGGAGCTCCCGGGTAGATTTTCATGGACCCTCCCTCGCACCCATTTCACAGGCGCGGCTTCGCCGTACGGCTCAGAGTCGGCGCGGGGGGGTATTTGCAATTTGCGTGCTATTTCCGCCCCAGCTGGCACAGATCCCGCTTTTACGAAGGGCGACGCCGGCGGACGAAGCGGCCGGCGCCCTGAAAAACCCTGCCGCCGTTGGACAGGGACTCCAAGGAATCTCAACAGGAAGGAGCTTCGAGATGAGAAAAGTCAAACTACTCGCTTTCGCCATGGGTCTCTCCCTCATGGCGTTGAACGCCAGCCGTGGCACCGCCGACCCGTCTTGCCAGCAGCAGTGCCAGATGAACTACGCGCAGTGCCAGCAGACCTGCAGCAAGAACCTGTGCTTCGTGTCCTGCGACACCATCCTGCAAAACTGCCTCGCCAACTGCCCGAGCTGAGCGCTCTCCCGTCAACCCCTCTGTTCTGTAGGGGCGGCCCTATGTGGCCGCCCTGGGTGGGCTCAGAGCCACCCCATCCGCTGCCGCAGCGAGGTCACATGGGCCACGTGATGATCCCCATGCCAGGCGTACAGGCCGAGGACCTGGTCGAGGGTCATCTGCCCCAGGTCCGGATGCCGGAGGGTCTTCCGGTAGTCGGCCTCCGGCAGGGCGCGCAGCAGGGCGACCCAGCGGCGATGCAGGTTTTCCAGCAGGGCGAGCGAGATCTCGACCGGCACCGAGCGCGAGTCGGGGAGCTCGGCCCAACGCCCCTCGTCGTAGGTCTTGATCGTGGGCTCGTCCTCGGTCAGCGCCAGCTTGCAGCGGGTGTAGGCGTTGAGATGGCTGTCCGGAACGTGATGCACGAGCTGCCGCACGGTCCAGCCGCCCGGCCGGTAGGGGGTGTCGAGCTGCTCGGGGTTGAGGCCGGCGACGGCCTCGCGCAGCCGGTCCGGCGTCCGTTCGATGCGGGAGATCAGCTCCCGCCGCTGCTCGGGATCGAGATCCCGCGGGGTCTCGGCCTTGCCGATGGGATAGCGCAGGTCGGTCGTCATTGCCTATCTCCTTTCCTTAGGGCCGCGGCCGCACCATCCCCATGATCCCGGCCCGGATCATCGCCACCGAGATGGCGGCCAGGAAGAGGCTCGCCACCTTGGCGATCGCCCGCGAGCCGGCCGAGCCGGCGAAACGGCCGATGTAGGGGCTGGCGACCAGAGTCAGGAACACGAGACCCATGTTGACGATCAAAGAGACCAGGGTAGGGATGTAGCCGTAGGCCTCGCGCGAGACCAGGATCGAGGTGATCGCCGCGGGGCCCACGATCAGGGGGATGCCCAGCGGCACGATGCCGACCGAGGCCAGGTCCCCCTCCCCGCCCTCCGTCGGGTCACGCCGGCGGTAGTCGCCGAAGATCAGGTTGGAGATGCTGAGCACGAGGAGGATCAGCCCGCCCCCGACGCGCAGGTCGTTGACCGTGATGCCGAGCAGGGAAAAGATGAGCTGGCCGGCGAACAGGATGATCACGGAGAGCCCGATCGCGGTGAGCATCGCCTGGAGGGTCAGCCGGCGGCGCTCGGGCGCGGAGAGGCTCTCGGTGACGCTGAGGTAGATGGGGATAATCCCCATCGGGTTGATGGCCACGAAGAGCGGCAGGAAGCTTTCGACGTAGGGGGCGAGATAGGAGCTCATGGACAGGGATCCGCGAAGGTCCCAGGGAGCATATCGCGATGAGAATCCAGGGCCGCTGTTTCGTTCTCGCCCGCCCCTACAAATCCGGATTTCCTCTAGGAGCCTGACGTACCGGTCACCTGGAGCCGGTTCACGACGTCCTTCACCCCGTCGGTCTCGCGGGCGACCTTCTCGGCCTCGACCTTCTGCTCGGGCAGGGCGACCTTGCCGCTCAGGGTGACCCGGCCATCGGTCGTGTCCACGTTGACGTAGAGCGCGTTGATCGCCGGATCCTGCGCCAGCCGGCTCTTCACCTTGGCGGTGATGCCGGCGTTGCTCAGGGCCTCCTTGGCCGCGGGGACGACCTTGGTCTCGATCTGATTCCCGACCTTGTCCGCGCCGCGCTGGATGGCGGCGCCGGCCTGGTTGGCCCCGTCCTTGATCTGGTCCCCGGTCTTCTTCAGGCTCTGGTCAGCCTGGTCGACGTTTCGGTTGACCTGCTGGTTGTCCACCGTGACGTGGGTGTTGCCCTGGGCGTCCCGCTCGGCGTGGACCGGGCTCGTATCGCGATTGCAGCCGGCCAGCGGGACCATCAGGGCTCCCACACAGAAGGCCGCCATGATCGGAAGGGCTCGCCTCTTCATGATTCGCCTCCTTTCGGGCAAAAAAAGTGGGGAGGCGGGCTGGTCTGTGGACTCAGGACGCCTCCCCTTCAGGGAGGGGCCGCGAAAGGCTGTTTCGCGCCGGTGCTGCGTACTCTCCGGGGAGCTACCCCGGTGCTGCCGGCTCACCGTGCCACCGGCTTGCGATAAAGGGAAAGTGCAGGTTTTGTGCCAGAGCCCTCACCCCCGGCCCCTCTCCCATCCCCTCCCACCCTCCCTCACTGGGAGAGGGGAGAAGGACCCGTCGCAGTCCTGTTTTTGGTTTTTCTCCCTCTTCTCCCGGTGAGGGAGGGCGGGTGGGGACGGGAGAAGAGGGCCGGGGTGATGAGGGGCCGGGAGGGAGGCCCGCGGATGATCCGGGCCGCACCATAACCTTTTTACAAACGTTACAAGATCGGCAACGCCGGCCGGGCCGCGACCCCGGCCACCCGTCCGGCGCCGCTGTAGATGTTGAAGCGGTCGCCACGCAGGAAGCCGATGAGGGTGAGGCCGAAGCGGTCCGCCAGCTCCACGGCCAGGCTGCTCGGCGCGGAGACGGCGCAGATGACGGGCACGCCCGCCACCAGGCACTTCTGGAGGATCTCGTAGCTCGACCGGCCGCTCACCAGGACCAGATGATGGTGGAGCGGGAGGAGCCCTTCGCCGAAGGCCCAGCCGATCAGCTTGTCGAGGGCGTTGTGCCGCCCCACGTCCTCGCGGACGGCGAAGAGGTTCCCTTCCGGGTCGAACAGGGCCGCCGCGTGGAGGCCGCCGGTGGCGGTGAACAGCCCCTGGGCTTCGCGCAGGCGCGCCGGCAGGGCAGCGATGATCTCCGGCGAGATCTCCGGCCCGGGCGGGACCGGCTCCGTCACGCGCAGCTCCAGGGCTTCGAGCCCCGCCTTGCCGCAGACCCCGCAGGCGCTGGTGGCGAAGAAGTGGCGCTCCAGACCCGCGAGCTCAGGAGCCGGGACGTCCTCCGCCAGCTCCACCTCGACGATGTTGGCGCACGCCTCCCCCGGCTCGGCGCAGGGCGCGACCCGCAGCACCTCCTCGGGGCGGTGGATCACCCCTTCGGCGAAGAGGAAGCCGAGCGCCAGCTCCGAATCCGCGCCAGGGGTGCGCATGGTGACCGCCACCGTGCGGCGCCGGTCCCCCTGGATCAGCCGGATCTCCAGAGGCTCCTCGGTCGCCAGCTCGTCCGGCCGCTCCTCCACCTCCCCCGATTCCACCCGGTAGACCCGGGTCCCCGTCGTGCTGGGCTTCGCGATGCGGAGTCGCATGGGGGTAGCTTCTCACAAATCGGCCCTCATCACTCCAACCCTCTTCTCCCGGCCTCCCCCCCACCTGACGGGAGAAGAGGGAGAAGACCCCTACGGGGTTGTCCTCGGGTGGGCGGTTCCCCTCTCCCGGTGAGGGAGGGGGGAGGGGACGGGAGAGGGGCCAGGGGTGAGGGCCTGCCATACCCGCGGCCACACCCCGAACCCCACGAGCGACGCCGCCAGGTAGAGCAGATAGGCCAGCGCGGGCGAATTCTGGATCTCGGGCGAAAGCTTCCCCGGCAGCCAGTAGAGCAGGAGCCCCGTGAGCGCCATGGCGGCGGCGCCACCCAGGACCATCCCGATCCTCCCCTTCACCGTGCTCGGCGGCGTGAAGCCCGGATTCGCGGCCACGCATCCTGCCAGCAGACCGCAGGCGCCCGGCTCCGCGCCGACGACGAAAGCCAGGACGAGCGTCAGCGCTCCGATCAGGACGTTCCAGGTCGGCCGCCAGACGCGCAGGCTGGACCAGCCCGCCGCGGCCCAGGCGAAAATCGCTCCCAGGATGAAGCCGCCCCCCACGTCCTCCGGCAGGTGCACCCCCAGATAGAGCCGCGACAGCCCCACCAGCAGCACGATCAGCCCGGCGGCGATCCAGAGCCAGCGCCGCGGGTGGCGGAACGCGAAGGCGAAATAGAACGTGGCGGCGTTCTGGGAGTGCCCGCTCGGGAAGCCATGCCCCGTGGCCGTCCGCTCGGCCACGGGCGTGCTCACCAACTGGTCGATCTGGAACGGCCGCTCGGTGTTGAACAGCTCCTTGAGAAGGCGGTTGGCGAGCAGGGACGCCGCCATCGCGATCGCCAGCCGCCGGCCGAACACGGGATCGACCAGCCAGTAGTAGAGGAGGGCCAGCGGCCAGAGCACCGCGCTGGTGCCGAGACCGGTAAAGAATAGAAACAAGGGGTGAAGGTGCGGACCGAAGAGGTGCTGGAGGAAATGAATCGTACCCATAACAGTTCCCTCGCGGCATGCATCTTGCGTTCCCACATACCTCTGGAGGACGATTCGACGACGGGCGTTTCGACGGAGAACAAATAATGGCGCGAGCGATCTGGAAAGGGAGCATCAGCTTCGGCCTCGTCAACATCCCGGTGGGCCTCTACGCGGCCGAGACGCGGGATGACATCAGCTTCAAGCTGCTGGACAAGAAGACGATGTCGCCCATCCACTACAAGCGGGTCAGCGAGGAGAGCGGCAAGGAGGTGCCGTGGGAGGAGACCGTCCGCGGCTACGAGCTCGAATCGGGCAAGTACGTCGTGATGTCCGACGAGGACCTCAAGCGCGCCGCCCCCGAGGCCACGCAGACGATCGACATCAGCGATTTCGTGGACATCGATGACATCAGCCCCCTCTACTTCGACAAGCCCTACTATCTCGCCCCCGACAAGAAGGGGACCAAAGCCTACGCGCTGCTGCGCGAGGTCCTGCGCCGCACGAAGAAGGTGGGGATCGCCAAGGTGGTGATCCGCACCCGCCAGTACCTGGCCGCCGTGGTGGCCCGCGGCGACGTGCTGACGCTGGAGCTGATGCGCTACGCCCACGAGCTCCGCGATCCCTCGGAGGTCGACGTCCCTCATGGGAAGCAGGGGGTGAGCGACCGCGAGGTCGACATGGCCGAGCGCCTGGTGGAGGGGATGGTCGCCGCCTGGGATCCCGAGAAGTACAAGGACACCTACCGCCAGGAGCTGATGAAGACGATCGAGAAGCGGGCCGAGGCCGGCCAGCTCGAATCCTCCCCCGAGCCGGCGCCCAAGCCCCGCGAGGCCCGCGGCAACGTGGTGGACCTGATGGCGCTGCTCAAGCAGAGCGTCGAGCAGGGGGGCCGGAAGCCCGCGCGCAAGGCCGCGCCCACCAAGAAAGCTCCGGCGAAGAAGACCGCGGCCCGAAAAACGGCGGCCAAGAAGACGGCTCGCAAGACCACGGCCGCGAGGAAGCGGAAGACGGCCTGAGCCATGGGCCTCCAGGAATACAAAAAGAAGCGAAACTTCCGCGCCACGCCCGAGCCCGAGGGCCAGGTCAAGAAGAGCGCGGGGAAATCCTTCGTCATCCAGAAGCACGCGGCGACCCGCCTGCACTACGACTTCCGGCTGGAGATGGAAGGGGTGCTGAGGAGCTGGGCCGTGCCCAAGGGGCCGAGCCTCGATCCGGGCGAGAAGCGGCTGGCGGTCCACGTCGAGGACCATCCGATCGACTATGGCGATTTCGAGGGGATCATCCCCAAGGGGCAGTACGGCGGCGGCACCGTGCTCCTCTGGGACCGCGGCACCTGGACCTATGCGGGAGACGGCGACCCCGTCGCGGCCTATAAGAAGGGAAACCTCAAATTCCGGCTCGACGGCGAGAAGCTCCACGGCCGCTGGGCCCTGGTGCGCATGGGCGGCCGCAATCAACAAGAGGGCCATGAGAGCTGGCTCCTGATCAAAGAGAAGGACGAGACCGCCGTGCCCGGCAGCGGCGACGCCCTCGTCGAGCAGTATCCGGACAGCGTGGCCTCCGGGCTGAGCCTGGAGGAGATCGCCGCTGATCCCGAGAGGGTCTGGCAGTCGAACCGCGCCGAGAAGACGGCCAGCTTCAAGGACAAGCTCGCCGCCAAGGTCGCGAAAGCCGCCGCGAAGAAGGTGCCCGCGAAAAAGACCGCGAAAAAGACCGCGAAACGCGAGCCCTCCTCCGCGTCCGCCTCCATCCCCGGCGCCCGCAAGGCACCTATGCCTTCTTCGATCGAGCCCCAGCTCGCGACCTTGGTCGAGGAGGTGCCGCAAGGCGACGAGTGGATCCATGAGATCAAATACGACGGCTACCGCGCCCTCTGCGAGATCCGCGACGGCGAGGCCCGTCTGATCACCCGCCACGGCAAGGACTGGACCGACCGCTTCGCTCCCGTGGCCCGGGAGGCCGAAAAGCTTCCCGTGAGCCAGGCGATCCTCGACGGCGAGGTGGTGGTGCTGGAGCCGGACGGCACCACCAGCTTCCAGTCCCTCCAGAACGCCCTCGCCGAGAACCGGCAGGGCGACCTCGTCTACTTCGCCTTCGACCTCCTCTATCTCGACAGCTACGACCTCCGCCACGCGCCGCTCCTCGCCCGCAAGGCCGCGCTGGGCGATCTGCTCGCCGGCCACGCGGGGGCGATCCGCATGGGGGACCACGTCGAGACGGACGGCGAGGGGTTCTACCGGCAGGCCTGCAATTTTGCTCTGGAAGGGATCGTCTGCAAGCGCGCCGACCTCCCCTACCACTCCGGCCGCAGCAAGGACTGGCTCAAGGTGAAGTGCCTGAAGCGGCAGGAATTCGTGATCGTGGGCTTCACCGATCCCGAGAGGTCGCGCGTCGGCTTCGGCGCCCTGCTCCTCGCCGTGAACGACGACAAGGGGGAGCTCGTCTTCGCCGGCAAGGTCGGCACCGGCTTCAACGACCGCACCCTGCGCGAGCTGCGCGCCCGCATGAACAAGCTGGAGACGGCCAAACCGGCCTTCAAGAATCCGCCGCGCGGAGCCGAGGCGCGCCGCAGCCACTGGCTTAACCCCAAGCTCGTGGGCGAGGTGGCGTTCACCGAGTGGACGCGGGAGGGTATCCTGCGCCATCCTACGTTCCAGGGGCTGCGCGAGGACAAGAGCCCGCGCGAGATCGTGCGCGAGGAGCCCCAGGCCCCGCCGCCGGAAGCCAAGGCGAAGAAGGCGGAAGCGAAGCGCGCGGCCGCGAAAACCGCCAAGGCCCCCGCGAAGAAGGCTCCGGCGAAGAAAGCGAAAAACGTTGTGAAAGGACCCAAGCCTCCCCTCCACCCCGCGCCCGAGGAGGTGGCCGTGCCGCCGCAGGGGCGGAGCAAGAAGAAGGAGGTCGAGATCGCCGGGGTCCGCTTCAGCAATCCCGAGCGGATCCTCTATCCTGAGCAGGGGGTGACCAAGGAGGAGCTGGGGGTCTACTACGCGCGGATCGCCGACTGGATCCTCCCCCATCTCAAGGACCGTCCGCTCACCCTGGTGCGCTGTCCCGAGGGGCGGGCCAAGCAGTGCTTCTACCAGAAGCACATCAGCGAGCACGTCCCGCCCGCGGTCCACCGGATCGACGTCGGCGAGCCCGAGCCCTACGGCGTCGTCGATTCGCTCGAAGGCTTGCTCTCGCTGGCGCAGATGGGCGTGCTGGAGATCCACATCTGGGGCGCGCACCGGGACAAGATCGAGCAGCCGGACTACCTCGTCTTCGATTTCGATCCCGACGAAGGGCTCGACTGGGACCGGGTGGTCGAGGGGGCGCTCGCCATGCGGGCCTTCCTGGAGGATCTCGGGCTCCAGACCTTTCTCAAGACCACCGGCGGCAAGGGTCTCCACGTGGTGCTCCCCATCGTCCGCAAGGGCGATTGGGACGAGGTGAAGGCCTTCACCAAGGTGGTCTCCGAAAAGATGGTGGCGGCCGAGCCGCAGAAATACACCTCGAAGCTCCCCAAGGCGAGCCGCAAGGGGAAGATCTTCATCGATTACCTGCGCAACGGCCGCGGCGCCACCTCCATCTGCGCCTACTCCACCCGCGCCCGCGCCAACGCCCCGGTCTCCGTCCCCCTCTTCTGGGAGGAGCTCGAGACGGACGTGCGTGGCAACACCTACACTTTGCGTACTTTGCCGGAAAGATTGGAGAAGCTGCCCGCCGATCCCTGGGCCGATTTCTTCAAGGTGCGGCAGTCGATCACGGCGGCGATGAAGAAGGCGGTGGGGATGCGGTAGGCCCCGGAGAGGGGGCTCCCCGCTGTCGGATTCCTTTGCGAGATCGATTTGCGTCACCACGCCGGCGTGTCGAGCAAGTATCGCGACGCCATTACCCTTCGGTTGTACGCTCTGCCACGAGCTCGGTGATTGCGTCACGATTTGGTGAGAATTTGCGGCCGGCACCCAGCAGGCGGCGGGCGCGCTCCCCGCGATCGGGAATCACCTGGACCAGAATCTCGTCGCGCCCTTCGACTGGTTGCCAGTCGAGCTTCCACCCGGGCCTGATCCCGAGCTTCCTCCCAACCTCAGCCGGGATGGTGACCATGTTCTTCTGGGTGACGGTCGTAATCATGGGAAGATTTTCAGCCATGGAAGGCCTTGAGTCAAGGTAGCGGGGAGGAATGCCAGAGCTGGTTAGCTGCCCTCTCGCGCACGGGCTTCCCTTATGGCAGAGACGATTTCCTCAGCAGAAAGCCCCAAATCAACGCCCTGAACGTCCAGGGGAGAGGCCTGGGAACGAACGGGGGCTATCTCGAATTCGCTCCCGTCTCGCCGCTTGATCCGGACCGCCCCCTTCCGCTGTGCCTCATCCAAGACCGTTGCCAGCTTCTGTCGAGCCTCTGAAAAGGTATAGACATTCATGGTGAAACCTCCAAGACCTCAACGCCAACCCGTCGAGCAGCGTCTCGCAAACCTCCGTCGACTGTGAGCAGAGGAGATCGGTATTGCAAGCCGCAGGCAATGAGGTAAGCGTCGTAAGCGTAGATATTCAGTTGATGGCTAAGATCAAGCGCCTGCCCCAAATCGATGGCGGTCAGGCGAATCGCGATCCGCTTGTATGCTTTAACGGCCGCCTTTGCCTCCGAGAGGGAGATACGACGCCGTTTGAACATAGCGGAGAAGGCATTACCCACCTCAACCGGCAGAGAAGCCGGCGAGAGAAGCTCGACACCCTCCGTAAGCCGGATCAATGTGGGCTTTGTGGCTTCATTGGTGACCACGGCAATCACCGCAGAGGCATCGATGACAACAGAGGCAGCCATAGCGGTACAATTGTACTACAGACTGGCGCGGACTCCTAGCCTACACGCCGGACACGCGGAAGCTGGGTAAGCTGGACGAGGCGTTGCTCTACGTCCCTTCGATGCCGGCACCAAAGGCTCTCTGCTGCCCGAAGAAGAAGGCGCCGGGAGAGCCGGAGAGGGGGGCCTGGAAGGGGAGTCAGAGCAGGAATGAAGGCCCCGCGATCGAGGATCTACCCCGCCGGGCGCCGTCCAACTAGAGGTCAAGCACGGAATCGAGCCCCCGGTGAACCCCTACCAGGGTGGACACCTTGCGAATCGCGATCAGAGCGCCGTCCACATAGGGGCGGGCGCTGCTTCCGGAATCGTGGCGAAGGGTGAGCTTCTGATCGGGAAGGCCGAAAATCACTTCGGCGCTGATCACATAGCCGGGGAGCCGGATGGAATGGACCTGAGATCCGGAAAGCGTCGCTCCTCGCGCCTCGGGCGCCCCCACGACCTGCTCGAGCGGCACGGTCATCTGGGGCGGGCGCACTTTGGCGAGACGGGCCGCGAGCTCGCGTGCCGTGCCGCTCGGGGCGTCGATCTTGCCGTCGTGAGCGTAGTCGATGATCTCCCACTGCGGGATGTGTCGCGCGGCAATCTCGGCAAACCTTTGCAGCAGGACCACGGTGAGCGCGAAATTTCCGCAAGCCAGGACGCCGAGGCCCTTCCCGCGCGCGGCGAGGTCGATCTCCTCGTAGTCGCTCTCGGTCAGCCCGGAGGTGCCCACGACGACATGCGCTCCATGGTCCAACGCGGTCAGGATGTTGGCTTTCGCGCTCTCGGGCTTCGTGTACTCGACGAACACATCGCACGGGATCGCGAGCGCCTCGGCCGCGGACGCGAAGAGCGGGCACGACAGGCGGGGATCTCCCAGGACCTCCCCGAGAGCACGCCCCGCGTGCCGGCGTGACACCCCCGCCACGAGCACAAGGTCTTCCGTGGCGGCCACACCACGAGCGAGCTCGGAGCCCGCCCAACCCGTCGCACCAGCGATACACACCCGTAGAGCCATCGATGTCTTCCCTCAGCGCTTCCGCGCCGTGATCAGATAGTAGCCGAAGTAGCGCCGGCCCAGGCCGATGAAGGGCGCGAGCAGGCAGGCGACGATGTGCCGCCCCCAGCGCACGCTGTTGAGCTTCTTGCGGCGGAGGAGCAATTCGCCGGCGAGGAACTTCAGCGTCACTCGCGGCACGTGGAGGACGCTCGGCGCGATACGCCAGGAGATGTCCTCGGCGGCGAGCACGGTGAGGCCGTGACGCTCCAGGCAGGCGCAGAAGGCGGGGAGGTCGGCGAAGCGCTCGACCGCCCAGTTTCGGGTCATATAGCCGAGCAGCGCGGCGTACCAGCGCGGCAGGCCGACGCTTCTCTTCATGAAGCCGTCGGCGACCACCAGCTTCGCTCCCGGCGCGAGCAGCCGCGAGCACTCCCGCACGAACGGCTCCTTGTCGGCGCCCTCCGCGTGGCAACTGGCCTCGATGGAGAAGGCGGCCTGGAACGCTCCGCCGGGCAGGTCGAGGGCCGTGAAGTCGCCGAGCGTCCAATCGACGGTGCCGGGAGCCGAGATCTCATGGCTGAGCTTCCGCGCCATCGCGATCTGCCATTCCACCTTGGTCACGGCTGTCACCGCGACGTCCTGTTGCCGGATCAGCGTCCGCGTCGGCGCCCCCAATCCGCAGCCGAGGTCCAGGACCTTCATGCCGTCGCCAAGGTCGAGCCGGCGGAAGACCTGCCGGCTCATCTCCTCCAGCATGCTCTCGAGCGCCAGCGGATTCATGCCCCAGCGGTAGAAGCCGAAATGCATGTTGAAGTTACGGCTCCAGGCACGGTAGTCCATGCCCGCCTCGGTGTAGTAGGTAACGAGGTCGACGGGAACCGGAGCCGCCGCCTGTTTCGGAGTGCTCATGGCTCGTCTGTGGCTGAGGTCGTCCGGCGCGATGGTACCCTATCGCATGATCGCTCCCGCCCACCGCGGCGGGGCGGATGGCCCGTCGCGCCGTCCCCTCCCCCGCCTCACCGACCGGCAGCCGCTGGGAAAGAGCGGCCTGCGGGTCGGCCCGGTCTGCCTGGGCACCGTGCCGGGACCTGGGACCGTGCTCGCGGCCTTCGATGCCGGCATCAACTTCTTCTTCGTCTCGGCCGACCTGCACTGGCCGCTCTACGAGGGGACGCGGCGCGGCCTGGAGGCCCTCCTCGCCCGCGGTGGCGGCGTGCGCGACGAGATCGTGGTCGGCGTCGTCTCCTATCTGGAGCAGCCTTTGTTCCAGGCTCTCCAGGTCCACGAGGTGATCAACGCGGTCGCCGGCCTCGAGCGGGTCGATCTGATCATCGCGGGTGGGGTGTCGAACCCGTCCAGCTTCGACTCCCGCCTCGAGCCGATGACCTACGCCCGGAACCTCAAATTTCGCGGCGCGCGGGCCATCGGAGCCTCCTTCCACGACCGTCGCCAAGCCGTGAAGGCCGCCAAGCTCGATCAGCTCGACATCCTGTACGTGCGCTACAACACCGCCCACCCTGGCGCGCGGACCGACCTGTTCCCCTTTCTGCTGCCCGTCCGCACCGGCCGGATCTTCAATTTCAAGAGCACCATGTTCAAGGTGACCGCCGAGATGCTGCGCCGCCTGGAGCTCTCTCCAACGTACTGCTGGCTTCCCGACATCCCGGACTACTACCGGTTCGCGCTCAGCCGTCCCGAGCTCGACGGCATCCTGGCCTCGCCGAAAACCCCGGAGGAG
>DASXJP010000110.1:0-3370 GCA_036497345.1 Thermoanaerobaculia bacterium
CCGATCCTCCGCCGGACGCTGCTGCTGAAAACGGGTGGAGGAGGATAAGTTACCTCGCCACCCCCACCTCCTCCTCCCGCACCATTCCCACCTCCGCATCCACCTCCTCCCGCCCGGCCGTCTTCACCCAGCAGCGCAGCACCTCGGCCACGCTCCAGGCCTGGGCGACGCAGCCGCGGGGGGTGTAGGGCTCCTCGGCGTCGAAGACCTCGCTGATCGAGCCCAGGCAGGCCTCTCCGAGATGGGGGACGAAGCCCGCCAGGAATCGCCTCGCCTTCTCGGTCTCCCCAGGATGGACCCGCAGCCAGGCATCCACGTAGGGGCCGATCAGCCAGGCCCAGACCGTCCCCTGGTGATAGGCGGCGTCGCGGGCCCGCAGATCGCCGTCGTAGGTCGGCTTGTAGTCCGGATGATCGGGCGCCAGCGAGCGCAATCCCACGGGGGTGAGGAGCTTCTCGGTCACCACGTTCATCACGGACTCCCAGCGCGACGGGTCGAGCACCGGGTGGTCCAGCGAGATCGCGAAGACCTGGTTCGGACGGCAGGCGGGGTCGTCCCCGGGCTGGTCGTTCACCACGCCGTCCACCACGTCGTAGAGATAGCCCCCCTCGGTGTACCAGAAGCGGCGGTTGAACGACTCGCGGCAGCGCTCGGCGTGCCGGGCGAGATGGCCGGCGGTCTCCTCGCGCTTCGAGATCGCCTCCTGGCGCACCCACCCCTCCAGCAGGCGCAGGGCGTTGTACCAGAGGGCGTTGATCTCCACCGCCTTGCCCCGCCGCGGGGTCACCACCCAGCCGTCCACCTTGGCGTCCATCCAGGTGAGCTGATACCCCTCCGCTCCCTGGCGGAGCAGCCCGTCCTCGGGATCGACGCCGATCCCGAAACGCGTGCCCTGGAGATGATGATTCACCACGTCGATCAGCTTGGGCAGCAGGAGCCGCAGGGTCTCGCGGTCGCCCGTGGCCTGCAGATAGCGATGGAGGGCGTGGAAGAACCAGAGGGTGGCGTCCGCCGTGTGGTAGAGCCCCTCGCGGTCCCCCTCGGGGAAGAGGTTGGGGATCAGCCCGTCCTGGATGTAGCGGGAGAAGGTGCGCAGGATGTACCCCGCCTCGAGCTGCCGGCCGGTGGTCAGCGTCAGCCCTTCGAGGCTGATCATGGTGTCCCGCCCCCAGTCGGTGAACCAGTGATAGCCGGCGATGATGCTGCGCGCCTCGTCTCCCGAGGCGTGGGCCCGGGCGGCGTCCTCGGCGCGGCCGGGGGTGACCACGAAGGTGTCCGCGGCCAGCACCAGCTCCGCCGCGGTTCCCTGATGCGCGTGCGGGTCGGCGATGTAGATCAGCCGCCGGCGGCGCTCCATCTCGGCCGACAGGGCCTCGCGGGACCTGAGCGCCTTCACCACCTCCCAGCTCTCGGTCGAGGCCACCAGCGAGGCGTCGTCCTCCCCGGCCTCCAGGTCGACGCCGAAGAAGCCCGGGCACCAGAGGTCGCCCACCGACTCGTAGCCGCGGCGGTCCTCGATCCAGTAATAGACCCCCGCGATCGTGCGCGGCGCCACGGTGAAGGAGGGATTCGTCCCCTGGATCGACACCCGCAGCGAGGGGAGGCTCGGCCACGGCGAGCAGAATTCGTAGCGGTGCTCGATGGCATTCATCGAGTAGGCGCCGCCGAGCGGCGTCGAGACCGGCGCGTCGTGCGGCCGGAAATGCATCGTCGGGTGGAGCTCCAGGCGCAGGTGCCCGTCTCCATGGGTAAGCCGGTACATGACGTGGACGGTGTTCTGGAGATGCCCGAGGAAGACCCGTTTCTCCAGGCGGAAGCCGCCGGCCTCGTAGGACCAGACGGGCAGCCCCCAGTCGAGGCGGAGCTCGCGCAGATGCCCGGCGCCGGGGATGTTGGCGGGCTGTCCCACCTTCTGCTCGCCGCCCAGGCGGTGGATGGTGCCGTCCGGCAGGCGGAGCACCTCCTCGATCTGGCCGAGCATGAAGGTGCGCCCCACGGGCGCCGGCAGGCCCGACACCAGCAGGCCGTGATAGCGGCGGGTGGGCACGCCTGAGATCGTCCCGGAGGCATACCCTCCGAGCCCGTTCGAGATCAGCCACTCGCGGGTCAGCAGCGATTCCGGCTGCGGCTCGGGTGGAATATCGGTCTCAGCCTGAGCCTCCTGTTCGGGCCAGGGCATGGATCGGGCCAGCTCGATCATCTCTTCGTACCTCCTGCGGCGACCAGCCGCATTACCACCGCGGCCTGTCCGGGCAGCCGCCAGCGCCCTTCCTCGTCCTCCGGCGGCGGCGCGCCGCTGCCGCCGTAGCGTGGGTCCTCGCTCGACCAGAGCACCTCCCAGCGGAGCCCCCTGAGCGGGGCCAGGAGCGGCTCGGGGACCGGCTCCAGGTCGAGATCGACTCCCAGGCTCACCAGCAGCAGGCGGTCTCCGGCTTCCTCCCCGAAGAAGCGGATGACAAACGCCTCGGGCCCCAGCACCGCGCCGTCGGGCCTGCCGCCGCGGAAGACCGGGTCCTCCCGGCGCAGGCGCAGCAGGTCGCGGTGCAGGGCGTAGCACGGAGCGTGCCGCTCGCGTTCGGCGAGGTCGAGCTTGCAGCGCTCGAAGGTCGCGGGGGACTCGGGGTCGGGCACTTGCCGTTGCATCTCGGGGAGGGCCAGGCTGGGGAACTGCGCGAGGAATTCCAGCCGCCCCTGGCGCACCGCCGCCGCCAACTCGGGGTTGTGGTCCGCGAAGTAGAGGAACGGGCTGGCGGCGCAGAATTCCTGCCCCTGGAAGAGCATCGGCGTCCCGGGGCCCAGCAGCAGCAGGGCCGTGAGCGCCCGGAAGCGGCCGGGGGAGGAGAGCTGGTGACAGCGCTCGCCGCGGGCCGAGTTCGCCACCTGGTCATGGTTCTGGAGGAAGCTCACGAACGCGGACGCCGGCAGCCCCAGCCCCGAGGTCCCCCGGCGCTGCTCCTGCCACGAGTAGCGCTGCCCCTGGTAGAGATAGCCGTATTTGACCAGCGAGATCATCTCCTGGGGGCTCCCCTTGTAGTCCGTGTAGTAGGCCTCGTTGCGGCCGGTCAAGGCCACCTGGATCGAGTGGTGGAAGTCGTCGTTCCACAGCGCGTCGAGGCCGTACCCTCCCTCCTCGGGAGGCCGGACCAGCTTCGTCTCCTGGGGCTCGTTCTCGACCACCAGGTAGATCGACCGTTGTCCCGCCGCCGCGCGCGCCCGGCGGCCCACGGCGGCGAGGATGTGCTCCTCCGAGGCGTCCTTGACGTCCTGGGTGGCGTCGAGCCGCAGGCCGTCGAGGTGGAATTCCGCGATCCAGTAGCCGGCGTTGGCCAGGAAGAATTCGCGTACCGGTCCCGCGTCCTCGCCCTCGAAG
>DASXJP010000111.1:0-3887 GCA_036497345.1 Thermoanaerobaculia bacterium
GCCGCCCTGTTTCGAGGGCGCCACCCATCCAGGGCGGCCACACAGGGCCGCCCCTACAGGCGGAAACGCAGGACCGGGCTGGTGGGCACCCCCAAGCGGACATAGAATCCCTCCATCCAGACGGCCACTGCCAGGCCGTCCCGAATCCCATGGATTGGAGGAATCTAGTAATGCGGATTTTTGGAACGCTTGTGCTCGGCGGGCTCCTGCTGGTGGGCGGCGCCTTCGCGCAGTCCCAGTCTCAGGGCGAGAAGTATCAGGGCGAGCCCGGCAAGAAGGACGAAGCGGTCAAGAAGAGCCAGAAGACCGGCGTGCCCGAGAAGGCCGCCAAGCCCGAGGAGAAGAAGGGGGGCATGACCGCCTCGACCTTCGCCGGCCTCGAATTCCGCAACATCGGCCCCGCCGTGGTCGGCGGCCGGGTCATCGACATCGCGGTCGATCCCCGCACGCCGACCACCTGGTACGTGGCGGCGGCCTCGGGCGGCGTCTGGAAGACCACCAACGCCGGCATCACCTGGACGCCCATCTTCGAGGGGCAGGGGTCTTACTCGATCGGCTGCCTGGCGGTCGATCCCAAGAACCCGCTGGTGGTCTGGGTGGGCTCGGGCGAGAACAACAGCCAGCGCAGCGTCTCCTACGGCGACGGCGTCTACAAGTCGACCGACGGCGGCAAGTCCTGGGAGAACGTCGGGCTCAAGAAGTCCGAGCACATCGGCAAGATCGTGATCGACCCCCGCGACTCGAACGTGGTCTACGTGGCGGCCCAGGGGCCGCTGTGGGCGCCCGGCGGCGACCGCGGCCTCTACAAGACCACCGACGGCGGCAAGACCTGGAAGCAGGTGCTGGCGATCAGCGAGAACACCGGCGTTACTGACGTAGTCCTCGATCCGCGCAACCCGGACGTGGTCTATGCCGCGGCCTACCAGCGGCGCCGCCACGTCTGGACCCTGATCGACGGCGGTCCCGAGGGGGGCATCCACAAGTCCACGGACGGCGGCGCCACCTGGAAGAGGCTGGCCGGCGGCCTCCCCCGTAACGTGGACGTCGGC
The DNA here is from genome assembly GCA_036497345.1 of Thermoanaerobaculia bacterium. Classification (GTDB taxonomy): domain Bacteria; phylum Acidobacteriota; class Thermoanaerobaculia; order Multivoradales; family UBA5704; genus DATARR01. The sequence goes on from DASXJP010000111.1 coordinate 1,050, forward strand.
CGCATCGGCCTCGCCGTGGCGCCGTCCAGGCCGGACACCGTCTACGCCATCGTCGAGGCGGCCAACAAGGCGGGGGGCTTCTTCCGCTCCACCGACGCCGGCGGTAACTGGGAGAAGCGCAGCCCGACCATCCCCAACAGCCCCCAGTACTACCAGGAGATCTTCGTCGATCCCGAGAACGCCGACCGCGTCTACTCGATGGACGTCCTCATCCGCGTCACCGAGGACGGCGGCGCGAGCTTCCACCCCCTGGGCGAGAAGGACAAGCACGTCGACAACCACGCCCTGTGGATCGATCCCGCCAACCGCGACCACCTGCTGGCGGGGTGCGACGGCGGCCTCTATCAGACCTGGGACCGCGGCCAGACCTGGGAATTCAAGAACAACCTGCCGATCGCCCAGTTCTACCGGGTGAGCGTGAACAACGCCCAGCCGTTCTATGAGGTCTTCGGCGGCACGCAGGACAACTTCAGCCTCGGCGGCCCGTCGCGGACGATCAACAGCCACGGCATCCGCAATTCCGACTGGTTCGTCACCCAGGGGGGAGACGGCTTCCAGTCGCAGGCCGATCCGGAGGACCCGGACACCGTCTACGCCGAGGCGCAGTACGGCGCCCTGGTGCGCTACAACCGGAAGACGGGCGAGCAGCTCTTCATCCAGCCCCAGCCGGGCCGGGGGGAGCCGGCGCTGCGCTGGAACTGGGACTCGCCGGTGATCATCAGCCCGCACTCCCACACCCGGCTCTACTTCGCGGCCAACAAGCTCTTCCAGAGCGACGACCGCGGCGCCTCGTGGCGGGCGATCAGCCCCGACCTGACGCGGCAGATCGACCGCCACAAGCTCAAGGTGATGGGCCGCGTCTGGGGGCCCGACACCGTGGCCTACGACACCTCGACCTCCCTCTACGGCAACATCGTCTCGCTCGCCGAGTCGCCGGTGAAACAGGGCCTGCTCTACGTGGGCACCGACGACGGCCTGGTGCAGGTGACCGACGACGACGGCGGCCACTGGCGCAAGCTCGAGACCTTCCCGGGCATCCCGGACAGCACCTACGTCTCGGATCTCGAGCCCTCCCCCACCGACGCGGACACCGTCTACGCGGCGTTCAACAACATGAAGATGGGGGACTTCAAGCCCTACCTCCTGAAGAGCAGCGACCAGGGGAAGACCTGGACGTCGATCGCCGGCGACCTCCCCGAGCGCGGCTCGGTGTGGACGGTGGCGCAGGACTGGGTCAATCCCAATCTCCTCTTCGCCGGCACCGAGTTCGGCCTCTACTTCTCGACCGACGGCGGCCACAAATGGATCAAATTCGACAGCCTGCCGGTGACCGCCGTGCGCGACGTCGTCCTCCACCGGCGGGCGAACGACGTGGTGATCGCGACCTTCGGCCGCGGCTTCTGGATCCTCGACGACTACTCGCTGCTGCGCACGATCAAGCCCGAGGCGCTCCAGCAGGAGGCGGAGATCTTCCCGGTTCCGCCGGCGGCGATGTACATCGAGTCCGCGCCGCTCGGCCTGCCCGGCAAGGCATTCCAGGGAGCCGGCTACTACACGGCGACCAACCCGCCGTTCGGCGCCATCGTCACCTACTACCTGAAGGACGACCTGAAGAGCCGCAAGAAGCAGCGGCAGGAGGCCGAGCAGAAGGCCCTGAAGGAGGGGGGTATCCTCACCTTCCCCAGCTGGGAGGAGCTGCGCACCGAGGAGCGGGAGACGGAGCCGTCGATGCTCCTCATCGTCAAGGACGAGGAGGGGAACGTGGTGCGCCGCCTGACCGCGCCGGCCAAGTCGGGCTTCCACCGCGTGGCCTGGGACCTGCGCTTCCCGGCCTCGACGCCGATCCAGCTCCAGCGGCGGGAGCGGGATCAGTTCGACAACACCCCCGAGGGTCCGCTGGCGGCGCCGGGCAAGTACACCGTCACGCTGGCCAAGCAGGTGGACGACGTGGTGACGCCGGTCGGCCAGCCGCGGCCTTTCGAGGCCCGGCCGCTCTACATGTCGGGTCTCACGACGCAGGATCAGGCGGCCCAGCTCGCCTTCCAGCGCAAGACCGCCAGCCTGCAGCGCGCGGTGATGGGAGCGGCCCAGGCGCTGGACGAGGCGCAGAACCGGCTCAAATTCATCCAGAAGGCCATCCTGGAGACGCCGAAGGCCGACCTCAAGCTCGTCCAACAGGCGCGGGCCCTGGACCTCCGGCTCCAGGACATCGAGGTGAAGCTCGAAGGGGACCCGGTGATCGCCGCCCACGGCGGGGCCACGCCGCCGGCCATCGTGGACCGCGTGCAGGGCGTGGTCCAGGCCCACTGGGGCACCACGGCCCAGGCGACCAAGACCTACGAGGAGGACTACAACGTCGCCGCCGCCGAGTTCGCCCCCGTCCTGGCGGACCTGCGGCAGGCGATCGGAGTCGATCTCAAGAGCCTGGAAGACCAGCTCGAGAGCCTCGGCGCCCCGTGGACGCCGGGCCGGCTGCCGACGTGGAAGCCGGAGTAGGTTTTGATTCTCTCGTAGTGGTGGGGCTTGTCCCCACCACTACAGTGCTAAATGGAATGGAATGGTAGGCCCCGATCGCTACTCACCATGGACCCTGGCACGCAGCAAGCGTTGATACTCGACCCAAAGATCGTAACCAAACTCGAGAGCAGTAGCTGGAAGCGGTCCGGAGGGATGATCTGAGCTGTTGACCAGCTCTCCCTTCTCTCGTTCTTCCATCTTCGAGTGAATCCACTCCTCCCAGGTTGATCTATGGGTTCCGTCTCCTCGCGAGGTTGGCGCACATCTCCGATAAGCTTCCGGATCAACCCAGAGAAGATTGACAATTCTGAAGAAATCACC
>DASXJP010000112.1:0-10491 GCA_036497345.1 Thermoanaerobaculia bacterium
CCTCGTCGAAGCGCAGGGCGAAGCGGACCGCCTCCTCCAGGTCCGCGGGATCGGAGACCTTCCGCACCCCGACGCTCGAGCCGCCCACGCTCGGCTTGACGAACAGCGGCAGCGGCAGCCGCTCGCAGCGGGCCAGGAACGCCGCCGGATGGGCCTCGAAATCCCGGCGCGACGTGGTCTCGAAGTCCACCACCGGCACGCCGGCCGCGGCGAGCTGGCGCTTGGCGAGCACCTTGTCCATGGCGATGGCGCTGGCGGTGACGCCGCACCCCACGTAGGGGAGGTCGAGCATCTCGCAGAGCCCCTGGAAGGTGCCGTCCTCCCCCCAGGTGCCGTGGAGGATCGGGAAGACCACCTCGACCCCCGAGGCCAGCAGGTGACGGACGGTGGGGGCGACCGGCACCTCCAGCGGCGGGATCTCCCTGGCCCCGCTGTCGATCACCGCCGCGGAGGCGTCGGCGTCGATCCAGCAGCCGTCCGAGGCGATGCCGAGGGGGGTGACCGCGTGGCCGGCCTCCCGCAGCCCCTGTGCCACCGTGCGCGCCGAGCGGATCGACACCTGATGCTCGACGCTCCTCCCCCCGAAGACGACTCCGACGTGGGCCATGAGATCCAACCTCCTGAAGACCGGGACCCGCTCCGCCGCGAGCGGGCGAGCGGAGTCTATCCCGAAAATCGTGAGGGGATCGGCGACGGTGATTCGTTGTATCCTGAAGCTGATCTCACAGGATCAGCTTCAATAATACAAGATCCGGCTCCGTCCGGAGGGAGGTCATCATGAGGTCCCATTCGATTCCGCGGATTACGGCATTCAGCGCCATGCTCGCCGCCTTGATCCTGCCGTCCGGCGCCTGGGCCGCGGCCGGCGGGCTGCGGTGCCAGGAGATGACGTTCGCCGTCAACCTTTCGCCGAGCGACGCCACCGTCTACAACGTTTTCGGCGAGCTCTGCTCCCGCGGCGGCATCCACCACAAGACGATCCAGATCGCGCTGCACGGCGCGACCTACAGCCATCTCTACTGGGATTTCCCGTTCCAGCCGGAGACCTATTCGTACGTGCGCCGGGCCACGGAGGCGGGCTACGCGGTGCTCGACATCGACCGCATCGGCATCGGCCAGAGCGATCATCCGACGGCGGACGTGGTCACCATCGAGGCCAACGGCTACGTGGTGCATCAGATCGTGCAGGCGCTACGCGGCGGCGACCTGGTGGTGCCCTCCTTCGGCCGCGTGCGCGCCGAACGGGTGGCGCTCGTGGGCCATTCGCTCGGCTCGGTGATCTCGATACAGGAGGCGGGCACCTACGGCGACGTGGATGGCGTGGTGCTGACCGGCGTCTCGCACAACGTCACGCCGGTGCTGGGGGACATCCTGTCGAGCCTGTATCCGGCGAATCTTGATCCCCACTTCGCCGGGCGCGACATCCCGGACGGCTATCTCACCAGCCTGCCGGGCCTGCGCTCCATCTTCTATCAGGCGCCGTTCTTCGATCCGCAGGTGGTCGCGGTCGACGACCAGAACAAGGAGACGGTCACCGTCGCCGAGCTCAACACGGCCGTCCCGGCTCTGGCGCTCTCGGCCTCGATCCACGCGCCGGTGCTGGTGGTGGTCGGCGATTTCGACGCCGCCTTCTGCACCGCGCCCTCCTGCTCGGCGTCCGGCAGCCTGGCCAGCGAGCCGGGCTTCTATCCGGCGGACGCCTGCGCCGAGGCGGTATCCATCCCGGACACCGGGCACGACCTGAACCTGCACTTCTCGGCCCAGACGTCGTATGACGTCATCCTGGATTGGATGGACCGGCGGGTGGGCAGCGATACGAAGGCTCCGGCGCCGGGGTGCGGAGGGTAGGGGGGCCCTGGGAAAAATTACCCCAGCAGCACCCTTCGCGCCGACTTCACCTCATCCAGCCGGTTGAGCCTCTCCAGGAGCTCCTCGGTGGGCTCCTGGTCGATGCGCAGGACGGCGACGGCCTCCTGGCCGCGGCGGGCGAGGTGGATGTCGGCGATGTTGACGTCCGCCTCGGCGAGCAGAGTGCCGATCTTCCCCACCACTCCCGGCCGGTCGTGGTTCTCCAGCACGAGGAGCTTCCCCTCGGGCCGGAATTCCAGCGGGTAGTCCTCGTAGCGCACCACCCGCAGATCGTGCTCGCCGAACACGGTCCCCCCCAGCTTGACGCTGCGGCCGCCGCCGGACAGCGTGAGCTCCACGAGGTTGGGGTATTCGCCCGGCGCGCTGCGGACGGAGCGCACCACCTCGATCCTCCGCGCCTTGGCGATCTGCTCGGCGTTGACGTAGTTGACGTCCTCGCCCTGGAAGGGGGTCAGCACCCCCTTGAGCACCGCCACCGCCACCGGCGCGCAGAGCGCCTCGTCGAGGCCGAAGACGTCCACCTGCAACTTCTGCAGCGGACCGCCGAGCAGCGAGCCGGCCATGCGGCCGAGCGTCTCGCCGAGCGCCATGAACGGCTCGGCCCGGCCGCCGGTGGGGCGGAACGGCAGGTTGACCGCCGCCACCGCCAGCGAGCCGGAGAGGGCGGCGAGCACCATCTGCGCGGTCTCGATCGAGATCCGCTCCTGGGCCTCGACGGTCTGGGCGCCGAGGTGAGGAGTCGCCACCACCTTCTTGTGGCGCACCAGCCGGAGGTCCTTGGGCGGCTCCTCGGCGAACACGTCGAGCGCCGCGCCGCCGAGATGGCCGGACTCCAGCGCCTCCAGCAGCGCCTCCTCGTCGATCACCCCGCCGCGCCCGCAGTTGACCACCAGCGCCCCCTTCTTCATCCGGGCGATGCGCTCGCGATTGAGCAGGTTGCGGCTCTCCTTGGTGAGCGGGGTGTGGAAGGTGATCGCGTCCGCGCGCGCCAGCAGGTCGTCGAGCGGCAGCAGCTCGACGTCCAGCTTGCGGGCCGCCACGGCGTCGAGGAAGGGGTCGTAGGCCAGGATCTTCATCTCGAAGCCGCGGGCGCGCTCCGCCACCCGCTGGCCGATGCGGCCGAAGCCGATGATCCCCAGCGTCTTACCCTGCAGCTCGACGCCGGTGAGCTTGCGGTTCCACTCCCCCGCCTTCATCGAGGCATCGGCCTCGGGCACCCGGCGGGCGAGCGACAGGAGGAGGGCGAAGGTGTGCTCGGTGGCCGACATCAGGTTGGCCGTGGGCGCGTTGACCACCAGGATGCCGAGCTCGGTGGCGGCGGCCACGTCCACGTTGTCGACGCCGATGCCGGCGCGCCCCACCACCTTGAGCTTATTGCCGGCCTTCATCAGGTCGGCGGTGACCTGGGTGGAGCTGCGCACGACCAGGGCTTCGTAGTCGGCCAGGATCTCGGGCAGGCGCGGGCGCTCCTCCGCCGTGAGCTGGTGGACCTCCACCCCGGCCTCCTGGAAGAGCGAGAGGCCGGAGGGGTCGAGGGAGTCGGCGATCAGGATCCTCGTCATGCTCTCCCCCTCACCGGGCGGCCGGAGCGGCCACCTTCTCCAGGATCTGATCGATCACCTCCAGCAGCGCGTCGAGATCGCTCTCGCGCACCTCGCCCATGTGGCCGATGCGGAAGGTGGTCGGCTTCCAGTCGCCGTAGCCGCCGCCGATGGTGTAGCCGCGCTCGGTGCACCCCTTGACGATCGTCTGCGGATCGACGCCCGCCGGCGGGTAGAAGCAGCTCACCGTGAGCGAGCGGGCATTCTCGGCCGAGGCGTACGCGCAGCCGCGGGAGGCCGCCCACTGCGCCGTCCGCTCCTGGAGCCGCTGGTGGCGGGCCCAGCGCGCCTCCATCCCCTCCGCCAGGATGCGGTCCATCTGGGCATCGAGCCCCCACAGCAGCGGGATGGCGGGGGTGGTGATGAAGCCCCCCTCCTTGTGCTTGTCGAGATAGCGCAGCAGGTCGGTATAGAAGCCGCGGTGCGGCACGGCCTTGGCCCGCTCGACCGCGCGGTCCGAGAGGGTGAAGACGGTCAGGCCGGGCGGCACGGCGATCGCCTTCTGGGTGCCGGCGAGGGTGATGTCGATCCCCCAGGCGTCGGTCTCCACCGGCGCGCCGCCCAGCGAGGAGACGGCGTCGACGATCACCAGCGCGTCGCTCTCCTCGCGGACGACGCGGGCGATGTCGGCGATCGGGCTCATGACGCCGGTCGAGGTCTCGTTGTGGACCACGGTGACGGCGTCGTACTTCTTGCGCCGCAGGGCCGCGCGCACCGCTTGCGGGTCGACCGCCTGCCCCCAGGGCGCCGAGAGCTTGTCGGCGGATTTGCCCGTCGATTTGGCGATCGAGTGCCAGCGCTCGGAGAAGGCGCCGTTGGTGAGGCTCAGCACGTCCTTCTGGGCGCAGGAGACGACGGCGCTCTCCATGACCAGCGTCGAGCTGCCGGTGGCGACCATGACGTCGCCCTTCGTGCGCAGCAGCGCGGGCAGCTTGGCGGAAAGCTTCAGGTAGAAATCCTTGAACCCGGCCGACCGGTGCCCCACCATCGGCCTGGTCATCGCCTGGCGGACATCCTCGGGAACGTAGGTCGGACCGGGGAGAAAGAACTTGATCTGCTCACTCACAGGACACCTCTCCTCTCGTGGGGGGACCCTGGGGTCTCCTGATTCATGCCGCATTGTGGCAAAAGGGGGCCGGGGTGGCAAGCCGCCCCGCGGCTTCGTATTTATGAGGTGCGCCGGGAGGGCGGGAGCGGGTCAGTCGCCGCAATGCGGCAGGGAGGGGGAACACGGACAGACAGGGACGGCAAGGACCTTGTTCGTCCTTGCCCGTCCGTGTCAGTCCCAGGGATTGGGTTTGCGGAGCGTCTCGGCCAGCTTTTCCGGCGTATACCTGCGCGAGGCGGCGCCGGAGGGGGCCACCACAAAGCCCTCCCCCTCGAGCCGCAGCCGGGGGGCTCCCACCTCTCCCCGCACCAGCACCAGCGCGCAGCCGCGGAAGTGCTCGCGCAGGAGGTCCTTGAGGACCGGCGCGCCGCGCAGAGGCTTCACGGCCACCGTCCTCCCCTCCCCCACCTCCACGGCCCGGAGCACGCTCAAGGCCGCGGCCGCCTCCAGGACCGGCGGGACCGGACGCGCCGTGCCGCCCAGCTCCAGCCAACCGATCCGCAGGCTCAAGGTCCGGGCGGCCTCGATCAACGGCGCGAACCGTTCGGGGGGATCTTCGACCCGGAGCAGGTGGGGAGACTTCACTCCGTCTCCTCCGGATAGAGCAGGATCGCCCGGCGCTCCTCCCGGAACGCCTCCTCGTCGAGCTTCCAGGTCGCCATCCAATCCTCCAGCCCCTCCCCGCTCTCGATCGCCTGCCGGCAGTCGGCGCCGCCGGTCAGGAGATCGATCGCCGGGCGGTCCGCGACGAACTCGTAGGGGGCCTCGCGCCAGGCGAAGTCTCCCGGCCAGAGACGGTGGACCGCCGCCAGCAGCTCGACCCCGGTTCCGTAGGATTCAAAAGTGTTGGGATCGGTCACCAGCAGCTCGACGCCGCCGCAGACCTCCCCCTTGTGCTTCTGGAACTGCGGCCGGAAGTAGTTGGGGACGAAGGTCACCCCCGGCAGGCCCCGGCCGTTGAGCTCCTCGGCCAGCCGCTTGGGATCAATGAACGGCGCGCCGGTGAGCTGGAAGGGGCGCGTCGTCCCCCGCCCCTCGGAGAGCTCGGTCGCCTCGACCAGGCAGCCGCCGGGATAGACCCGCGCCGTGGCGGTGGTGGGTATGTTGGGCGACGGCGCGATCCAGGGGAGACCCGTCTCCTCCCAGGTCATGCCGCGCGTCCACCCCTCCATGTACCAGACGGAGAAATAGGACCGCATCCCGCTCCAATGGCGCCGCGCCGCCTCCAGACGGAACAGCTCGCCGAGGGTGAGGCCGTGGCGCACCGGCAGCCGGAAAGCGCCTATGAAGGACTCGTATCCCGCGGCCAGCAGGTTCCCCTCGATCCTCTCGCCCCCCAACGGATTGGGGCGGTCGAGCACCCAGACCTCGCAGCCGGCGGCCATCGCGGCCTCGGCGGCCCAGATCCCCGTCGCGGCGTAGGTGTAGTAGCGCGAGCCGACGTCCTGGAGGTCGATCAGCAGCACGTCGAGCCCCTCGAAGGCGGAAGGGTGGGGGCGCAGCGTCTGCTCCGAGTCGCCGTAGAGCGAGAGGGTGGGGACGCCGGTCCACGGATCGCGCCCGCTCTCGGCCGTGATCATGTCCTGCTCGATGCCGTAGTAGCCGTGCTCAGGGCCGAAGAGGGCGCTGGGCGGCCCGGCCGGGCTCGCCGAGAGCGCCAGGTGGATCGGCCGGCCGTCGCGGGTGATCGAGGCGCCATGGGCCAGAATGCCGTAGCGCCGTCCGACCAATCGCGAGAGATCGGCCAGAAGACGGTCGAGACCGGCCGCGACGCTCACCCGTCCCTCCGGAACACGCCTGTCCGGCCGCCGCTCTTGGCCTCCAGGCGCAGATCGGTGATCACGGCCCCCTTCTCCAGCGCCTTGACCATGTCGTAGAGCGCGAGGGCGGCGGTGGAGCAGGCGACGAGGGCCTCCATCTCGGCGCCGGTGCGGGCGTTGACCACCACGTGGCTGCGGATCATCACCCCCTCGGGGATCGGCTGGATGTCGACCTCCACCTGGTCGAGCGGGATCTGGTGCGCGAGCGGGATCAGCTCTGGCGTGCGCTTGGCCCCCTGGATGCCGGCCAGGCGGGCCACGGCGAAGGCGTCCCCCTTGGGGAGGTTCGCCAGGCGGATGAGGGTCTGCGCGGAGAGCAGCACGCGGCAGGAGGCCTCGGCCACCCGGCGGGTGACTGGCTTCTCCGAGACGTCCACCATGTGGGCGTTCCCCTGGGGATCGAGATGGCTGAAGGAACCTGGTGAGCTCATCGAATCAACGTCTCCAAACGGTAGCCGGACGAAAAGCCTCGGTATGCTAGCATCCCGCGATCCGATGAGACTGGCGATCATCGTGCCCACCCTGGACGAGGAGGACACGGTCCGCCGCCATCTGCCCGCGGCGCTCGCCGTGGCCGACGAGGTGATCGTCTCGGACGGCGGCAGCGCGGACGGCACCGTGGCGGCCGCGCGCGCGCTCGGCGCCCGCGTGATCGAGGGGCCGCCAGGACGCGGCGGCCAGCTCAACCGGGGGGCCGCGGCAGCCACCGCCGACGTGCTCCTCTTCCTGCACGCGGACACCACGCTGCCGGCGCGCGGCGGCGAGCGGGTCCGCGAGGCCGTGGCGGCGGGCGCCCCCGGCGGCGCCTTCTATCTGCGCTTCGACGTCGACCGCCCCGCGCAGCGGCTGGGCTCGCGGCTGATCAACTGGCGCACCCGCTGGCTCCGCGTGCCGCTCGGCGATCAGGCGCAGTTCGCCACCCGCGAGACGTTCGATCGCCTGGGCGGCTTCCGCGACTGGCCGATCCTCGAGGACCTCGACCTCGCCCTGCGCCTGCGCCGGCTCCCCGGCTTCACCCTGATCGCGGAGCCGGTGACGACCGGCGCCCGCCGTTTCGTCGAGCAGGGGGCCGTGCGCACGGTGGCCACCAACTGGCTGATCTGGCTCCTGTTCCTGTGCGGGGTGTCGCCGCAGCGGCTGGCGCGGTTGTACCGGCAGATCCGATAGGGGGGCAAAGACACCGAAGCCCCCGGCGAGCCGGCGTACGCGCGGGGGGCTTCAGGAGCTGCGGCTGGGCTCAGGCTCTTACTTGCGGCCGCGCTTCTTGGTGTTGACCGCTTCCTTGAGGTCCTTGCCCGCCTTGAAGCGGACGGTCTTGCTGGCCTTGATGGTGATCGACTCGCCGGTGGCGGGGTTGCGCCCCTTGCGGGCTCCCCGCTCGGCGACCGCGAAGCTGCCGAGACCCGGAATCTTGACCGATTCACCCGCCTTCAGCGAGCTCGAAACCGCACCGACGACCGCTTCGAACGCAGCAGCGGCCTGCCGCCGAGTGATCCCGTCGACGGAGTCCACAATGCTATTCACCAGATCAGCCTTACCAGCCATCGCTCTCCTCCTCTAAGTCGTTTTTTTGAACGAAAGTGACTGGCGGAAACGATAAGCCAACGCGCGGGGGCTGTCAATACAGCATACGGCCCAGAACCGTACTGAATTCAGGCCTTCGCGAGCACCTGCACGCTGAAGCCGTCGTGGTCCCCGCCGGTCAGGATGCGCCAGGCTCCGGGTCCCGTAATCCCCGCCGCCACAGGGCTTTCGAGCAGCCTCTCCAGGGGGAGGAGCGAAAGCTCAGGATGAGTTGCTAAAAAGCGTGCCATCACGTCCTCGTTCTCCTCGCGCTCCAGCGAGCAGGTGATGGCGACCAATCGGCCGCCGGGCGCCACGAGCGGCGCGGTCCCTTCGAGGAGCCGCAACGCCTGGCGCGACAGGCGGCCGATCTCCTCCTCGCTGATCCGCCACTTGATCTCGGGGTGCCGGCGCAGGGTGCCCGTGCCCGTGCACGGCAGGTCGAGCACCACGCGGTCGAAGGGGCCGCGGAAGGGGGGAGCGCCGGCGTCGGCCACGGCGAGCGGCAGCGCGCGCCGCAGCCGCCGCTGGTTGTCGCGCACCCGCACCACGCGCGCGGCGGCGACGTCGCTCAGGGTGACGCGCACGGTCGGCTCCCAGGCGAGCAGCGAGAAGCTCTTGCCGCCGGGCGCCGCCGCGGCGTCGAGCACGGTCTCCTCACGCCGCGGCGGCGGGATCAGGGCGGCGGCCTGGCTCGCCTCGTCCTGTACATAGAAATCGCCGCGCTGGAAGGCCGCCGAGGCCAGGGGGTTGCCCCCCCGCACGATCAGGCCCAGGGGGGAGAGCGACGCCGGCTCGACCTCCATCCCCTCGTCGATCAGCGATTCGGCGAGCAGCTCGCGGCCGCCGCGGTCGCGGAAGGCGAGCAGGTGCATCGGCTTCGGCCGGTTGTTGGCGTCGAGCAGGTCGAGCGTGCGCGCGGTGCCGAAGCGGTCGAGCCAGCGGGCGACCAGGAAGTCGGGGTGGCTCTTCTCGATCGCCAACCGCCGCGCGGGGTCGGATTCGTTCACCGGCCAGTCCTCGGGCCGCGGCGCGCGGGCGATCCGGCGCAGCACGCCGTTGACGAAGCTGGCGCCGCCCCGGTGGGTGAGCTGGTGGGCCTGCTCCACCGCCTCGTGGACGGCGGCGTGCGCGGGCACGCGGTCGAGGAAGAGGAGCTGGTAGGTGGCGATGCGCAGCGGCGAGCGCAGCACCTCCTCGATCTGCTCGAAGGAGCGGCTGCTGGCGGCGGCGATCACATGATCGAGCCGGCGCAGCCAGCGCAGGGTCCCCATCACCAGCTCGCGCAGCAGGCCCTGGTCGCGCTCGTCGAAACGCGGCAGGGCGCTGTCGAGGAAGGAATCGGCCGGCGCCATCGACGCCAGGGTCCGTTCGAGCACCCAGGCCGCGGCGGCGCGCACGTTGTCCTGCCGGGCGCTCATCCGGCGACTGCGGCCGGGGCCGGTCTGGGAAGTCGCTGGCGGCTCGAAGTGGCGTTTCGACATGTCGCTCGGGGCCGGTCAGGTGAAGCTCTCGCCGGCCCGCAGACGCTCTCCGTTGAGGAAATCGGCCGCGCGCAAAGCCCGCTTTCCCGGGCGCTGGAGCTCGGCCAGGCCGAGCACGGTGCCGCCGCCGCAGGAGACGGCGAGGAGACGGCCGCCGCGCGGGCCGAGGATCGTCCCCGGCACGGTTGTCCCCCCTGAGGAGGCGCCAGGCTCCTCGATCACCTCCGCCGCCGTGATCTTCACCGGCGCGCCGCGCAGCTCGGCCGTGAGCCCCGGCCAGGGGGTGTAGGCGCGCAGGCGGTCGAGGATCGCGCGCGCGGAGAGCCCCCAATCCATCCGGCCGCTCTCGCGGCTGAGGCGCGGCGCGTAGGTCACCCCTTCCGTGGGCTGCGGCCGCGGCGCGACCTCTCCCCGTTCGAGAAGGTCGATCGTGCGCGCCATCAGCCGGGCGCCCCGCTCCGCGAGCCGCCTCCCGAGCTCGCCCGCGGTCTCCTGGGGGCAGATCTCGACGATCTCCTCGAGCAGGATGGGACCAGTGTCCATCCCCTCGTCCATCTTCATCGTGGTCACCCCCGTGCGGGCGTCGCCGGCGGCGATGGCGGCCTGGATGGGCGAGGCGCCGCGCCAGCGCGGCAGCAGCGAGGCGTGGAGGTTGACGCAGCCGTGGCGGGGCAGGTCGAGCAGGACGCGCGGGAAGATCTGGCCGAAGGCGACCACCACCGCGAGGTCGGGCGCCAGCGCCGCGATCTCCTCTAAAAACGCGGGGGCGCGGACGCGCTCGGGCTGCGCCACCTCCAGGCCGTGCTCACGCGCCCAGAGGGCGACCGGCGGCTCCTGGAGAGGTTGGCCGCGGCCCACCGGCCGGGCGGGCTGGGTGACCACGCGCACGGGGCTCCGCCCGGCCTCGACCAGAGCGGCGAGCGTCGGTACGGCGAGCTCTGGCGTGCCGAAGAAAAGGATGCGGTCGATCCCCGCCATGGCCGCGAAGGATAGCACCGGGAAAAAAACATGGCCTGAAAGCATGAACGCCCCATCCCACAGGGGGA
>DASXJP010000113.1:0-1695 GCA_036497345.1 Thermoanaerobaculia bacterium
ATCGGCGCCAGCCGCCGCGGCAGGTCGGGCGCGACCGGCACGCCTGCCATGGAGGCGGAGAGCGGCAGCCGGCGGAGCGTGAGGCCGTCCGGCGTGAGGGAGAGGAAAAACAGGGCCGAGCCGTCCGGCATGGGGGTCGGCGCGAGGGCGGCCCCCTGCGTGCGGGTGAGCGGCTCGGGAGCGCCGCCGTCCATAGGGAAGGCGTAGAGGTCGATGAACCCGCGCAGCCCCACGACCGCGTAGATGGTGCGGCCGTCCGCGCTCCAAACCGGCGAGGAGACCGTCCCCTCCGCCGGCGGCGCCAGCTCGGTCTCCCCTCCTCCTTCGAGATCCCGGATCACCAGCCGCCAGGAGCCCTCGCGGTGACGGGCGTAGGCGACGCGCCGGCCGTCCGGTGAGATCCGGGGGCGGTCATAGACCTCGTCCACCGTGGGCTCGGTCAACGGCGAGACCTCACCCGGTTTTTTCGCTGAAAAATCGAGATCGACCCGTACGATCTGCGAGGAGCCGTCGCGGTTGCGCGCGGCCACGGCCCAGCGGCCGTCCGGCGCGGGATCGGGATCGCGCAGGTCGGCCCCCTGGGTCAGCCGCCGGACCTCGCCGCTCTCGGGAATCCAGAGGAAGAGATCCGGATGGAGGAACCCCTCGGTGTCCGGCTCGTAGCGGACGAAGAGGATCGACTTGCCGTTCGGCATCCAGCGCGGGGTGGTGGGATCGGGGCCGTCGTGGCTCTCCAGCGTGAACAGGACCTTGCGGGGGAGCGGCCCGGTGCGCATGGCGGGCACGTCCTCGGGATCGCGCTTCGCGATCTCCTCCCGCGCCTTCAGCCATCTCTTTTCCGCCTCCTCGTCCGGCGCCGTGGACCAGACGACGAGCCGCGCCGGGCGGTCCTTGGCGCGGAGCACGATCGCCAGGCGGGACCCGTCCGGCGACAGGGCCGGAGCGCCGGTGGTCCAGGAGAGGTCCTGCCACGGCTCCCCTTCCGAGGTCTGCGCGGCCAGCCGTTCCGCCTCCAGGGCCCGCCAGGTCAGCTCGGCCCGGAAGCGGTCGTAGAGGTTCTCGGGGGTGTCGCCGAACACGCCCCGGAAGGCGTCACCGAAGCCGCGGGGCGCGCGCGCCGTCATCCGTGCCCAGAGCTTGCGCAGGCTCCCCGGCCCGCCCCGCTCCTCCAGCCACTCCAGATAGGCCGAGCCCAGGAGATAGGCCATCGACTGCCCGCGCCAGGTGCCGGGGTCCGAGGCCATCCGCGCGTAGCTGGGGAGCTTCCCCCCCTGGGCCCAGCGCCGCAGAATGGCGGCGCGCAGATCGCCGTTGGGCCGGCCCGAGGCCGTGAGCCGCCCTTCCACCATGGTGGCATACCCCTCGAAGACCCAGCGCGGCGCCGCGAGCGGGATCGGCCCCACGGGGAGGATCTTTTCGAGGAGGCGCCGCGTGGGGTTGCGCGACGGCCGCAGCAGGTGGACGAGATGGGTCTCCTCGTGGGCGATCAGCAGCTCCGTCCACTGGCTGTAATGGCCGAGCTCCGACTCCGGCCCGGGAGGGCTCGTCCACAGGAGCATCCGCGGCCAGCCGAGGATGGGAAAGGCCTGGCCGTTGGCGTCCGCAACCGGGTCGGAGACGATCACGTCCACCACTTCCGGCGGGTCGTACCCGACCTCCACCACCACCCGCTGGCGGATCGACTCCAGCCGCGCC
>DASXJP010000114.1:0-4511 GCA_036497345.1 Thermoanaerobaculia bacterium
CAGGATCCGGCCTACAGCGTCGACGTCCAGGAGGACTTCCCGGCGTTCCCGGCCCTCAACCCGGTCAGCTTCACGGCGTCGCAGGGGGTCTACAACCCGGCGACCGGCCACTGGGACCTCGCCAGCCTGGAGACCGGCAGCACGGCGACCCTGAGCTTCACGGTCACCGCGCCCAACTTCGCCGGCAACCTGGTGAACAACGCCTCGACCGTCTCGTTGAAGGCGGCGAGCCGGGCGGCGGACCCCAACCCCGCGGACAACTCGGCGTCCGTCACCGTGCAGGTGCTCTCGCCGGCCACGGTCTCCGCCACCAAGTCGGTGTCCGGCAGCTTCACCGAGGGCGGCGCGATCACCTACACCGTCGTCCTCACGAACAGCGGCGCCTTCGACCAGCAGAACAACACGGGCCCCGAGCTCACGGACGTCCTCCCCTCGCAGCTCACCCTGGTCAGCGCCTCGGCGACGGCCGGCACGGCCACCGCCAACCTGGGGACCAACACGGTAACCTGGGACGGCGTCGTCCCGGCCGGCGGCTCGGTGACGGTCACCATCCACGCCACCGTCAAGACGGGCACCGCGCTCCAGACGGTCACCAACCAGGCGACCGTCAACTACGACGCGAACGGCGACGGCACCAACGAGGCGGCCGCCTCGTCCGACAACCCGGCCACCCAGCCGGCCGGCGACGCGACCTCCTTCGTGGTGGTCTCGCCGGCTTCGATCGGCACCCACACCAAGACCGTCTCCGGCTCCTTCCAGGAGGGCGGCACGGTGACCTATACGGTGACGATCTCCAACCCCAGCGCCACGGCGCAGCTCGACAACCCGGGGGATGAATTCACCGACGTCCTGCCGGTGGGCCTGACCCTGGTGAGCGCCTCCGCCAGCTCCGGCACAGCCGTGGCCGACGTGCCGAACCGGACCGTGCACTGGAACGGCACCATCGCCGCCAACGGCGGCTCGGTGACGATCACCATCACGGCGATCGTCAACACCGGCACCGCCGGCTCGACGATCTCCAACCAGGGCACCGTCTTCTTCGACGCCGACGGCAACGGCACCAACGAGTCGTCGATCCTCACCGACGATCCGGGGACGGCGGCGGCCAACGATCCGACCTCGTTCGCGGTGGCGTCGATCGCCCAGGTACCGACGCTCTCCGAGCTCGGCCTCGCGCTCCTCGCCCTCCTGCTGGCGAGCGGAGCGCTGCTGGTGATGAGGCGGCGGCGGGCGTAAGCCCTTCCCGACCGCCGGCCCAGGAATGAAAGGGCGGGGAGCGCTCCCCGCCCTTTTTGTTTTTCGGAGCCTTATGCCGCCCGCACCGTGGGCCCTCATCACCCCGGCCCTCTTCTCCCGTCCCCTCCCACCCTCCCTCACCGGGAGAAGAGGGAGAAGGAGACCCTTTCAGGGTTGTCTTCGGGCGGGCGGTTCCCCTCTCCCGGTGAGGGAGGGCGGGAGGGGACGGGAGAGGGGCCAGGGGTGAGGGCTCGGGCGGGGGCTTACTCCTCTCGCTTCGACCGCGGCCCCCGCCCCGCCTCCCGCAGGGCGTGGCGCAGCAGGAGCTCGATCTGCGCGTTGACGCTACGCAGCTCGTCCTCGGCCCAGCGCCGGAGGGCCTCGTAGACCTCCGGGTCGAGCCGCAGGGGGTAATTCTTCCGCTCCGCCAAGGCCCCGCCTCAGTGATACAGGCTGCCGACGTTGACCACCGGCTGCGGATGGCCGCCGCCGCAGAGCACCACCAGCAGGTTGCTGACCATGGCGGCCCGCCGCTCGGGGTCGAGCTCGACCACCCCCCTGGCGGAGAGCCCCTCGAGGGCGTGCTCGACCATGCCGACCGCCCCTTCGACGATCTTCGCCCGCGCCGCCACCACCGCGCTCGCCTGCTGGCGCTGCAGCATCGCCGACGCGATCTCCGGCGAGTAGGCGAGATGGCTGATGCGCGCCTCCAGCACCGCCACCCCGGCCTGCTCCAGCCGCTCCTGGATCTCCTTCGCCAGCCCCACCGACATCTCCGCGGTGTGGCCCGAGAGGTCCATCTCCCCCTCCTGGTCCGCCACGTAGGGGAAGCGGGTGGCGAGGTTGCGCAGCGCCGACTCGCTCTGCACCTGGACGAAGTTGATGTAGTCGTCCACGTTGAACAGCGCCTCGGCGGTGTCGACCACCTTCCACACCACCACGGCGGCGATCTCGATCGGGTTGCCCGCCTTGTCGTTGACCTTCAGCTTGCCGGTCTCGAAGTTGCGGGTGCGCATCGAGATCCCCTTCTTGCTGTAGAAGGGGTTGGCCCAGCGCAGCCCCGGCACGCGGGCCGTCCCCACGTAGTCGCCGAAGAGCTGCAACACCTTGGCCTGGTTGGGGTTGACCACGAACAGCCCGGCCTCGCCGAGGATGGCGCCCACCATCAGCAGGACGCAGACGACGACCCCCGGCCCTACCCCCAAGCGGGCGGAGAAGATCAGGCCGGCGATCGAGCCCAGGAACAGCACCAGGAACAGCAGCAGCATGCCCAGCCCGGGGCCGCCGGTGAATTCCTTTTCGCGAATCATGGTGAAGTCTCTCCCTTTCTTTGATGCCAGAGTGATATCACTCTGATCTCTGGTACGCAAGGGAAGGGAGAAGGTTGCGGGGGGCGGACCGGGGGCCCTCCGGCCCGCCCGTTCTATGGCATCAATGGCATGGCATTAGCCGCAAGGGTGTCCCTTGCAGGGCGTGCAGGCGATGGTGCCGCAGGTCTCGACGGTGGTGACGCCGCCGGCGGCGGCCCGCAGATCCCGTGGCTCGAGCGCCACGGCCGCGGACGGATGGTCCGGCAGGCTGGCGCGCTCGGCCTCGCTGAGGCTCAGGTAGTAGTCCTCGTCACGGAATGCACGGGCGATGTGAATCTTCTTCATACTGCGTCTCCTTTCGACGACCCGACATGAGTGAATCTCACGCGGGATCTCAAAGCGGACGATGGAGTATCGGGGGATCAATCGGGGGATCAATCGGGGGATCGATCGGGGGATCGAGGGTCAGCACGGAGGGGACCCGGCCGGGCTCGGCCAGCCGCAGCAGCCCGTAGCCGATCCCCGCGAGCCCCACCATCAGGCCGGGAGGCTCGGTGCTGCCGGGGAGGCCGAAGACCGGCCCCGTCTCCCGCAGGCTGGCGAGAGAGCCGGCGGCGATCCGCAGGGCCCGCTCGCGCAGGTCCGGGCGGCCCAGGGCCTCGGCGGCCCGCAGGACCGGCTCCAGGTTGCCGAGGTCGCCGTGGCAGAGGCAGTGCGTCTTGCCGAATCCCAGGACGAAAGTCGTCTCGGCGGCGATCGCGATCTCCTCCCGCGTCAGGGCGTCGTCGAGCAGCGGCAGGCTGTCGGTGCGGCCGAGGGCGATGCCGGCGGCGCCGTGACACCAGGCGCTCATGAAGTAGGGGCGTCCCGGGTCGGACCCCGGCAGGTCGAGGCTGTTCTCCCGCAGGTCGGGCCAGTTGCGATCCTCGGGGGAGTAGAGGGAGCGCTCGTAGGCCAGCCCTTCCAGAGCGGCCTCCCGGAAGCGGCTCTCCCCCGTGGCGGCGTGCAGGCGGAGGAGCGCCCAGGCGATGCCCGCCGCGCCGTGGGAGAAACCGGCGAGGGGGATCGCGCCGGCGATCGGCATCACCCAGCCCAGGCCGCCACGTTCCATCGGACGGGCGTGCGCCAGAAGGTGCTCCCCGCAGCGGACGGCCGCCGCCAGCGCCGGCCCCTTGGGCCGCACGGCGTGCAGGCCGAGCAGCGCCGCGGCGGCGCCGGCGGCGCCGGTCACCACGTCCAGGTTGACGTCCTTCTCCAGCTTCGCCAGCAGCCGGGGGACGCAGGCCTCGGCCTCGTCGAGGAGGGCGCCGTCGTCCCACAGGGTGCCCAGATGGGCGAGGGTCCAGATCACGCCGCCCCAGCCGGAGAAGGCGCCGACCGTGCCCAGGATCTCGTCGCCGAATTGGAGCTGGTGGCGGAGGACGGTCAGGGCCGCGCGGGCCAGCCGGGTGAAGCGGTCCGCGCCGGTGGTCTCGCCGAGCCAGGCGAGGAAGAGGGCGATGCCGGGCAGGCCGAGATAGAGGTCCGGCCCCGCGGTCTCCAGCGTCCAGTCGCTGCCGCCGCCCCGGTTCATGGCGCCCAGCCAGTAGGCCTCCCGCTCGTCGCGCAGGGCGAGGGCCTCCAGGCGGCACCCGAGCTCCACGGCGGCGGCGAGCAGCTCATCTCTCCCGGGCCCGCGGTCCGCCTCCCGCACGCTGAGACGCCGGCCGTCCTTCCTGCCGATCTCCAGGGCGCCGATGGCGTTGCGGAGGATCCAGAGCTGGCGCTCGACCGCCGCCTCGTCGAGACGGTCGAGCAGGTCCCGCGCCCGCTCCAGCCCCGAGGATGGAAGGAAGCCCGGGATGCGCTCGCCGCCGCTCGTCCACAGGTCGCGGGAGCCGGGGAGGGTGGTGAACATCGGGATATCCCCTCGTGCCAGGTCCCCGCGCTCGAAGGGGATCAGCTCCGCGACGTCCGGCCGCGTCT
>DASXJP010000115.1:0-11573 GCA_036497345.1 Thermoanaerobaculia bacterium
CGGATCCGGAAGATTTCGCTCTTTGGGCCCTCCCTCTCCACGAAGTGGAGAGGGACCGAGGGTGAGGCTTCGGAGGGCAGGCGGTCCCGAGGGCAAAGACGTATGGAATGGAACGGATTTGAATCCGGGTCAACGCAGGAGATGAAATCCTTGAATCGACTTTTTACAGCTTCCGCCCTCGCCCTCGCCGCCCTGGGGCTGATCGCCGCCGCGCCGGCCCGCAAGGCCGCCCCCCCCGCGCCGCCGTCGGGGATCCGGTTCACCGACGTCACCGCCGCCTCCGGCGTCCGCTTCACCCACAACAGCGGGCGGTCGGGCAAGAAATACCTGCCCGAGACCATGGGCTCCGGAGTCGCCCTGTTCGACGCCGACGGCGACGGCTGGCTCGACATCCTGCTGATCAACGGCCGAGACTGGCAGCCGGGCAGGCGGAAATCGCTGCCGGCCCTCTACCGCAACAATCACGACGGCACCTTCACGGACGTCACGCGGGGGAGCGGCCTGGATATCGAAACCTACGGCATGGGCGTGGCCGTGGCCGACTACGACAACGACGGCCGCGAGGACGTCTACATCACCTCGCTCGACGGCGACCGGCTCTTCCACAACGAGGGGGGCGGCAAATTCAAGGACGTCACGGCCGCGGCGGGGATCAGGAACGCCAATTTCGGCACCAGCGCCGCCTGGCTCGATTACGACCGCGACGGCAAGCCCGACCTCTTCGTGGGCAATTATGTTCAATGGAGCAAGGAGAAGGACCTCTGGTGCTCGCTCGACGGCGCCACCAAATCCTATTGCACCCCCGAGTCCTACAAGGGGGCGGCGGCGAAGCTCTACCACAACCTGGGGGGCGGCAAATTCGAGGACGTCAGCCAGAAGGCGGGGATCGCCGACCTCACCGCCAAATCGCTGGGCGTCACCATCCTCGACTACAACGGCGACGGCTGGCCGGACATCTTCGTGGCCAACGACACCCAACCCAACAAGCTCTACCGCAACCAGAAGAACGGCACCTTCGTGGACGAGGCGGTGGCGGCCGGAGTGGCCTACTCGGAGGAGGGGACCGCGCGCGGCGCCATGGGAGTCGACGCCGCCGACTACGACCGCTCCGGCCGTCCGCACCTGCTGGTGGGCAACTTCACCAACGAGATGCTGGCCCTCTACCACAACGAAGGGAACGGCGTGTTCGTGGACGAGGCCCCCTCCTCGTCGGTGGGGCAGGCGAGCCTGCTGACCCTCACCTTCGGCGCCTTCTTCTTCGATTACGACCTCGACGGCCTGCCGGACATCCTCGCCGCCAACGGGCACCTGGAAGAGGAGATCAACCGGGTGCAGCCCAAGGTGACCTACAAGCAGCCGCCGCTCCTCTTCCGCAACCTGGGAAAGGGGAAGTTCCAGTCCGTGGCCCCCAGCCTGGGCCCGGACCTCGCCCGTCCCATCGTGGCCCGCGGCGCGGCCTACGGCGACCTCGACAACGACGGCGATCTGGATATCGTCATCACCACCAACAACGGCCCGGCCTACGTCTTCCGCAACGACGGCGGCAACCGCGACCACTGGCTGCGGGTGCGCACGGTGGGCACGAAGTCGAGCCGCGACGGCCTGGGCGCCGTGGTGCGGGTGACCAGCGCCGTCGGCAAGCAGTGGACGATGGTGCGCAGCGGCTCCTCCTACTGCTCGCAGAGCCAGATGGCCCCCACCTTCGGCCTCGGCCCCGACAAGGTCGTGCAGACCCTGGAGATCGAATGGCCGAGCGGCGTCAAGCAGCGCTTCACCAACCTGCCGGCGGACCAAGTGGTGACGGTGGACGAGGGGAAGGGGATCGTGCCGGCTGGGGGGGCGGTGGGGAAGACGGCGCGGTAGGGTGGGGCCGACGGCGGCCGGGGATGGAAGGTCTAGCCTTCCTGGTCCTGGCCGCCGCTTCGCGAGCGCTTGACGTAGGGGATGCTGTACGCTGGTTGGTATTTCTTGGTGAAGTAGTCCCCCAGAGGGCTCGTCCCCTGACTCCAGGCATTCTCCGAGCCCGAAGGCTGGGGGGCCTGGTTCTCGGAAGGTTTGTAGGTGCTCATTCGGTAGCTCATGGCCTGCCTGACAGATTCTAGAGTACGTGGCAGAGGCGGTAGCGTCAACTCCGCTCCCGTGCCGCGGACTCCCCCTCCCCGGAAACTCTGCCGAGCTTCCGGGAAATTTCCGTCTCTCGCGGCCGGTCCCCCAATTCGCGAAGGAGCACCAGAGCCTGTCTGTAGAGCTCCCCGGCCCTCTCCGGCTCTCCCAACGCCACACGGATATCGCCGAGGCTGCCGAGAGCGACCCCCTCGCCGTGCCGGTCTCCAATCTCGCGGGAGATGGCGAGATGCCCCTCGAAGAATTCCATGGCGCGTCGGGGCTCCCCCAGAGCGAGGAAGGCGGTCCCCAGATTTCCAAGTGAGGTCCCCTCCGACCGGCGGTCCCCGATCTCGCGCGAGATGACGAGGTGCAGCTCGAAGAGCTCGACGGCGCGCTGGAGTTCGCCAAGGGCGGCGTAGGTGATCCCGAGATTTCCGAGCGAGATCCCTTCCGCCCGCCGGTCGCCGAGCTCTTGGGCGATGGCGAGGTGCCGCTCGAAGAGTTGGAGGGCTCGCTGTGTTTCGCCGCGGGAGGCATACGCGATCCCGAGGTCCCCCAGCGCGTCCCCCTCGATCCGCCGGTCGCCGGCCTCACGGGCGGCCTTCAGCCACTCCTCATACAGCAGGGCCGCGCGATCGATCTCGCCGAGGCCCATGTAAGCGTTGCCCAGGTTTCCTAGGAGGACCATCTCGATCGCGGGATCGGTCCGATGGGAGGCCCGCAGGGCGGGCTCCAACCACCGGATGTGCTCGCGCGGCGAGAGACGGAGATCCAGGCAGTAGGCGCCCGCGTTCGGATATGAAGCGCACAGCCACGCCGCCGCTTCGTCTTGGGAGGCATTCTCCGCGGTCCAGGCGAATCCGGACCGCACGTTCTCCCACTCCCGGTCGAAGAGCTCCAGCGCCTGGCGAACCCCTTCGCCCCCCTGCTCGTAAAGCTCGCTGCTCCGCGCCAGAACCCCTAGGTAGTGCTCGGCATGACGGAGCCGGAGCCTCTGCCCCTCGGCCGCGTCCAACTGGGACTCAGCGAAGGCCCGGAGCAAGGGGTGAAGGTAGTAACGGCCGTGCTCGTTCCACTCCAGGAGGCTGTTGCGGACCAGACCCCCGAGAACACGGTCCGCGGCTTCGGAGCTCAGAGCCAGAACCGCTTCCACAGCGGTTCGATCGAAAGAGGACGGAAAGACCGACAGGTCGTTCCAGTGCCTCTGCAATGCAGGGTGCAGGCAGTCATAACTCAGCCGGATGGAGCCCACGACGGGAGTCTCCTCGCCGAAGGCTGCCGAAAAGCGCCGTATGTACTCCTGCGCGCTCAGGTCTGGAAGCCCGGCCAGGGTCGCTCCCACGAGCCGCAGGGCGAGAGGTAGATAGCCACAGAGTCTCGCGATCTCATCGACGGCGTCGCCGATGCGGGGTGCCAGGTGCAGCAGGAGGGCCCGGGCTTCGTCCGAGGAGAGGACGTCCAACTGCTCGACGACCAAGCCCGGAAGGGAGAAACGGCTTCGCGAGGTCAGAAGGAGCAGGCTTGGAGGGGGTGGGATCAGAGGCTCGACCTGCTGGTGGTCGCCGGCGTCATCGAGAACGAGGAGGATGCGTTTCCCATCCAGGACCGATCTGTACAGCCCGGCGATCTCAGGCTCGGACTCCGGGAGCCGGGCTTGGGGATGAAAGGAGCGGATCACATGCGCCATCGCCTCGGCGGTGGACACCGGCCTCGGGCTGGTCCCACCGAGATTCAGGAAGATCTGGGCATCGGGATAGGAAGGCTTCAAGCTTTCGGCCAGCTTCAGCGCGAGAGCCGTCTTTCCGACGCCGCCGAGCCCCTGGATGCCCAACAGCCCCACACGGCCCTGGACGACCCCACTCAGTCGCTCCAACTCCTGCGCACGCCCCGTGAAATCCAAGGGAGCAGCCGGTAACTGATGCAGAGAGGGAATGGAGACCTCTAGGCTGACGGGATGCTCCAGCGCCGACCAATCGCCGCGCGGAAAGATCGTGACCTTGATAAAGCCGTCCTTGAAAGAGACGACCGGCTCAGGTGCCGAGATCTCGCGACACTCTTCCAAGACTGTCGGCAGGCCGCTCCCTTCCCCCTCGACCAGCCGCGCCCAGGCGACCACCGTCGCCAGCGTGAGATTGCGCTTGACCGATTCGGAAACCAGAGCCCCGATGTGGATGGGGGAGCCGTCTGCCAGAAGATTGACGCCGACCCAGTCACCGGGGCTGAGGACCTCGATACGGTCGGTGAACAGCCGGACGTGCGCCCAGCGCTTGACGTCCTCGTAATCCCGGTGCACGAGCGCGTTGGCGACGATCTCGCGAATCGTCCGCATGGGGTATTCGTAGAGGACCTCGGCCTTCGGAGAGTCCTCCCGTACCCGTTCGCGGGTGCGGACCTGGGCGGTGACCTGCTGGTGCAGCCCCGTGATCTGGTCGATGACGGTTCCCCGGACGTCGATCGGCTCGCGAGGGTCGGTTTTGGTCGTACCCGAGTAGACGGTGAACCGGGAGAAGGCGGAGGCGAGGGCATGGGTTGGGGCGTCGCCGAAGAGGAGCAGGCCCGTCAGCGTCAGAAATCCGTTCCGCATCAGGTTGGAGCGCCGCAGAAACTCCAGCGCGTCTAGGTCCGGAGGCAGGCTCTTCGTGATAGAGGCCCGGAGCTCCGCGCGGAAGCTCTTGAGCGCCTCGGCGTTGAACCGGGAGATGTTGGTGATCCTGTCCAGATAGGCCGGCGGCGGCGATTCCGGTGCTACCGGGGAGACAGGCTCTGTCTCCAGCGGAAAATGTTTCCTCAAGGAGGTGAGGAGACTTTGGATGCCTTCCTCCGGGTTCGCCCAATATTCCGCGACCGCGATATCATTGCCAAGGACCTGGTCGAGGTAGGCCTTCTGCTCCACCCGCAGCGCGAAGATGCGCTTCCTGTTGGTCTGGGCGAAGGCGGAGTTGATCAGGTGATGAACCCAGCCGGTCCCTAAGGCGTTGATGGTGGCGCAGAGGATGACGGGCCCTCCGGCCCTCAGCGCTTTGCCGGCCTCCTCGGTAAAGGATTCCCCGACGAGAACCGTCCCCCGATGGCTGACGCCGTAGCCGGCTTCCCGCAGGCGATCAGCGATCGTCTCGGCGAGCTTCTCTTCGCCGGGGGCGTGGGCGATGACGACGTGCCAGACCATGCTCAGCGAATGGCCGCGAGAAGATCCGCCACTCCGGAATCCCAGTCGGTGGCGAGGTCGGCGTATCGGATGTCTTCGAGGATCGCGGGAGGCTCTCCGCCAGTGAGTCTCGCGGGGAGCAGCTTGATGCCCCGGCCGTTGAGCTGGCGGGCGAGGGTCGACATCCATTCACGACCCATCCAGGGGGCGGAGACGCCCTGGTCCGAGTAACAGAGGATCAGGTACATGGCGCCCGCGAGGCCATCGTCGATCTTTTCGATAATCGAGTCGCCGGTCTGGATCTCCCAGCGATCGAGCCAGACCTGATGCCCCTTGGACCGCAGCTCTGTGGCCAGGCGTTCTGCCTCCTTCGCATCCGCTTCTCGATGACTGATGAAGAGGCTCGCCATGTCCCAAGCTTATCCGGCCTACGGCGAAGGCGCCAGAATCGCCATCACCAGCAGCCGCTCGCTCCCGGTGTTGCGGATGCCGTGGAGCACCCCTTCGGGCGCGATCAGCATCATGCCGGCCTCCATGGGCTCCTCCCGCCCTTCGAGCAGGAAGACGCCCCGCCCGGCGAGCACGTGGTAGACCTTGTCCATCCCCGCGTGCGCGTGCAGCCGGTGCTCCTGGCCGGGCTCGAAGGAGTTCAGCCCGACCAGGAGGCGGTCGGACTGGAACAGCGTGCTCTTGCCCATCCTCCCCGAGTCATAGACGGCGAGGTCCTCCGGACGGAAGGGTGCGGGGTGGTCCATGGCAATCTCCTCGATCGGTGAAGCCACCGTCACGCGGGGCGCGTCCTGGCCCGGACAGCGGATCTGGGCAAGATCTTACCTCTTGCGCGGATGCCGGACGACTTTTATCGGCCGTTCGCTTGACGGTAACAACCTCTACGAATAGGCTTATAAGGCCATGCATCACACCCACCCCTTCGTCGCGCGCGAGGCCGACCCGCGCCAGACTGGACGTTGACGGCGAGATCATGGGGGCCGCTCCGAGTCGATGGCTGGCGTACCGGCAGGAGGTCCCGTCCCCCCGGCTCCGCCTTTTCTGCCTGGGCGGCGGGGGAGCCTCGCTCTACGCCACGTGGAACCGGAACGTGCCGGCGGGCGTCGAGGTCTGCCCGCTCCAACCTCCGGGCCGGGAGAACCGCGAGGAAGAGCCGCCGATCACCCGCGTCACCCAGATGGTCGAGTCGCTGGCCGCGGATCTCGATCCCTGGCTGGACCGGCCGTTCGCCCTGTTCGGCCACAGCGTGGGAGCGCTGGCCATGTTCGAGCTGACGCGGCGGCTGCGCCGTCAGGGGCGGCGTGGCCCGGACTGGCTGTTCGTCTCGGGGTGCCCCGCTCCCGACCAGCCGTATCGCCGGCCCGTGGCCAGCCATCTGCCGCCTCGCGAGTTCTGGCAGACGATGCACGACCACTTCGGCATGGGGCCCGCCGTGCTCGAGGACGAGGACCTGCAGGCCCTGCTGTACCCCGCCCTGCGCGCCGAATACGAGATGACCGAGACCTACCAATACGAAGAGGAGCCGCCGCTCGCCATTCCCCTCTCGGTCTTCGGCGGCACGCGCGACCTGGAGACGACCCCGGACGAGCTGCAGGCCTGGAGCCGGCAGACCAGCCGCTGGTTCCGGTGCCGCACCCTGGAAGGCGACCACATGTTCGTCCAGACCCAGAGAGAGGCGCTCCTCAGCAACCTCTCCCGGGATCTGTCCTTGCTCCTCTAGCCTCGCGCCTCCTCGCGGAAAACCGCCGCGACCCGGGCCCCAACTGTCGCAAGCGAAGCTTAGCTTGATGCAAGATAAGCCCATCCCCGCCATTCTATCTTTGAAATGGTGCGACCTAACCTTGCAATGGTGCGACCCAATGTTGTAATGCCGCAACCTAATCTTACAACGGCCCCTTTCACCGAAGCGCCGTCACTTCCATCCTTCCGTTTGTCGCAAGATCGCGCCATCATGCGACATGTAGGCGCGAGAACGTCGCGACAGAGGTATGAAATGGTGTAAGATAGGACCATCTTGCGACATTGCGGATTCGCTATGCTGCAACATCCTCAAGCGACGCGGCAATGTGTCGACATATTGCGACATGATGAGCTTATCTTGCACCATTATTAGTCGGTCTTGCGCCGTTTTAAGCGTCGGATTGACGCAAGAGCTCCAAGAGAGGAGATCCTGAAGAAGCACCTTGCATCAATTCTAGCCTCCAATGACTCTCCAAGCTGGAAATTGTCGCAAGGCCCTCCTGTTTGCGACAAATATCCGTGTGCTTGCACCATTGTCATGTTATTCTTCCCGGACAGGCTCCGGGTTGTCGCATGAAGGGCCGGTGTTGGCGCAAGATGTCGCGAGGTCGCGGGCGCACCGGGAGAGCCCGGAGCGCTGTAACCCTACAAGGAGACGAGGGATCAGCACGTCGCTTTCCGTAGCGGAGATCCTGTCCAAGCTGGAGGCGAGGATCGCGCATCACGAGCAGCAGGTGGAGCTCCACAAGCAGCAGGAGGCCAATCATCGCGAGCAGAGCGCCGCGCATGCCGCCGAGCTCGAGGAGCCGCCCGGGTGGCCGAGGAGGCCAACCGCCGCTACCGCACCACCCTGAAGAAGCCGGTGGACGCGCGCGCCGCCTCGACCGTCCTCCGCCGCCTGCGCGACGCGGGAGAGCTCCAGCAGATTCAATCCGGAGGGGCGGCCCACGAGGCTCTCTTGATCCCGAGCCCGATCCGCAAAGCCCTTTCTACGATCCGCGGACATCAAGTCGCCCACCTGTTGATGGGCGGCCAGGCCTGCGTGTTGTACGGCGCAGCGGAGTTTAGCCGCGATCTGGATCTGGCTCTGCTGCCGGACCCCGCCAAAGTTCCGCAGCAGCGAAGAAGGCTGCGATCGTCTTTCCACGAAATCTTTTGACGGGATCTCGGGAGACTCTTTATACTTGGATCATGGCGGCAAACGACACCAAACAAGCGGTCATTGAGTACCCCTCCGGGCTTCCCGAGCTCTTGAAGCTATCCGATCTTGAACTCACTCATGAGCTGCTGTTCCTGGCGGCGGCCAAGCTTTATGAGATAGGCCGCCTGTCCTCCGGAAAGGCGGCCCGCTTGGCGGGCATGAGCCGGATGACCTTTCTCCGCGAGCTCGACCGGATCGGTGTCCCTGCGATCAACCTCCGGGATGAGCAGATCGAGGCCGAGATCCGGGCGGCTCGTGAGCTCGCCGGATGAGTCTTTGGGTCACCGATTCCAGTCCCCTCATCTTCCTTGCCAAGCTCAATAGGTTGAACCTCCTGCGGCAGGAGGCCGAGCAGGTTCTCGCTCCTCTCGCCGTCCTGGGGGAGGTCGCCGAGCAGGATGACGAAGCGAAGCACCAGATCGAAGAGGCTCAGCGGTCTCCTCCTCGATCTCATGGAGCAGGCTAAGAGGGTGTTTGGAAAGGGGTATTTCCACTGTAGAGACGCCCCGTGGGGCGTCTCCGAGGCGGAGAAGACGATCCCATTGGCATAGTGCGACCGCGGAGCGTCGGGGAGAACACAGCCGATGTCGCCGCTCCAGAGACGCCCCACGGGGCGTCTCTACAATGGGTCCAGACGGAATCGCCACTTTCCAGACACCCTCTAAGAGCGAGCTGATCGCCGGGCCGGCCTGGTTTGAGGCGATCAGACCCCGATCAGGCGGATGTCGCGACCATCCGGGAACCTGGCATGGATCTCGAGCTCACCGCCGAGCGACCGAACGAGGCGCCTCAAGGTGGAAACCATGTGATCTTCGCGTTGCTCGATGCGCGAGATCTCTCCCTGAGCGAAGCCCGAGGCCTCCGCGAGCTCAGCCTGCGTGACGCCGAGTTGCTGTCGGAGTGCCTGAAGGTTGAGCTCGACGATCTGCCGCTCGACCCACGCTGCGTTGGCTGCTTCCGCCTCGGCGGATAGTGGGCGGCGTGCCTTCACTTCCGCCCAGGTCTTCAGCTTCCGGTTAGCCATCATCTTCCTCCTCAATCTCGGCCAGATACTCTCTCAGGATCTTTTCGGCCTGAGGTATGTACTCTCGATAGAAGCGATCGCCAGAGACGCCGGTCTTGTCACCACCGATGAGGACGATCGCGTCGCGGTGGGGATCGAACGCATAGAAGACCCGAATCGCATGCCCGTGCGATTGGATACGGAGCTCGCGAAGAGCCAGGTCCGAGCCTTCGATCGCACTTGAATAGGGGAACCCTAGAGTGATCCCCATCTGTTCGAGGAGATCCACGCAAGCCGCCACTCGTTCATGGTGTCGTTCTTCCAGGCCGTCGTACCATTCTGCGAATTCATCGGTGGCGTAGACGGTGATGGCCGGCGTAGGCATGTCTGCCATTATGCCGTGGACATCATATGCTGTCAAGCATATGTTACTTACCCAAGGTATGAGGTTAGGGGAAAGGGTGCGGGAAAGCCTATGGCGCTTGAGTGGCGTTCTCGGTCGGACTTTCAGGCTTGGTGTGACAGCTTTCCGATTGGGGCTCGACTACGCGAGGAACAGGTGCCACCCTCTTCGATATAGGCGAGTCTCGATAAGCGCCGCTCCTCGGAGCGCCGAAGTCAGGCTCCCATCAGCTCAAGAAGCCCGCCTTGCCGGCCTACCCGGAGCCAGCGTGCGGTGCCGACCGAGATGAAGAGCACCACCGGCTGCGGGGCGCCGTTCGGTTCAGCAGGCGGCGTCGCGGCGGCCGGCTGATCCTCCGGCGCGGCAGGACAGGTTTCGGCGTAGCATGGTTTCTCCCTGGAGGCCTTTGGCTCAGAAGCCGAGCTTGAATGCCACGTAAGCTCCGGAGAGCTCGAGGGTGGTCTTGAGCTCGCCCAGGTCGGTCTTGTTCTTGAGCTCGGCATGCATGTAGCGATAGCCGGCGAGCATCGTGTACCGTCCACCATCGCCGAAGGAGTAGCCGAGGCCCGCCAGTGAATTCCAGGTCAGGTCCGTGCCGCCTTCGCTGACGTCGGCGCGGACGCTGGCCTGCCAGTGATCCGACAGCTTCCCGACGAACCGCGCGCCGATCATCCCGTCGTAGAGCGTCGCGCTCGCGTCATAGCGCTGGGATGCCACCGAGCCGCCGTTGGCGAATTCGTAGCGGGCGCGGAGCTGCTCGCGGACGTCGAACACGCGTGCTCCATACAGGATCGAGAAGCCGGTACCGTCCCCGCGCGGGTTGTAGATGCCGGCGGCCTCCAGAATGGTGGCCGACAGGTCCGTTCGGGTGCCGACCGCGCCGTTCAACGCGCCCGCCGGACCGGACAGCGAGCCAAGCTCGAACTGTTTCTGGCCGCTCAGGTCGAGGTATAAGCCGTCGAGCAGGAATCCGTTCCTGCCTTTCTGCCCTTCGAAATGGGCCGAGGCCACGAAGTCGATCTTGTGGATCGCATTGCCGAAGTCGGCCTTGCCGTTCAGGATCTGCTTGTCGTTGACGGAGACGTCCGCGTGCGCGCTGGCGAGCCATAAGTACGGCGTGAAGCTCCATTGCCAGTCGCTGGCCCCGGCCGCGCCGGCCAAGGTCAGAGCCATTGTTGCCATCAAGGATAGAACAGTCTTTTTCACGGTGTGCCGTTCCCTTTCCATGCCATGTATGGTGGTGGCCTCGACGAACAGGACCTCGGGCTCGTGATCGGCCTGCCGGGCATCGCCTCGATGTGCTGATCGATCTGCTCGGCGGAGAGGTGGATGAGCTCCGCGGCGACTGACGCCGCGAGTTGGATGCGCTTACCTGACATTTCCGGCTCTCCTTTCCGCCCGCTTTTTCAGCGCTTGGACGTCTTCTGCGCGGACTTCGACCACGTCAGGTAGTGGAGAAGATAGGACCTGCGCACCGGGGCTGGAAATTGGACCTTGGTCCAACGGGGGAACACCACATCCCGAACCCC
Organism: Thermoanaerobaculia bacterium; assembly: GCA_036497345.1. Lineage (GTDB taxonomy): Bacteria > Acidobacteriota > Thermoanaerobaculia > Multivoradales > UBA5704 > DATARR01. The sequence continues at coordinate 11,137 of DASXJP010000115.1, forward strand.
GGCCCGGAGCGTCTCGGCGGCGGCACGGTCCAGCTCTCCAGGTTTGACGGGCTCCAGCGGGGAGCGTATGATTTGTATAGCTCTACGAGCAAAAGACGTGTCCGGAGCAGCTTTTGATCCTTCGCGATCTCTCGGAGGAAAGTATATGGCAAAGTGCGGCTATTGCGACTCAACGATCATCGTAGGTGGCGTCAAGCAAGGGGATCAGCGCTTCTGCAACCAAAGCTGCGCACAACGGGCGATGCTGGTGGAGGCCTCGCGGCGGCTTGATCCGTCCGAGGTGGCCACTCAGGTCTCCAGGGTCCATCTGGGCAACTGTCCGAAGTGCGGTGGACCCGGACCTATCGACGTGAGCACGGCCTACAAGATCTGGTCGGCGCTGGTAGTGACGCAATGGAGCAGCTCTCCGGAGATCTCCTGCCGTTCCTGTGGCAGGA
>DASXJP010000116.1:0-7454 GCA_036497345.1 Thermoanaerobaculia bacterium
CATCCAGGTCCCCCTTCTCCTTCCAGGAGAAGGGGCCAGGGGTTGAGGTGGGCCCGCCGCGGACGCTCCGAAATGGCTTTCCCGCCTCTTCCCCGTTCCGAAGGGACACAACCCGGGTTACCATGACACCGCTTCCCTGTCCCCTCGTTGAAAGGAGTCGGTCCATGAGAGCTCACTCGTTGAAGGGGCTGCGCCTGCCGGCCCCGGTCTGCTGGATGCTGTGCTTGCTTGCCGGAGCAGTGCTCCTCCTGGCCTCCCCGTCCCCGGCGTCGGCCGTGGGCCGGGCCACCTTCAATGACATGGTCGTCCAGAGATGCCCGAAGGGCTCTTGCCCGTGGAAGCTGAGCTGCGGCGTGGAGGGCAAGCCCGAAGCCGAGATGTTCGCCGGCGCCAAGGCGAAGACCAAGTACTCGGTCAACATCAACAAGGGCCTCGACATCCAGACCTTCCCGGCGGACGTCCGCTGCACGGCCTGGCTGGACACCGGCTGGATCGGCACCAGTTGGGAGAAGCTCAACACCACCACCATCAACGTGCCCGCGGGCGGCGAGTACACCCTCGACATCAACAGCAGCGCGCAGGGCTCGGTGACCGTCCGGCTGAGCGTCGACAGCCTTGAGATCACGACCCCGCCGCCCCCGCCGGCCGCTCCCGCCCCCAAGGGGAAGAAGGGTGCCGCGGCGGCCCCTCCGGCGGCGCCGGCGGCGCCCCAGGTCCTCGCCGTCTTCAGCCCGGAGCCGGAAGGGCGCGCGGTCGTCATCGGCATGGAGTGGAACGCCTTCAAGAAGCGGGTCGACGACCTCGGCACCCGGGGGCTCCAGCTCACCGAGGTCAGCACCTTCGACCAGGGTGGGAAGGTCTACTGGAACGGCATCTTCCGCAGCAGCCAGCAGCCGATCCTCATGCTGGCCAACCAGGATGGGGACACCTTCCTCAAGAACTGGAAGACGGGCACCGGCAACCGCAAGCGGCTGTTCAACCTCACCATCTATCCGAGCGGCGGCAAGATCCTGTTCACCGGGCTCTTCCGCGACCTCGGCGACAAGCACTCCCTGTGGGTGGGCCAGAACCGCAAGGAATTCGCGGCCAAGGTGAAGGAGCTCAAGGACTCCCAGGGGCTGCAACTGATCGACGTGACGACCTACAAGCCCACCACGACCCTCCTCTACGCGGGCGCGTTCCGCTATGAGGAGACCCCGAACGAATACTGGCAGGCCCTCGACCGCGCGGACTTCGACAAGCGGTGGCAGGCGGCCCGCGGCAAGCAGATGCAACTGATCGACCTGGAGACCTACAAGGACGGCAACCAGCGCCTCTTCGACGCCATCGTCCACGGCGGCACGCCCGGCGAGGCGGTCATCGGGGTCGACCTCGACGCCTTCGTGGCCCGCTGGCGCGACATGGTCGCCAAGGGGCTCCGGCCGACCGGCCTGAAGGTCTATCGGGATTAGGAAGGTGAGATCCCGCATGGCGGGCGCTACAATGCCCGCCATGCCCGACACCCCCGCCCCCGAAGAGACGCCCGACCCCGTCGACGAGGCCTCCGAGGAGAGCTTCCCGGCCAGCGATCCCCCCGCCTGGGAGCCGCTCCATTCCGGCCCGCCGGCCGATCACCCGGACCCTGCCGGGAAATCCGATTCATAGATCTATCGTAAAAAGCAACAAACGTTGTTTGTTTCCGCGAGCGGGACTACAGTGAGGCTGTAGTCGTCGTCGGATGTCGCTGGTTTCCCGCAGGATGTGCTTCGATGTGCTCCAATCTATTTTTTCATCTGTTCAAGGGAAGAGAACATGAAAAACCTTTTCGTCCTCAGCCTCGGCCTGCTGGCGCTCGCCGTCCCGGTGCTGGCGAAAGGAACGCCGGACGGGCAGCCGCCGTCGCAAGAGACGGTCTGTAACGGCCTGGACGGGGCCCTCTTCGGCCTCTGCAACGCCTACTGCGAGGCCATGGACTGCGACAGCCCCAACCACCACGCCTCGGACACCGCCTGCGCCCGCGTCCTCGACAACTACATGAAGCACAGCGGCGGCCAGCCCCCGCCCTGCGCGGTCACCTGCCCCTGCCCGCAGAGCCTGCCGCTGTTCGCCACCCTCCTGACGGGGGACGTCGACGTTCAACAATGCGTCGCCGACGGCGCCTCCCAGGTGACCAGCGTGGTCACGTCGGTCGGGACCTTCGCGCTGGTGAACCAGTCGGCGATACCTCCCTTCTGCAGCGTGAACCTCACGCAGTTCCTGGAGGTCACGCCGGCCGAGGCGGCCGTCTGCCAGAAGCTCCTCGTGCAGGTGGCGACGAGCCACGGCGTGGTGTGCGTGCCCCCGGAATAGGGGGCGAAACGGAGGTCAGGGGTAGAGCTCCAGCCCCTCCGCCTCTTTCGTCACCAGCGTCCCCGCCTCGCCGCGGGCGATGCGGGTGACGTCGGCGAGGGAGCCGATGGCCGCCGTCCTGCCGGTGCGCTCGGCGAACTCGACCGCCGCCTCGACCTTGGGACCCATCGAGCCGCTGGCGAAATCGTAGGCGGCGAGGGCCTGGGGGGAGGCCCGCCGGATCGCCCGCCGCGTGGGCTTCCCCCAGTCGAGGTAGACGGCGCCGGCGTCGGTGGCCATGATGAAGAGGTCCACCTCCAGCTCGCGGGCCAGCAGGCAGCTCGCCCGGTCCTTGTCCACCACCGCGTCCACGCCGTGGAGCTGGCGTCCGGGCGCGTACATGGTGGGGATCCCCCCGCCGCCGGCGCAGATGACGATGCACCCCTTCTCCAGCAGCCACTTGACCGGCCGAATCTGGAAGATCCGCCGCGGCTGCGGCGACGGCACCACCCGCCGGAAGCCGTCGCCGTCCGGCGCCATGATCCACCCCTTCTCCGCGGCCAGACGCCGGGCTTCCGCCTCGGCATAGACCGGGCCGATCGGCTTCGTGGGATGCTCCCAGGCCGGATCGTCGGGATCGACCTCGACCATCGAGAGGATGGTGGCGAGCGGCTGCTCGAACGGCAACAGGTTGCCCAGCTCCTGCTCGATGATGTAGCCGATCATCCCCTCGGTCTGCGCGCCCAGCACGTCGAGCGGATAGGAGCTGACCTGGCTGTAGGCGTCGCTCTGCAACGCCAGCAGCCCGACCTGCGGGCCGTTGCCGTGCGTGATCACGAGCTGATGCTCCAGCCCCAGCGGCGCCAGGGCCTCGGCCGCCAGGCGGACGTTCCGGCGTTGATTGGCGGCGGTCATCTCCTCGCCCCGCCGCAACAGGGCGTTCCCGCCCAGGGCTACCAGGATTCGCATGCGGGTTCTCTCAACGCTCCGCGGCGATCGCTTCCCGCGCCTCGGCGAGCAGCGCGTCGGCCGAGATCGGCTCCCCCACGGCGCCGCGGATCCAGGCGTCCGGGGTGAGGCGGCCCTGGCGGGTGATGCGCTCCACCTCGGCGCCGAAATCCCCTTCCCAGAGCCGCTGGGCGATCTGGAAGGCGACGACGTGGCCGATCGCGTAGTCCGGCAGATAGAGCCCGTAGACGATCATGTGCGAGTAGATCGCCAGGATCTCCGAGTCCCGCACGCCGAAGACCGGCGCGAAATAGCGGTTCCACACGTCGCGGGCGATGGCGAGCGTCGCCTCCCGCAGCTCGGCCGGCGTGGCCTCCGGGTGCCCGTACATCCAGTTCCAGACCCCCATGTCGACCAGCGACACCCCGGCGATCTCATAAGTATTCCAGAGGATCGCCAGCGCCTCCTTGCGCCGGGCCTCGGCGTCGAACGGGCGCAGCCCGAGCATCTCCAGGTCGCGGTGCTGGAAGACGAACGCGAACGCCTCCGTGGCCGCGGTGTTGGGCACCCCCGCCAGCGGCCAATGGTCGATCCCGTAGAGCGAGAACACCTGCTCCACGTTGTGGCCGAGCTCGTGCATGGCCACGTTGTACCCCTTGTAGTCCATCCCCCCCGAAGGGACGCGCGTCCGCAGGTGCGTCTTGTCCCCCCGCCGCACGGCCTCCGTGGCATGCCCCGCCCCGCGCGCCGGATCGACCGCGATCCGCTCGGCCAGCCAGCGCGACCTCTCCGGAGTGAACCCCAGCCGCTCCAACAGATCGGGAAGCCTGGCCGCGAACGCTTCCAGGTCGGGATAGCGCTCCCGCGCGGCGCGGTCGAGCTCCGCCTCCGGATACTCGCCCCGCGACTTGAAGCCGGAATACCAGATGTCGAACGGCTCCAGCGGCCGGTCCAGCCGCCGCTCGATCAGCTTCCCGAGCTCGGCCACGGCAGGCGAGGTCATCACCGCGACCAAGAGCGCCTCCACCTCCCCCTCCGGCATCTGGCGCTCGCGCTCGAACCGGCGGGCGATGAAGGTCGGCTCCGCGGGGCTGTAGGGATCCATCTTCCGCTTGGCGTGGAAGATCTCGAGCAGCTTCGCGTAGCGGGCGTCGGGCTCGCGGGCGGCGAGGTCCGCCACCGGCGCGCCCTCCAGGGTGAAGACCTCGTGGGTCTCCGGGTTCCACAGCAGCTCGGGATTGTCGATCACCGCCGCCGGGATCTCCTGCCGGACGATGCTCTCCATCACCTTGAGGATCAGCCGCTGGCGGGCCAGGCCGGCCGGACCGGAATCGGAGTAGTAGGACGACAGCTCGTCGCGCAGACCCCAGTGGCTGATGAGCCGCAGACCCTCGCGGAACGGGCGCTCCCCCGCGGAGTTGACCAGCCGGTCCACCCGGACGTTGTAGCCCGCGATGTACTCCTCGGCGGCCGTCATCACGCGCGTGATCTCCTGCTGCACCGTGGCGGGGACGCGCAGGGCGAAGCGGTCCATCAGGCGGGACCGGGCCCAGGTCTCGCGGTCCCACCCCGGTCCCTCCGCCAGCCGCTCGGCCAGGGTGTGGATGGGGAAATTGAGCAGGGCCAGGAAGGCCACCCGGGTCTGGAAGAGATCGTCGTCCACGTGGGCGGCGAGGTCGAGCGTGGCCAGCATACGGTCGACCGTGCCGATCGGACCGGTGTCCACGTCGATGGGCCAGGTCAGCTCGCGCCGCACCTCGTGAAGATGGCCGTCGATCTGCTCCAGGATCCCCTCCAGACGGCGGAAGGTGGCGGTGAGCTCCTCGGGGGCGGTGACGAAATGCCCCTCGCAGAACGCGGCGAAATCCTCGGCGCCGCCATCCTCCGGCCACCAGCGCCGGGCCACCTGCTCCACGCCCCGCCGGACGCGGTCCGCCTGCTGGGGGCCGTGCCGCTCGAGGAGGCGGTCGATCGTATGTTGAACGGTTGCGGGGTCGATGATCGCCTGGGGGTCGATTTGCGATGTCATGCGGGGGATTCTATAGGCAGACTCGGCGTCCCCGGTCCGTTGGGCCCTCATCACCCCGGCCCTCTTCTCCCGGCCTCCCCCCCGTCCGTCCGGGAGAAGAGGGAGAAATACGATCCAAGATGGGCTTCTGGAGCCCTCTCTCTCCCGTCAGGCCGGGGGGGAGGCCGGGAGAGAGAGGGTTGGGAGAGTGAGGGTCAGCCCCGGAGCGGCGGCGCTACACCGCCGGCTTCAAGGCCTCCGACACCAGCTTGTCGTCGATCACCAGACGGAACGGCCCGCCGTCGCCGTTGAGCGGCTTCACCTCCTCGCGGGAGAAGGGATCGAACTCGAACGGCTTGATGATCCGGCCGTAGACCGACTTCAGGGCCCGGGCGCCGATACGGCTGCTCTTCGAGGCCTCGTCGGCGATCTTCTGCACGGCGTCGTCGGTGATCTCGAGCTGGATATTATACTTCTGGAAGAAATTCTGGGACGTCTGGAGCACCCCTTCGGCCGGCTCCTTGAAGATGCGGGCGAGGGTGCCGGAGGTCAGATCCTCCAGGATCACGGCGTTGTCGAAACGCGAGAGGAACTGCGGCTGCATGCCGTACTCGAAGAGGTCCTCCGGCCGGAAGTGGTGGCGGAGGGTGAAGTACTCGCGGATGGTGATCTTGCCGTTGACGTAGGTGGTCGTGGTGGGCAGCTTGATGCCGCTCTTCGGCGAGACCACCCGCTGGAAGACCTGGTCGTAAAGGGTCTCGAAGGCGCCGGCGCAGAGGAAGAGCATCTTGCCCGTGTTGATCCAGACGGTGACCGACTCCAGGAGCCCGTCCGCGTTGGGGGCGGTGATCTTGTAGGGGACCCGTTCCCCCTCGATCAGGGTCAGCACGGCCTGCTGGATGTTGATGCCGGTCACGTAGGGCTTGCCACCGATCATCCCCGACACCTTGTCGATCTCGTCGAGGCAGACGGTGGCCCGCTCCATGGCGCGGCCGATCTGCTCGGCCGTGGCCTTCTCGCCGAGCACCTGGCGGGTGCGCTCCTCCAGCCGCGCGAACAGGCGGCTGGTGTCCACCGCCCCCTCTTCGGTGGCGAAGGTGTTCGCGTTCATGATGAGGACGACCCGATACTCCTCGAGCTCCGCGTGGGCGTTGTAGAGCCCCTCGATCCCCCGCATGATGGTCGTCTTGCCCGTCCCCGAGTTGCCGATGAGCAGGAGGTTGCCGTACTTCTCCCCCTGGAGGTGCTTGAAGATGGCCACGGAGACATAGCGCAGCGTCTCCTCCTGGCCGATGACGCTCTGGGACAGGAACTCATGGACTTCGACGGGTTTCATGGACATGATTGGATCTTCCTATGATGACGGCCGCCAAAAGGGCCGCATACCTATACGGATGAGCGGGGGAGGATATCGCGTCCCCAGCAATACTCTAAGCGGGATGGGGGGGCGGGGCATTCCCGGGGAAGCCAGCCTCCCCGGTTTTATTTCTTTGCGATACAATGGGGGCAGCTTGGCCGGACCCTATTGGGATAGGGTCTGCCGGAGACGAGGGCGAGGGCCCCGAAGGAGCACGCCGATGACAGGACCGGACATCAGGGCTGTGGTCTACAAAGAACGGGACTGGTGGATCATCCAGCTCCTGGAATATGACCTCGCGACCCAGGTGCGGCGTCTCGAAGACGTTCCCGGTGAGCTTGGACGCCTCGTCCTGGGGCAGATCCAGGTCAACACTGAGCATGGGGTCGAGCCCTTCTACGGCTTCTCCAAGGCCCCGCGCCGTTATTGGGAGATGTACGAACGGGCGCGGGATCTCGTCACGCCGATGCGCCTGGCCGATACGGGACCGGAGCTTGAGACCCCTCCCTGGATTGAAGCCCGCTTGGCCGCCTAGGCGGCTCAGTCCTCTTCGGGGTCAGGATCGAGCCCGAAATCCTCTGGAGGGATCCGGTAGAACCGGCAGAGGCTCCGAAGCACACTCTCGGAGAGGACCTCATCCTCGTCGATCAAGAGGACGAACGACCTTCCGTCCTTGTGCATGAACCGGCTGGCCACGAGGGTGGCAGAGCCCAGCCCGATCTCGATCCCATAATTCCGCCGGACGATCTCAACAAACTCCCGCAGCGTGATCTCCCAAGGATGTCGGACCAAAGGCATCTCCCTGGAACTTTTTCCGTAATCACCCACACTCTT
>DASXJP010000117.1:0-2711 GCA_036497345.1 Thermoanaerobaculia bacterium
GCCAAGAAGCTGGGGACGGACCGGCGGCTCCTGGTTCACGGTGGAGTCATCGAAGAGACGGCCGAGGGGGTGGAGACGGTCCCCCTTCAGCGGTTCCTGTTGGAGCCGAGCGCCTTGCTGCGGGGGGGAGCCGGGTGATGAGCGGGATCCCACTGGGGAAGAGTGAAGATCTTCACCTGGAGCTCAAGGCCGCGGAAGCGCTGAGAGATCCGGAGAAGATCGCCCGGGAGGTCGTGGCGATGCTCAACGCCGACGGCGGGGAGGTCTGGGTGGGGCTGCGGGAGGAGGATGGGGTGGCGGTGGCCGTGGAGGAGATCCCGGAGCCGGAGCTCAGCCGCCAGAGCCTCAGAGACTTTCTGGTCTCCACCATCGAGCCCTCACCTTTCCCTGGAGAGATCGAGATCGATCTCATTCCTTCGCCCAGAGGCTCGATCCTGCGCCTCCGGGCCAAGCCCGATCCCAGCCGCAAACCCTACGCGTTGCTCAGGAAGAATGGGCGTTCATTTTGGATTCGGATCGCGGACCGGCTGCGCGTCATGGATCGAGAGGAGATCCGGGAATCTTTCCAGGGCTCGAAGCCCGGCCCGGACGAGCTCCGGCGCGCGGAGGAGATTCTGAAAGGCGAGCTCGACGCCCTCCAACGGGAAGCAGGCCGGGATCGTAGCGGTATTTTCTGGTTGAGAATCTTGCCGGTCCCACGGTTCTCGTTGGACCTCGACGCCCTGCTAAAGGGTAACCTTTTATTGGATCCCCAGGAAACGGGAAACCGGCGGACGGGTAAGACATTCCTTCAGGGAGGAACGCCTCACCTCCGCTCGGGCCGGTTGGTGGCAGGAAAAAGTGAGGCTGCCGCGCTCTCGATCTATCGGAATGACGGGATCAAGCTCCGTCTGCCGTTGGAGCGGTTCCATGCCGGCCATGATCCCGGAGCGGCAAAACCGCTGTACTGGCTGCCGCTGATGGAAATACCGGTCTCGGTGTTCCGTCTCCTCTCCACGATGCTCAAAGTTGAGTCCTGCTGGGAGAAGCCGTTCGCACCGGATACGCTGTTCGTCTGCTCCATCGCTCTTTTCGGCTTGGAGGGCTGGACTTTGCGTCCTTTCTCTCCTCGAACATACCAGTTGAATGAATGGATGGCTTACTTGAGCCAAGAGCCCAGATCGAGCAGCGATCAAGACTTCATTCTTGCGAATCCGCTCCCGTTTACCATGAACGAGGTGCGGGACCATCCGGACCGGTGCGGATTCCTCTTGACCAGCCGCGTCTATGAGGCTTTCGGCTTCGGCCTGGACCAGATGCCGCGCGAGCTTGACCAGAAGGCCGGCCGCCTGATCCTTCCAGAATAGGCCGCGTCACGGCCGCCCGGCAGCCCTCAGGGCTCCCACAACAACGCCGTCGTCCACCCCGCCGGCTCGGGAGCCCGCGTCCCGTGGACGAGCGTGGCGCCCATGTTGGTGAGGTGGAGCAGGGCCGAGTGGCTGACCTCGCTGGCAGTCTGGCGGCCTAGCCCATCCTGCTCGAGATCGCGCGCCCCGACCGCCGCGGGGTCGATGCGCACGTCGAAGCCGCACATCAGGGCCTCGCGCACCGTGGTGGAGACGCACATGTGGGCGTAGAAGCCGGCGACCTGGACCGCGCGCACGCCGAGCGACCGCAGCCAGTTTTCCAGACCGGTGCTGGCGAAGGCGCCAAAGACGTCCTTTTCGAACAGGGCTTCGGGCCCGGCTCCCGGCTGGGGCCCGAGGCCGGGAGAGAGCTCGGCTCCCCAGGAGCCGGGCTCGAACGCCGGCCACTCTTCGAGCCTGTTGAGGTGGCGGATCCAGGCGATCGGCCTTCTCTCCCGCCGCGCCTGCGCCACCAGCTCGTGGATCGCGGCGAGCGCCGCCTCGTGGTTGGGGACGGGCCGGAGCCCACGCGCTGAGAATTCGTTCTGGGCATCGACGACGATCAGGGCTTCCATCTGGACCTCCTTGGGTAACCTGCGATCGGTTACCATGAAGGAGAGCATCGCGCAGCGGAGGAGCGGCTCCCAAACGGCGATAACTCCCATCGGAATCTCCTATGACCTCCAAGGCTCAGGCTCGTCCCGCGCTGCCGGCAGAAGAGACGCCGGCAGATCTGGCGCCAGCGCCCGAGCGGACCGGCTGGAGCTCGGGGCTCGAGCTCCGGCATCTGCGCGCCTTCGTGGCGCTGGTGGATCACGGGAGCATGACGGCGGCGGCGCAGGCCCTCGGCACGGCGCAGTCGACGGTGTCCGAGGCGATGGCCGCGCTCGACCGCACGCTCGGCACGCCGGCCGTCGCGCGCCGCCGCGGCGCCCGCGGCAACCTGCTCACCCCGGCCGGCCGCGCCCTGCTGCCGCACGCGCGGCGGGTGCTCGCCGCCGTGGAGGACGCTCAGGCCGCCGTGGCCGCGGTGACCCGTGAGGCCAGGGCGTCGGTCGACATCGTGGCCAACGAGTCGGTGAGCAGCTACCTGCTGCCGGACGCCCTGGCCCTGCTCCGGGATCGATGGCCGGGCACCCGCTTCGCGGTGACTGTGGGGACCTGCCAGGCGGTGCGCGACGGCGTGGCGCGGGGCAGGTTCGACGTCGGGCTGCTGCTCGCGACCGGGGTGGAGGAGACCGGACCCACGGCCGCGGCGGAGACGGCGGGTCAGCCGGTGATGCTTCTCGCGGAGGTGACGCTGGTGCTGTTCGGCGGCGGCGGGCA
>DASXJP010000118.1:0-2799 GCA_036497345.1 Thermoanaerobaculia bacterium
CGGGGCCACTCGAAGCCGACGGGTTCCGCCCACCCTCATGCCCTCGACTCCATAGAAGAGACCTGCGAACATGTACTCTCGATCGACCCTGAGAGAGGTGAATAGCGTCGTGCCGTCGTCCTCGAGCCGACCACGATCGTAGAGTCCCCAGGGCTGCGACCATCGGATCGGGTCACCTCGGCTCAGCCACATCCGGAGCCGAAAGTCGTAGAAGACCTTCTTCTCGACCAGGGGACCGAGCCCTGGAGCATCGTCGAGCACTTCGACACCTGGCTTCATCGACGTCCGTCTAACCCTTGTTTAACCTCTCGCCATTTTCCCAGAAGGCCTATGGTGGTCGAAGCCACTCCTCCGGGGCCGATCTCTCCGTGACCGCATGTCCTTGATTCTATAAGGCTCTTCAAGCCTACGGCTCTTCCATATCAACGTCAACACCCCGACAGGAACGCGGACAAGACGGCGCCCCCCGGTGCCACACCGGCCTGCCATCAGAGGTCTTTGCGGATTGCTCTATCGATCTGCATCAGCTCCACGGGGGCTCCCTTGACCTCGATCATTGCGACGAGCACGCCCGGGCTTGGGCTATTGGGCGGAATCAGGATCTTGTGACCCTCCAGGGCCGCCTCCAGCTCGTCCACTTCGAACGCCACGTGCAGAACCGTTTTGACCAGCTCGGGGTAGGGCGCGTCCGCCCAGTACCGCTGCCACTGGATACCGAAGGGGTTGTTGGCGTGGTCGCTCACCGTGACCTTGAGATGAGGTAGATCGATCTCCCCCTCGAAGCGTTCGGTGGTCGGGATGCCGATGTGATTGTATTTCATTTTCATATGTGGATTCCTTCGCTATCCGCGGGGGCGTGCCTGCTTTGCGGTCATCGGCGGCTCCAATGGGTGTTATCGCTGGTTGGGAGAGCTCCACCGGCTCCACCATACTCCAGTCATGAGCACGGTGGGGCAGGACCTCCGCTACAGCCTTCGCACGCTCCGCAAGAGCCCGGGCTTCGCCGCCGCCGCGGTCGGCATCCTGGCGCTCGGGATCGGGGCGAATACCGCCCTCTTCAGCGTCGTCGACGCCGTGCTGCTGCGGCCGTTGCCGTTCCCGGAGCCCGGACGGATGATGCGGCTCGAGGAGGCGCCGCCGCCGCCGGCAGAGTCCTGCGGAGATGGATACCCTGGCGGGCCGCCTGGCGCGGGAGTATCCCGACACGGACAAAGGTTGGAGAGCCGTCGTCCAGCCGCTCCACGACTATCTGACGGAAAGGGTGCGCCCAGCCCTCCTCCTGCTCCTGGGCGCGGTCGCCTTCGTCCTCCTCATCGCCTGCGCCAACGTGGCCAACCTGGTCCTCGTGCGGACCCTGGGCCGGAGCAAGGAGATGGCCATCCGCGGCACGCTCGGGGCGAGCTCTTCTACGGGGTGAGCGTCGCCGATCCCCTCCTGTCCGGGGCCGTGGCGCTGTTCCTCGCCGGCGTGGCGCTCCTGGCGAGCGCCGGCCCGGCCTGGCGGGCGGCGCGGGTGTCTCCCAACGAGGCGCTTCAGGAGTAACCTCAAGGTGGAGTAGCTCCAGGGTGAGCCGCCCCACTTCCGCCCTTGTCGCGGTAGGGAATGCCAAAGCGGGGCACTCTCATTGTATATTCAGACGAATATTGGTCCCCATGGAGAAAGTCGCCATGAGCAAAGAAGACCGCCTGCGAAGAGAACAGGCAGCGTTCGACCGGCAGCTTCCCGAGATACTTCCCGAGCACCAGGGTGAGTTTGTGGTCTTCAAGGACGAGGCACCCCAGGGGTTCTACAAAACCTACAATGACGCCTATGGGGCGGCGTTGGATCGCTTCGGCCTGGATGACGTGTTCCTGATCTCCGAGGTGCTGGAGCGCCACCCTGAGTCGGTCCCAATTGCCTGGGCGGCAGGGGTGATGTTTGGCAAGTAAGCGCCAGCATCCACAGCAGGAAGCACCAAGTCGGAAAGAGACGTCAAAGAAGAGGCCGGAGGCAAGGGCCGTGGACCGGCGGCTCTCTGTGCCTCCCACCAACTTCGCATCCCAGTACGCAAGCCCGGAGCTTCTGGTTGCCGCCGGTCCCATGATCGAGGCGACCTGGTCTGTGCCCCCGGTCCTCGCGAAACGTCTAATCAGGGCTGATCGACCTGTTCCCGCGTCCATTCTCGGTGAGCTCCTCCTGGATATGGGAGCGAGCAGCACCTGCATCTCGAGGACGGCTGCTGACGAGTTGGGTTTGACTCCTATTCGCTTCGGGCGAACCTATGGCGCTGGAGGTTTGCACGAGCTCCCTATCTATCGCGCACAACTGAGCATCAGCATCACGGACCCCGCTGGCACCTCTACCTTCAACTTCGACGTCGAGGCAAACGCCATCGAGCGGCTCGAGGAGAGCATCGCCTCGCTCAGGCTACAGAATGCAGGACGACCCGTGCGATTGATCGGCTTGTTGGGACGAGACGTGTTTCGAAACACCGTCATCATCTACGATGGCATTCGCGGGCGTTTCGAGGTGGACTTCGACCTGGATTCCCTCCAATCCGAATCGCAGCTAGGGAAAGCGCCGCGTTCCTAGACCTCCCCGCGAGCCCGCCCTCCACACCCCGGCGTGAATGAGCCACGCCAGAGATGGCGTCCCCCGCCCCGCGGCATGCGCCCTCCAGCCGAGAATTGAGCGGCCCGCCTTTCGGCGTGGGCCGTGCGCCTTTCAGCGTGGGCCGTGCGCCTTTCGGCGTGCGTGGCGCACGCCGAAGTTGGCGCCGCTCACGCCGAAGCCCGGGCGTGCGGTCCTCTGTAGGGGCGG
>DASXJP010000119.1:0-5024 GCA_036497345.1 Thermoanaerobaculia bacterium
CCGTACATCCCGAATCAGGTGTTCGTGGTGACCCACAATCTGATGGTTTTCGATCGGAGCCGGGCTTCGAATCCGCCGTTCAGCGTACAGGGGGGGTGCACCTACAGCGACGGTGTCGGAGCCGGCGCGGGGTTTCCCTATACGTCGTTTCAGTCGTTCGCGAGCAACCTGTACTGGCGCACGGACGGGGGGTTCGCCACGGACGGTCAGGCGTTCCACGCGCAGCCCGACGTGAGCGATTCCAACAGCAAGGATTTCCCCTGCACCCGGGACAGCGGCCAGTGGCTCTTCTATACCCTCGCGCAATGGCAGACGGATTTCGGAGAGGACGCGCAGAGCGTCGTGCGGGACCCCCAATTCGTCAATCCCGCGTATCCGGCGGACAATTTCTCTCTGAAGGCCGGCAGCCCCGGGGTCGGGTTCGTGCCGTTCGATCCGAAGCAGGCCGGCCGTACGATGCCAGTCCTCAAGCCGCCGGCGGTCGCCGCCACCTTCCCCACGGCCCCCTTCGATCCCAGGACGGATTTCTAGACCGGCCGGGGCCGGCGGATCGGAACGAAAATCGCCGGGGCTCCCGCCGCCGGGAGCCCCCGCCGGTCAGCAGTCCCACCCGGCGATCGTGCAGAGGCGGAAGATCTCGCAGCTCGGACCGGTGTTGCCCCCTCCGACGCGCAGCCCGTTCTCCTGGAGGCTGAGCAGCGTCTCCTTGCTGAGGGTGATCTTCTTGATGGTGGTCTTCTTCATGACCTCTCCTTTCGGATCTGTTTGGGGAAGCTGGGACGCCCAAGATCTTGCCACCGCCGGCGGTTCGCCGCAACCGGCCGCCGCGACTGGCCTCCTCAACATGGCGCCGTGAAACCTCGCGCCCGATTCTTCGTATCCCTTCAACTTATGGAGGAATTGCCATGAATGGAGACTCGTCACGCTTCGAGGTTCGGGCCTGGCTCCGCAAGGCGGCTCTCGTGGGCCCCGTGCTCTTGCTGGCTCTGTGGACGGACAACGGACGCCCTCCGGCGGCCGGCTCCGAGCGCCTCCGCGAGGTGCGGGTCCACGGCCACCGTCTGGATCCGGGATGGCGGCCGCCGGCGTTCGGTGAGGAGGAGGATCGGGACGGCGGCTCCGAGCGTGAGCGCCTGGACCGGTGGATCGAGAGCCGCCATCGCGCGGCGCCGGGAGTGGACTGGCACGCCATCGAGGCGGCGAACCTGCGGGCCGCTCTCGCCCGGATGGCCGCGCCGGCGCGCGGGCCGCAGCCGGTCTGGCACGAGCGCGGCCCGGTCAACATGGCCGGCGCCACCGCCTTCACCGCCGTGCGGCCGGACGGCCGGACGCTGCTGGTCGCATCCCTTCGCGGGGGCATCTTCAGCGGCACCCCGGGCGGCAAGGCCTGGACCCGCCTCACCGACAGCCTCGGCAGCTACCTCCGGGGCTTCGTGGTGAGCTCGCCGCCGGAGACGTGGGTCGCCGCGGCGTTCTCCCTGCGTAACGCCCAGGTGTACGCCAGCCGCAACCATGGCACCTCCTGGTCGGAGCCGCACGGGCTTCCTCCCCTGTACGACGTCTACGAGCTGTTGCAGGACGGTGGGGATCACCGGACGATCTATCTGCTGGCGGCGGCGTTCGCGCCGAGCGGCGACGTCGTGCCGATCCTCGCCCGCTCCCGGGACGGCGGCCTCAGCTTCACCGTGGTGTATCAGGGGACCTCCTACGAGCAACCCGGCCTGTGGACGAGCCGGATCAGCGCGGGTCCGCTCTATCTGATGTCGCACGGCCAGCTCTCCATCTCGACCGATCAGGGCGACAGCTTCTCGCCCCTGGGGGCGATCGATCCCACGGTCACCCGGACGGTCCTCCGCGGCTCGGAGGCCGGGGCGCCGACGCTCTATGCCGCGGCGGGCCAGGGATCGCCGAGCGATCTCTACGTCTCGGAGGACGGCGGCCGCACCTGGGAAAAACGTTTCCATTCCTCGGGCATCAGCCTGCTCGGCAATTCGCTGGTCGCCTCCCCGTGGGACCCCGACCTGGTCCTCTTCGGGTTCACCAACGGCTGGCGATCGACCGACGGCGGCCGCAGCTTCACGCAGATCAACGACTGGTCCGACTACTACGCCGATCCCGCCGGCAACCTCCACGCGGACGTCCGGGGGCTCCAATTCTTCCTCTACCGCGGCCAGGAGACGCTGTTCCTCCCCACCGACGGCGGCACCTACATGTCGACCGACGGCGGCGCCAGCGTCCACAACATCACCCTGAACGGCTTGCCGAACGCGCAGATCTACAGCACCTGGAGCAGCTCCGCGAGCCCGGACCTCTTCGTGGCCGGCTCGCAGGACCAGGGATTCCAACAGTCGATCCGGCCGCGCGGCGGCCGGCCCGGGTCCCCCTTGAGCACCGCGCAGCGGATCAGCGGGGATTACGGCAACCTGACCTCGGCGTCGCACGACCTGGCGGACGTGTTCGCCTTCTATCCCGGCTACCTCTTCTTCTACTCGCCGGGTGGCGACTTCGAGTCGTCCGTCTTCGCGCCCCTGCCGGCCATGTCCGCCGGCAGCTTCTTCGCCACGTCCGCCGCCGATCCCGACGATCCGTCGACCGTCTACGTGGCCGGCGATCACATCTGGAAGATGCGCTATCTGGGAGGGGAGGACTTCGCGCAGACCCAGCTGCCGCAGAGCTTCTCGCCGGACAACAAGGATTACGTCTCGGCGCTGGCCATCGCGCCCGCCGATCACAATCTCTGGTACGCCGCCACCTTCGAAGGCCACCTCTGGTATTCCCGGGATCACGGCGCCACCTGGACCGAGTCGGAGAGCACCCGGCAGTCGTCGTTCTTCTACTCGGCGAATACCGCGCTGCTGGTGTCGGCCAGCGATCCGCTCACCTGCTTCGCCGCCGGGAGCGGCTACAGCGGCCCATCGGTGCTGGTGACCCGGGACGGCGGCGTGCACTGGTCTCCGCTCGCGGACGGCCTGCCGCCGACCATCGTCTGGTCCCTGGCCTTCGACGGCCCCGCCACGCAGACGCTCTACGCGGCGACGGACGCGGGGCCTTTCGTCCTCGACGCCGGCGCCACCACCTGGCGGAGCCTGCTGGGCGGCTCCTCGCCCGTCCTGCCGTACTACAGCGTCGAGGGGGTGCCGTCGGCGCACCTCGTCCGTTTCGGGACCTTCGGGCGCGGCGTCTGGGACTACGTCCCGCCGGGCCGGCCCTGATGGGCCCCCGATTCCCCTGATCCGCCAGGCGACTTTTACGAATCTTTTACGAATCCGGTGGCGTTTCAGGCTCCACAGTGCTTGACTGGAACCAGCAGACGGAGTAATTTTCATCCGCTTAACCATTTGTAAGGGGTGTCCGCCCCCTCCTGTGAGAAGGATCCCGAGAGGACGCCGTTCGGTCGCGTACAACCGCCGGCCATGCCGGCTTTTACCTGAAAGGGGAAGTGCGCAATGAACAAGCGACTGCTGTATTTGCTTTGTGCCCTGCTGGTCCTCGCCTTCAGCGTGAGCCTCTCCGGAGCGGCACCCCTCAAACCGCAGCCCAAGCCGGGTCAGCGGTCGCGGCCTGTCAAGCTGTTCACCGGCAACTTCATCAATCCGGCGGGCAGAGCCCACCGGATCGAGATCGTGGACGGCGGCAACATCAACGTCAAGAACGCCCAGGAGAATCTCTATTATCGGGTCTCGGCGAGGAGAGCGCCGGACGGCACCGTGGACCTCACCATCCAACAGTACCTCGACGTCGAGTACACCACGGTGGTGCACGAGGAGAGGATGAACGTATCCCTCGACGGCCGAGCCAAGCGCGTCCCGACGACGCCGTTCCAGATCTCTCTGGACGGTGAGCGGCGCGCTCGTGCCGAGTTCCGCCCCGGTCCTTCGCCCGCGCTCGACAAATCGATCGGCGGCGCCTGCTGCATCGACTGCGGCGACGGCTGGGAGATCTGCTGCGGCGTGGAGATCTTCGAGGCCGGATGGATGGCCTGCTGCTCGATCGACACCTCGTGCGCGTGGTGCGAAGTCTGCGCGTGGTGGGCGGAATAACAGATCGTTCCCGCAGAGCCTGCCCGATGAGCTTCGGCGGGAGGGGCGCGGGCCATCGCGCCCCTCTTTTCCACCGGCAGGTCCCCCGCAGACCCCCCTGACGGCCCGCAACCTGTTCATCGCCGACCGGCGCAAGGAGGCGATCTGCGCCGCTCTGGAGATCGCGCCGGAGCGCTTCAACGTCACCCTGTTCCGCGCCCGCGAGCGGCTGCGGGAGCTGTGGGAGCGGGCGGAGAAACGGCAGCGGTTCTTCGCGGGAGCGAGCAGAATTGTGGGAAGGATCGGCGGCGAGCCGACACCAGGTAGGTAGGATGGCGGCGCGGGACATGGACCATACCACGATCGACACGGAGAACGTCGCGGAGCGCTATGTGACCGGGCGCCTGCCGCCCGAGAAGGCGGCCCGCTTCGAGGAGCACTACCTCGACTGCCCGGCCTGCTGCGCCCGGGTGGAGGCCGCCGAGCATCTCCAGCGCGGGCTCCGCCGGCTGGCCGAGGATGCGGCGGTCCGCGTTCCCGTAGCGTCCCGCTGGAGCCGCTCGCCGCGGCTGGCGCTGGCCGCGGCGGCCCTGCTCGCGGTCGCCCTCGTGCCGGCCTGGCTGGAGCTCCGCGAGGCGCGGGCCATGCGCTCCGATCTCGCGCGGGCGAAGGCGGAGAGAGCCTCCGCGGACCGCCTGGAAGGGGAGCTCCAGAAGACCCGGCGCGACCTGGCGGCCGAGGCGCAACAGCGCGCGGCGCTCACGCGGGAGATCGCGGCTGGCCGCCGGCCGCAGACGAACCTCCCCGTCCTCCCCCTGACGCCGGTCCGCGGCGGCGCCCCCGTCCGCACGCTCACCCTCCCCAAAGAGCCGGGCTGGATCGCCCTCTGGGTCGAGCCCGGCGACGCCGACTTCCCGGCCTACCGGGCGACGCTACGGAAGGATGAGGGCGCCGTGGTGCTCCAGGCCTCCCGCCTCAGGCTCAACGACCTCGGCGCGCTCCTGG
>DASXJP010000120.1:0-4889 GCA_036497345.1 Thermoanaerobaculia bacterium
GGGGGGTCTCCCCAAAAAGACGGAGCCTCTCCCCGGGGAGAGGCTAGCTCACCAGCTTGTAGCAAGCATTCAGCACCTCCAGGGGGACGTCCCCCTGGTAGGGACCGCGCACGATGGTCCCCGTGGTGGTGATCGTCAGCGGCACCGAATCAGGGCGAGGATGGCGCAGCTTGAGGACGAACCCCGAGGGGGTCGTCGACGAGCAGGCCCCCCGGTAGGGAGCGCCGATCACCTCCCGGCGACTGGCGAGACCCCAATCCACGTTCACCACCGCCGACTGGGCTAGGCCCGAAGCCCGAGGGAAGTTGATGACCGTATAGATGACCCCCGGCTCGGCCGGCGGCGTGAAGCTGGCCGAGGTGGCGACGTTCTGGCGAGCGGCGAAGGAGGTGGCGGCGGTGAGGATCAGCAGGAGAGCGAGGACGGGCAGTTTTCGCATGGTGTCTCCTCCTCAAGGTCGGTAGGGTGAGTCCCCTCCTGGCTTTAGCAGGTTCTATGCCCGGGGCGGCATCCCCCCTGGGACCGCTGGCGGTCCCAGGGGGCTGAGGAACATGACCGGACCCCGTTCAGGCCGACTCGCGAAGATTCATCGGCTTTCCCGTCAGCTCCGCGTAAAGCACGTCCGGGTCGAGGTCAGCCCCATTGGGCCAGCAGATCGTGCCGATCTCTGGGTCTACTATGACCTTGGCCACTTCTTTCGGCCGTCGAAGAGGCTCGAAAACTCCTCTGAAGTCGATGAGCTTGGTGAGATCGATCTCGCCGGAGACTCCATCCTCGAACCTGATGTAAATCAGGTGGTCACCTGTCACCCTTGCCTCGACGATGTCTTTCAGCATTAATCATTACTCCAAGGGAGCGATCCTCTCCAAAGGCTCCTGTCTCCTGGCACGCTCCCAATCTGCCAAGAGCTCGCCCTTATGCATGAAGGCCCATTCTACGACCAGACCAAGCACCCTTGGCTTCAGACTACCCTCAAGGATAGTCAACGTGTTCATATCAAGAATAGCCCTTTGCTCTCCATAACGCACATGGAAGTGAGGAGGCGGATGATCGTTGTAATAGATCAAGATAATGATTCCGAAAAACCTGCTCACTTCGGGCATCTACGATGGCTCTCCTGCCATCTCCGCCCCATGCTCCCGCAGCAGCTCCCGCAATACCGAGCGGTGACACAGCTCCTCGTTCTCGCAGTAGCACCCCACCGAGAAATCGGTCTGGCGGGAGAGGGCGGCGAGGAGGGCGAGGAGCCGGTCGCTCTTGGGGTCCTTCATCTCGGCGCGGTAGCTGCGGACGAACTTGTTCCAGCGCGGATCGGTGATGGGCTCCGACATCAGCCAGCTCACCAGCTCCGCGCTCGGAGCGAGATCGGGGACCCAGGCGTCATAGAAATCCCGCCGGGCGTAATCTTCCTTCTTCACGCCGCGCGGCGGCCGGCGGACGGTGCCGAGCCGGAGACCCTCATCCTTGACGCGCGGGGTCCCGAGACGGACGACGCGGATGCTCATCGCATCTCCTGGCTCGTCCCTACCTGGCCGCCTATACGGCGATCAGCAAGCCCAGCAGGTAAACGTACAGTTCAGTGTCCCGCACTGGGTGCAGGTGTCGGAGCAGGCATCGCAGTTCGAGGCCGTTGAAAAGGGGTAGCCCCCAGGTACGGTCGAGAGCTGAGAGCCGTCCAAGCTCCTCAAAGTTTCCCTGCTCAGCATGAGGGTCTTGACCTTTTTGCGCATAGATTCCTCCAAAAAGAATTGAGCTTCAGCGTTTCCGGCCGGCCCGGCGCGGGCGTTGCCGACAATCGCCGCTCGATTCTACACGGGCTCAGGCCGCGCGGCTCGATACCGAATCCTACCGGTAACCCTACGCCTCCACCAGCTCATCCCCCTCCAGCAGCCCGAGACCGTGCCCGGCGGCCCAACCGAAAGCCTCGTGAACGGCGACGGTGATCCGCTCGACCTCGCCGCGCTGGAGACCGGTCGCCTTGACGCCGAGGGAGACGAGCGGCTTGCGGGAGCGGGTGAGCGCCGCGTGGATCTCGCGCACGGCCGCGGGAGGGAAGTAGAGGCCCGTGCCATAGGGCTCGCAGACGCGCGGGAACCCCGCTTCGAACCCCGCCATGGCGACCGGGGCCAGGAGCGTCGCGGGGGTCTCGGCCAGGCGGCTCAGCCGCGCGCGCATCCGCCGGGCGCCCGAGAGGGGGAACAAGGAGAGCTGGCCGGCGAGGAGAAGGCCCAGGGAGTAGCCGCTTCCCAGCTCCCAGGTGGGGAGAGACAGGCCCAGGAGGCGCCCCAGGGTCGAGCCGAGCAGCTGGCCGTAGATCTCCGCCAGGGCCGGCCCCTCGAACACCATGGGCCGGGTCTCTTCGGTGATCAGATCGTCGCCCCAGACCTCCTGTTTCTTGACCTGGTGCTCGTAGGATCGCCCAGCGAGAGCGGCCTTCCGCATGCGGCGCAGGATGCCGGCGTCCGCAGCCAGAGACTGCCAATCCTCCGGCGAGCCGCCCCTGCCTTCCCGGGAGGCACTCGCCCGCAGATCGGCCAGGGCGCGCCCAGGATCTTCCAGGATGGCGGCGCCCAGGAGCTCGACGATCCTGGGCTCGACGGGGAGGAGGCAGACGCGTTGGGCCATGGCTGCCTGGCGCTTCCCAGGCCTGGCTTCAGGGTTCCAGCGTGAGCTCGTCGGCGGAGGAGGCCAGAGCGGCCTGGCGCGACCATCGGTCCAGGCGATCGAGGTCGCGACAAGCCAGGATCTGCTGCCGTTGAGCCTCGTTCAAAGCGATACCGCGGGCTTCCAGAACCGTGAGGATCGAACGGGCAATCCCCCTGGCCTCCCCCTTGGCCTCCGCCATGGCGTCCCTCTCCCGGATCGCGGGGCTGTCCTTGGCCGCCAGGGCCTCGACCACCGCGTAATCCGCTCTGGCCGCATCGAGGAGGGCCGCCACGACCAGCGGCGTCACCAGGCAGGGGTCCTCGATTCGCGCGTCGGCCGCCAGAAGGCGCCAACTCTCGCTCTCGGGGGACCACTCGCAGACCCGGTGCGTCTTCACCCAGATCGAGAAGATCCGCCGCACACCCCGGCGGTGCATCCGCCGGGCCTTCTCCGTCACCAGCCGCGCGCTCTGCTCCGAGATCACCTCGAAGGCGATCTCCTCCAGGTAGCGCGCGCCGGTTGCCGGATCCACCCCGTCCTTGTAGATACAGGCATCGGTGGCGAAGTCCGATTCCTCGTCAAAGCGGGTGAGCAGGTCCACCAGCGCGGTATAGCCCGGGGCCACATGAGCCTGCATGACGTACCCCAGCATGCTCTGCTGCTTGGCGTGCGGCGGGTTGGCCGGCATGGCGACGACCCGGTGGCCGCCGATGATCTCGTCGCGGGTCACCTCCGGCTCGACCAGATGATCGTCGACCCGCGGGAAGGGGCCGTGGCCGGGTAGGCGCATGGAGGAGCTTCCTCCCGAGCGCCCGGGAGCTTTGAGGTCGTAGCCGCGGCGGTTCTCGTCCATGGTTGGCATCTTAACAGAGAACCGGTCGCCAGTTGAAGGAAAGGCGGGCCCCCGAATCTTCCAGAATGGCGGCGCCCAGGAGCTCGACGATCCTGGGCTCGACGGGGAGGAGGTAGACGCGTTGCGCCATGGGTTGGCGCTACATTCGGGAGAAGGCGAGGATCGCGAGCACCAACCCGGCGAGGATGCTCACGGCAGAGAGCCCCATGAGAATGCGCTGGGCGCCGGTCTTCGCCGCGGGGAGAAGGCGGGACCAGGACCAAAGGATCATACCTCCCAGGAACAACGGCTCGAAGAGCGCCCGGGGCCATGGCTCCGGCTTGCGGACGAGGTTGAAGAGGTACAGCCCGAGCGTCGGGACCGCGACCACGATCAAGACGATGTACATCCCTTTCAGAGATTGACGGGTGTCCGGTTCCGGCGTTGGGGGCATCGGAGACCTCCTGAGCTCGGTAGATCAGTATCAGCCGATCGCCTGTTGATTGTAAATGGCCTACCCCCACCCCTCCTCCTCGAAGAACGGAAACACCGCCTCCTCCGGCCTGCTCAGATCCGCGGCGAGCACCGCCACCCCCACCGCCCCCTTGTAGAGGCTGTCCATGGCTTCGGCGGTGCGCTCGATGGTCAGGGCGGCTTGGGCTGCGAGGTCGCGGGCGCGGGTGAGCCACTCGCCGCCGCCGCCGTGCTTCCAGAGGTTGAGGAGGGCGTAGGCGCGGCCGGCGAGGCCGCAGCAGAGGGTGCCGTGGGGGTCCGGCGCCTCCCAGGCATTCCAGGCGGCCCCCTCGGCCATCTCACGGTACCGGGGATCGCCCAGGATCTGATGGGCGAGGGTCCAGAGGAAGACGAAGCCCGCGCTGCCGTTGCACCAGCCGGCCATCGTTCCCACGTCGCTGCCGCTCTCGGCGTACCAGCGCCAATGAAGGCCGCGGCCTGCGGGGTGGGCGCGGTCCGCCAGCTCGGCCAATCGGGTGGGAAGGCTCTCGGGCATCGGGATTCCGGCGGCCCGGCACCAGCGCAGGGAGGCGTAGAGATAGCCGGCCCAGCCGTGCGCGATCCCCAGATTGGGCCGCTCGACGCAGTCCGGGATGGGCGGCAGCTCGGCGATCTCCTCCCAGAGGCCGGTGAGCAGGCCGTCGCCGAAGGCCCGCAGCTCCGCCGGCGGCTCGCCGGAAGATTCGAGCAGCAGCGAAGCGGTGAGGAGGAGGCCCGAGCGGCCCAGCGTCAGGTCCGGATTGGGACAGGGGGCCGACGCGGCGGCGGCGAGGAAGGCGCTCACCGCCTCGCGCCGCGATCCCGGATCGCCGAGGGCGTGGCCGATCAGCGCCCGCACGGCGTGGATGCCGGAGGCGGTGTGGTAGGGGGTGATCCGGCCGAGCTGCTCGGGCACCAG
>DASXJP010000121.1:0-10499 GCA_036497345.1 Thermoanaerobaculia bacterium
CTAGGTGGTGACGCCTCAGGACAGCATCTTCCGCACCCACCGCCGGAAGCTGAGCCGCCGCCCCACCCCCGGAGCGGCGGCGAGGTCGGCCGCGCCGAATTCCGCGAGCACGGCCTTCGTCTGCTCCCCCAGCTCCGGCACTTCCCCGCCGGCCGCGGGCCGCTCGCCGTCGAGCCGGGCGGGGAAGGCCAGCCGGGGGAGGCGGTCCGGTCCGGTGGCGAGGACTCCCCGCTCCAGCACTTGGCGGTGCTCCTTCGCCTCGGCCGCCGAGAGGATGGGCTCGACGGGGACGTCCTCCTGGCCCAGGCGCTCCATCCACTCCTTCAGCGTCCGGCCGCGGATCAGGTCGCGCATCGCCCGGCGCACCCGCGGCGAGGAGCTGTACTGGCGGCGGAGCAGATCCGGCCGGCCGGCCAATCGGCAGAAGCGCTCCCAGAAGTGGGGCTCCAGGGCGCCCAGCGCCAGCTTGCGGCCGTCGGCCGTCTCGTAGACGTTGTAGCAGGGGAGCCCGCCGGTCAGCGGCAGCCGCTCCCCCACCGCCTTCCGGCCCCCCGCCTCGGCGGCCCAGGCGGTGAGGTTGGCGTGCAGGCCGGCGTCGAGGAGGGCGACGTCGACGATCTTCCCCTGGCCCGTCCGCTCCCGTTCGAGCAGCGCGGCGAGAATGGCCGACATCAGGCTCCAGGCGCCGATCAGGTCCGCGGTCTGGACCCCCGGCATGGCGGCGGTCGAGGCGAGCGTGCCCGCCACCGCCTGGTAGGTGAGATCGTGGCCGGCCCGCGCCGCGTAGGGGCCCGTCGGCCCCCAGCCCGAGAGCGAGCCGATCACCAGCCGCGGATGGCGCTCCCGCAGCTTCTCAGGCGGAAACCCGAGCCGCGCCAGCGTCCCGGGACGGAAGCTCTCGATCAGGACGTCCGCTTTGACGAGGAGCTTCTCCAGCGCCTCGCGTCCCGCCGCGGATTTGAGATCGAGCGCCACGCTCTCCACCCCGGCCAGGAGGATGGCGCCAAGAACGCCCACCCCCTCGCGCACCGGCGGCGACGTCCGCACCGGATCGCCGGCCTTGGGCTCCTCCACCTTGACCACCCGCGCCCCCAGGTCCGCCAGCAGCCGCGCCGCGAGCGGACCGGGGAGATGGCGGGAGAGGTCGAGGACGAGGAGACCGGAGAGCGGAGTAGACATGCCGGTTGGCTATATACCATGCGTGCTCCTGACCAGACCGGTGAGCGGTTGTCGCCGCTGAAAACCGTCTGGTACTCTGCCCGCATGAGCTGGTTGATCCACGATCTCCGCCATGCCTTGCGGTCGTTGGCGCGTTCTCCCGGGTTCGCGATCCCCGCGCTGATCACCCTGGCCCTGGGCATCGGAGCCAACACCGCGATGTTCTCGGCGATTTACGGCTTGTTGCTGAAGCCGCTGCCCTTCGAGGACCCCGGCCGTCTGGTGGCCCTGTTCGAGACCCAGGAGGACCAGGCCGGAGCGGTCTCCCTGGCCGACCTCCTCGACTGGCGGACCCAGAGCCGTGACTTCGCCGGCATGGCCGCCTACCGGCCGCGGAGCTTCGGGCTCAGCACGCGAGGGGAGGAGGTCGCCGTGATCCAGGCCGGCATGGTGACCGCGGATTTCTTCCCGGTGCTCGGCGTCCATCCCACGCTGGGCCGCTCGTTCTCCGCGGAGGAGGAGGTGAGCGCGGCGCCGGTCGTGGTCCTCGGCCACAAGCTCTGGCGCGAACGGCTCGGCGGCGCGGCGGACGCCGTCGGCCGGCGGATTCTCCTCAACGACGTGCCGCACACCGTGGTAGGTGTGCTGCCCGGCGGCATCGAGCTCCCCATGTCGGGCAAGGTGCCCGACCTCTACGTGCCGCTCAACCGCAAGGACTACGGCACCTCCCGGGATGCGCGCTCGCTGGGGGCGATCGGGCGTCTGAAGCCGGGGATCACCCTGGCCGCGGCACGCGCTGAGCTCGGCGGGATCTCCGCCCGGCTGGCCCGGGCCTACCCGGGCACCAACGACAAGATTGGCGCCGGGGTCGAGACCCTGGACGAGGCCCTGCGCGGGAAGAACCGGCGGCCTCTCCTGCTGCTGACGGCCGCCGGTTTCCTGCTGCTGGCGATCGCCTGCATCAACGTGGCGAACCTCCTGCTGGCGCGCTTCTTCGTCCGCGTTCACCGGGTGGCGATCCGGGCCGCGCTGGGCGCCGGTCTCGGCGGGTTGGCGCGCCAATTCCTCGCCGAAGGGCTGACCCTGAGCCTGCTCGGAGCCCTCCTCGGGCTGCTGAGCGCCGGCGTCTGGCTGCGGCTCCTCCCGCTGGCGCTTTCGATCACCGGCGGGAGCGGGCTGCCGGCCGGGCTCGAGAACGATCCGTTGCGGCTTCAGGGTCCGGCCTTCCTCTTCGCCCTGGCCACCGCCGTCGCCACGGCTCTGCTCTTCGCCCTGATCCCGACGCTGCTCGCCCGCCGCTCCGATCTCCAGAAGATCCTGCGGCAGGGTGGGGCGGCCATCACTCCCCACCACCGGCTCAGCTCCTCGCTGGTGATCGGCCAGATGGCGCTCAGCGTGACGCTCCTGCTCGCTTCCGGGCTGCTGTTGCGCAGCTTCGCCGGCCTTCTCTCCACCGATCCCGGCTTCCGGAGCCACCGGGTCCTCCGCTTCGGGATCGGGCTGCCCGAGAAGCGGTACGGCACGGACCTCCAGCAGCTCGCCTTTCACCGCGAGCTCCTCGACCGGCTCGCGCAGCTCCCCGGGGTCGAGGCGGCCGGCCTGGCGGCCCGGTTGCCGGTCTCCGGTGAGGGCTTCAGCACCGCGTTCCGGTTCGACGGGGCCGCCAAGGAGACGGCCCGCGAGGTGGCGCTCAACGTGGCGAGCCCCGGTTATTTCGACGCGCTGCGGATCCCGCGGCTCACCGGCCGCGGCTTCTCGCGCCAGGACGGACCCTCCTCTCCGCGGGTGGTGCTCGTCAGCCAGGCCTTCGCGCGGGCGTACTCACCGGACCGGAGCGCCGTCGGCCGCCGCATCCGGCTGGGCTGGACGAGCGACATCAATCCCAAGGGTACCGTTTGGGAGATCGCGGGCGTGGTGGGGGACGTGCGGCAGCGCGCTCTGGAGGAGGAGGGGAAGCCGGAGATCTATCTGCCGGCCAGTCAATATCCGCTGGACGGCGGCGCCTACGTCCTGCGGACGGCGCGGCGCGATCCGGCCCTGGCCGCCGCCGTGCGCGCGGAGGTCAAGGCGCTCGATCCGCGGTTGGAGCGGATCGAGGTGCGCCCCTTCGCGGACGCGGTGCGCGACAGCCTGACCGACCGCCGGCTGGCCCTGCTGCTCACCGGGATCTTCGCGGGGGTGGCCCTTCTGCTTACGGCGGTCGGCCTCTACGGAGTGGTGGCCTACAGCGTGGCGCAACGGCAGCGGGAGATGGCCCTCCGGCTGACGCTCGGAGCCCAGATGGGACAGGTGGCGCGGCTCGTGCTCGGACAGGGGCTGCGGCTCGCCGCGGCGGGACTGGTCCTCGGCCTGGCGGGCTTCTACGCCCTGCGGCGATTGATCGAAAGCCATCTCTACGGAGTCACCGCCACCGATCCGCTGACCGCCGCCGGGGTGGTCGCCATGCTCGTCCTCATCACCCTCGCGGCCTGCGCGATCCCTTCGGTGAGGGCCTCGCGCATCGAGCCGATGAGCGCGATCCGGAGCTGAACGGGTGATCGTCACCGCAGTCGGCGCCAGCCCCCCCTGGCCCAACCCGGGAATGGCGAGCGTCGATCTCGCCCTCCACGCCCTCTTCCTGCGGCACCGTCTTCCCGCCGAGCTCCGCTTCACGCGGCTCTATACGCCGGCGGAGCGGAACCCCGACATCACCGGCGCCCGGCGGGAACGGCTGGAACGGCGGCAGGAGCTGCCGTTCCAATACGGCCCGCTGCGCGGCCACCTCGATGAGGCGCTCGCCGGCGGCGCCGTGATCTATTGGGGTGACTTCTTCCATTCCCGCGACTACCTGCGCCAGTGCGCCGGCACCCTGATCGAGATCGGAGCCGCGGCCGGCGAGGCCGAGGCGCTGGGCGAGGTCTACCGCCACTTCTTCCTCACGGAAGCCCCGGACGAGGCGCTCTCCCGGGCGCTGGCGTTCGGGGGCACCCTGATCTTCAACCGCGCGCGGGACTACCAGGATTTCGCCTATGCCGGGGCGCTGGAGCGCTTCCTCCGCGGCGCCCGCCACCGCCTGATAGGTGAGATCGTGGCCGGCCCGCGCGGCGTAAGGACCCGCCGGCCCCCAGCCCGAGAGTGAGCCGATCACCAAACGCGGATGGCGCTCCCGCAGCTCCTCCGGCGGGAAACCCGAGCCGCGCCAGCGTCCCCGGACGGAAGCTCTCGATCAGGACGTCGGCCCGCGCGAGCAGCTTCTCCAGCGCCCCGCGCCCCGCTTCGGATTTGAGATCGAGCGCCACGCTCTCCACGCCGGCCAGGAGGATGGCGCCGAGAGCGCCCCCTGGCGGCGACGTCCGCACCGGATCGCCGTTCGTGGGCTCCTCCACCTTGACCACCCGCGCCCCCAGGTCCGCCAGCAGCCGCGCCGCGAGCGGACCGGGAAGATGGCGGGAGAGGTCGACGAGCAGACCGGAGAGCGGAGCCACCTACTCTCTTTCGAGCACCATGGCGAAGCCGACGCCGCCGGCCGCGCAGACGGTGACGAGACCCAGGTTCTGGCCGCGGCGGCGCAGCTCGTAGAGGAGCTGCGTCACCACCCGGGCCCCGGTGGCGCCGAAGGGGTGGCCGATCGAGATCGAGCCGCCGGTGACGTTGAAGCGATCGAGGTCGACCACCCCCAGCGGCTCGCTCCGGTTGAGCTCCCGCTGGGCGAACTTCTTCGAGGCGAACCCCTTCATGTTGGAGAGGATCTGCGCCGCGAACGCCTCGTGCATCTCCACCAGGTCGATGTCGGAGAATTTCACCCCCGCCGCGTCGAGGGCGGCCGGCGCGGCGTAGGCCGGCCCCTGGAGGAGCTGGTCCCCCGGATTGAGCGCCGTGAAGGCGTAGGAGCGGATGTAGCCGAGCGGCGTGTAGCCGAGGGCCTTGGCCTTCTCCTCGCTCATCACCAGCAGGGCCGAGCCGCCGTCCGTCAGCGGGCTGGAATTGCCGGCCGTGAGCGTGCCGTAGCGCTTGTCGAACACCGGCTTGAGCTTCGCCAGCGCCTCCATCGAGCTGTCGGCGCGGACGCCGTTGTCGCGGGTGACCGCCTTGTCGTAGCCGGGCGGCGGGAAGGCGGGCGCGATCTGCGCGGCCAGCCGGCCGTCCGCGGTGGCGGCGGCGGCCCGCTGGTGCGAGAGCAGGGCGATTTCATCCTGAGCTCGCCGCGAGATGTCGTTCTCCTTGGCCATCTTCTCCGCCGACTCGCCCATGGTCTGGCCGGTGGTGTACTCGGCGATGGCCGGGGCCACGGGCGCGAGATCGGCCGGCCGGAGCTTGCCGAAGGCCCCCACCTTCTGGGGCAGCGTCTTGGCGCGGCTGGCGGCCATGAAGGTCTGCGCCGCCTTGCGCGAGAACTGGATGGGGACGTTGGTCAGCGACTCGGCCCCGCCCGCCAGCACCACGGTGGCCTCGCCCGAGAGGATCGCGCCGGCGGCGAAGGTGAGCGCCCGCGTCGAGGAGGCGCAGGCGAGGTTCACCGTCACCCCCGGGATACGGAACGGCAGCGAGGCGCGGAAGACCACCTCGCGGCCCAGGTTGGGCGCGAAGAGGGCGGGCACGACGACACCGAAGACCGAGAGGTCGATCTCGTCGGGATCGACCGCCGTCCGCGCCACCAGCTCCGCGGCGGCGATGCTCGCCAGGTCGATGACGTCCATGTTCGCGAAGTCGGTGCCCGACTTGACGAACGGGGTCCGGCAGCCGTCGACGATCGCCACCCGGCCGTGGGAGCCCTTGAGCTGGTCCCGCTGCACCGCCTGGACCTTGATCGGCTGGCCGTGGTCGCGGGTCCAGACGGTATCGGCGCGCGCGGTGATCTCCTCCAGGGCGGACGCCGTGTTCGGCGGCCGCAGGGGTGCCGGCGGTGGAGCGGTCTGGGGGCTGGTGCTTTCCGATGTGGCGGGCATCGCGGTCTCCTTCCTCGTCCTCGCTCGCGTTATATACCACGATTATGCCGCTCTGCGGCAAAAACCCGCCTGGTCCCCTCCCCCCACCGGGAGATTTGCCCTCTGGGACCGCCTACCCTCCGAGGCCTCACCCCCTGGCCCCCTCTCCACGGAGTGGAGAGGGGGAACCTGGCTGAAACGACCTTGCCGAACCGGGCAAAATTCGCTCTCTGGGCCCTCCCTCTCCACGAAGTGGAGAGGGACCGAGGGTGAGGCTTCGGAGGGCAGGACGCCCAGAGGGCAAAGACGTATGGGATCTCATGGCCCAATCCCGTGCCGGGGTGATGAGGGCCCTACCTCCCCGGCACGTAGATCCCCGGCACGCCGAGCTGGGCCGCGGTCTGGTTGAGCGCCGCGAGGTCCTTGTCGAGCAGGCCCGCGAGCTCCGCCTCGAAGCCGTCGAGCTCCTTCACCTGCGCGGCGAAGACCTCCCGCATCCCTTCCGTCGGCGCTCCCAGGCCGCCGCCCGACCAGTCCATCAGCGGCGACAGCCGCGAATAGAGCTGCGTGCCGCCCTTCTGGGCCAGGACGTCGTAGGTGATCTCGGCCTTGGGGTTCTGGAGGCGCGCCTCCAGGCTGTCGAGCTTGGCGATCAGCGCCCTGGCGGGCTCGATCAGCGGCTTGGCCTTGTCGTCCTTGGCGATCAGGTCGTTGCGCTCGGCGAGCTGGCGGCGCACGGCGCGCAGGCGGAGCACGTCGTGGGTGAGCCGGGTGATGGCGTCCCGGATGCCGAGCGTGAAACGGAGCTGCTCGGCGAGGTCGGCTTCGGAGACCTGGCTCCGCGGATCGGGCTTGAGCACGAACGGCGCCGTGGCCGTCTTGCCGTCCACGGTCAGCCGCAGGGTGTAGGTGCCCGGCACGGCCTCCGGCCCGAGGGCCGGGTAGCCCGAATCGAGCTTGGCGTTGGGGATCAGCTCGGCCCCCTCCCATGCGAGGCTCCAGTTGCCTTTCTCAAGGCCGGCCCCCTTGGGGAGGTTGAGCGCTTCGAGCAGCTCCCTCTCCTCCTTGGCGTACTCGGAGCTGCCGGTGAGCTCCCTGGCCTTGCTCGACAGGGTGGTGACCAGCTTGCCCGAGGCGTCCAGCACCTCCAGGGTCACGTCCCCCTTGGGCTCGTCCTTCAGCCAGTAGTAGACGTGCGCGCCGCCGGGCGGGTTCGTGCCGACCCAGCCGCCGTGGTAGGTCTGCTTGTAGGACCAGCGCACGGCGTCCGACACCGGATAGACGTAGAGCCCGTTGGCGGCGGCCGACGCCGGCACCGGCTCGCGCACCGGCTTCAGGTCGTCGAAGATCCACATCGAGCGGCCGTGGGTGGCGAGCACGAGCTTGTCGTCCTTGACCACCAGGTCGTGCACGGCCACGGTAGGCAGGTTGAGCTTCAGGCCGTTCCAGGTGGCGCCGTCGTCGCGCGAGAAGTCCACGCCCCGCTCGGTGCCGAGGTAGAGCAGCCCCTTCTTCGTGGGGTCCTCCTTCACCGAATGGAGGTAGACGTCGCGCGGCAGGCCGCCGTCGAGCCGCTTCCAGGTGCGGCCGAGGTCGGTCGTCTTCCAGAGGTACGGCCGGAAATCGTCGAGCCGGTGGGCGTCGATCACCAGGTAGGCGGTGCGGGCGTCGAAGTGGGACGGCTCGATCATGCCGGTCGTCCCCCACTTGGGGATCTCGGGGATCTCCGCCGTGACGTCGCGCCAGGTCTTGCCGCCGTCCTCGGTGACGTGGATCAGGCCGTCATCGCTGCCGGCCCAGATCAGGTCCTTCTGCACCGGCGACTCGGCGATCACGAACACCGTGTCATAGGTTTCGACGCCGGTGTTGTCGCCGGTGATCGGGCCGCCCGCCCACTTCTGCTTCGACTTGTCGTTGCGGGTGAGGTCCGGGCTGATCACCGACCAGCTCTGGCCGCCGTCCGCGGTGCGGAACACCACGTTGGCGCCGTAATAGACCACCTTGGAGTCGTGCGGCGAGACGGCGATCGGCGCTGTCCACTGAAAGCGGTAGCGCATGTCCTCGCCGCCGTGCCCCGAGGGGTTCTCCGGCCAGGGGCTGACGTTGCGCTCGCTGCCCGTACGGTCGTCATACCGTGAGAGATACCCGAGATACTCGCCGGCGTAGACGATATTGGGGTCCGACGGGTCGGAGACCACCCAGCCGGCCTCGCCGCCCCCCACGCCATGGAAGTCGGTGTTGCGGATCCCCGTGTGGTCGAACGTCTCGCTCGGCCCCTGGGTGGTGCCGATGTCCTGCAGCGCGCAGGCGACGCGGAAGGGGACCCGGTTGTCCGCGGAGACGTGATAGCACTGGCCGATCGGCAGCTCCGGCGCGGTCCAGGTGCTGCCGCCGTCGGCGGAGAGATAGACCCCGCCGTCGTCGGCGCCGATGATCCGCTTCGGGTTCTTGGGATCGATCCAGACGTCGTGATGGTCGCCGTGCGGCGCGCCGCTCACGTGCTCGAAGGTCTTGCCGCCGTCGATGCTCTTGAGCAGGGGGACCTGCGGACACCAGACCTCGTCCGGATTGGTGGGCGAGACGGTGAGAGTCATGTAGTACCAGGCGCGCTGCCGCAGCTCATGGCTGCCCGAGGCGAGCGTCCAGGTCTCGCCGCCGTCGTCCGAGCGGTAGAGCCCCCCCTTCTCCGCCTCGATCAGCGCGTAGACCCGATGGCCGTCCGACGGCGCCACCGCCACGCCGACCTTGCCCCAGGTCCCGTCCGGCAGGCCGCTGCCGGTGAGCTGCTTCCAGGTGTCGCCGCCGTCGTGGGAGACGTAGAGGCCGCTCCCCGGGCCGCCGCTCTTGAGGTCCCAGGGATAGCGCTGGGTCTCCCAGAGGCCGGCGAAGACGATGTGGGGGTTCGAGGGGTCGAGCGTCACCGCCGAGGCGCCGGTCTCCGCGTTCTTCTTGAGCACCTGCTTCCAGGTCTTGCCGCCGTCGGTGGTGCGATAGACCCCGCGCTCGGGATTGGCGCCGAACGCGTGCCCCAGGACCGCCGCGTAGGCGATGTCCGGATTCTCCGGATGGACCACCAGCTGGCCGATCTGCCCCACCTGCGTCCAGACGTGGCTCCAGGTCTTGCCGCCGTCGAGCGACTTGTAGATGCCGTTGCCGGCCCCCACGTTGCCGCGGATGTTCCCCTCGCCCGACCCCACGTAGACCACGTTGGGATCGGAGGGGGCCACGGCGATCGCGCCGATCGACGACACCGGCTGGTCGTCGAAGATGGCGCTCCAGGCGTGGCCGCCGTCGACCGACTTCCAGACCCCGCCCGAGGCGGTGGCGGCGTAGTAGACGAGGGGGTCGCCCGGCACGCCGGCCACCCGCGCCACGCGGCCGCCCCAGGCCGGACCGACCAGCCGGTACTTGAGCGACTTGAATTCGGGCAGGTCCTTGAGCCCGGTGGGCGAGGGAGAGGCTTCGGGAGCGGGCGCCGGCTTCTTCGCCGGAGCCGCGAACGCGGAGGCGGTGAGCAGCAACATCGCAACAGGAATCAGAGAACGGCGGAGGCCGCGCATGGGCATGAGAGGGCTCCTCGCTGGAAAGGGGGTGGGCTAAGACCCTACGGGAGCTTAGCCAACGGCGGGGGCGGGGGCAAGGTGGGGGCGGCTGGCTCCTTCGCCTTCGCCCTCTTCCAGGGGGTCTCCTGGCGGCAGGGACGCCGTTCACCGTCCGGTGGAACGCTTTGCTTTTCCTGTCATCTTCGTCGGATCTGGCAAGCCAGGGCAAGTCGGGCGGTAAGGCTCACTGCCCACGTACTGCCTCCATTCCTTGACGGTCAAGTTTCTGGTCAACCGTGCGCACACTCTCTTCCGCATTTCTTCATGGTCCAAAAGCCACCGTCTTGCTGTGCCATCCATACTTGCGGTGGAAAGATACTTCCCATCGCGACTGATGCTTACCCTGAAAACGTCTGCCTCATGAGTCACCCGACTGATTTCGCGCCCCTCCGGGATCAACCATACCCTTGCGGTCTTGTCGCTGCTGGCGGTAGCCAGATATCTATCATCTGGGCTGAATACAACGCTGTTGACTTCCGCCTCGTGGCTCAGCTTGGCGACAAGCCGCCCCCGGTGCAAGTCGTAGACTTGCACCGTCTTATCCTCGCTCGCCGTCGCCATATACCGCCCGTTGTTGCTAAAAGCAATTTGGTTGACCCGATCTCCATGTCTGATCAGGAAAAAATCCTTCTTATTGATCATATCCCATAAGCTCACCGTGCTGCTCCCCCGCCAGTCCGGATCAAACCTATGACTGGCGCCTGTCATGGTAATCAAGTATCGGCCATCCGGGCTGAACATGATGCTTCCGACTGAATCACCATGAGATATGCGCGCGAGCTCGTGACCATCAGACAGCACCCATACGCGGGCCGTCTTGTCGTTGCCGGCCGTA
>DASXJP010000122.1:0-14160 GCA_036497345.1 Thermoanaerobaculia bacterium
ATAGGGCCGCCCCTACATACCCCCTCCCTATTTTCAGAACAGAGAGGGCTCAAGAAGACCATCTTTGATCGTAGCTCTCCCTCTTCTCCCGGCGGATGGGGGGGAGGCCGGGAGAAGAGGGCCGGGCCCCGATGAGGGGATCAACTGAGGGACAATGAACCGGAGACGCCGCTCTTTCACCTTGCGATATCCTCCTCCCTCAGGAGGACCCCCATGCCCCAGGACACCATACCCGGAACCTTCAAGGCCCAGCTCACTCCGACCTCCGCGGCCCCCCTCACCGTGGGCCAGTTCGTGCCGGAGCTCGCACAGACGCCCGGCAACGTGGGGATCTGCCTGAGCGGCGGCGGCTCGCGGGCGCTCTCGGCCGGCATGGGGCAGCTCCGGGGGTTGAGCGCGCTGGAGCTCAACGGAGCCAGCCTGCTCAGCCAGACCAAGGCGATCTCGACCGTCTCCGGCGGCTCGTGGCTCGGCGTCACCTTCGAATTCCTCACCGCGGGCACGAGCGACAGCGCGTACCTCAACGAGTACGTGGCGGATCAGAGCCGGCTCGTGCCAACGGCGGAGCCCGACCACCCGGACTCCGAGATCCTCGACGTGCTGCCGGAGGGGAACATCGGCGCCGCCGTCGACTCGGACCTCTTCTCCATTCCCGCGCTGGCCGCCGAGGCCTACATCCTCTACAAGTACCTCGACACGCCGCCCGATTTTCTCTGGCAGGCGCTGATGGGCCTCCACATCCTCGCGCCCTACGGCCTCTACGATCCCGATCTCCTGAACGGCCTGCTCCCCAGGTCGCTCTTCTCCTGGGATCAAGCCTCGCTCGCCGCCGAGGTGACCGGCCCGAACCCGTCGCTGGCGGGCGAGACGGCGCACCTGATCGCGAGCGGCGCCGGCCGCACCCGCCGGCCGTTCCTGATCTGCAACATGGGGATGTTCCTGAGCGAGCCGGGCATCCAGATCCAGCTCCTCGCGCCGGTGCAGTCCACCCCGTTCCGGACCGGCATTGTGGGCTCTCCCACCGGCGTGGACGCCAACGGCCGCAAGCCGGGCGGCGGGGGCGTCACCTCGTTCGCCTTCAGCTCGAACCCCACCGCCGTCCAAGGGTCCGAGGTAACGGTGAGCCAGTCGCGCCAGCTCGCCATCGCGGACATCGTGGGCACCAGCAGCGCCGCCTTCGCGGACGCCTTGCAGAACCAGCTCGCCATCTGGGAGCAGGACCCGGAGCAGCTCCTGGAGCTTCTGGAGGAGATCGCGGAGGACATCTGGGCCTGGCTCCGGGATCACCTCGGCGACGCCGGCCTCCTCCTGCCGGCGCAGAGGTACGAGGCCTCGCCCCCGGGGATCACCACCGTCGAGGAGCTCGCCGCCCTCAAATCAGACCTCGCGGCGCTCCAGGATCTGATCCCGCAATTTCAATACTGGCCCGTGGCCGACGTCCAGCCCTATCCGCGGACGAATCCCACCCGCTTCGCGGACGGCGGCAATTTCGAAAACAGCGGCGTCAACGCCATGCTCTCCTACACGGACGTGGACAACGTGATCGCCTTTCTCAATGCGAGCACGGCGATGGCGGCCGGGCGCTTCGGCGTGATCGATGCCGCGGGCCACGAGGTGCCGGGCACCAGGGTCATCATCACCCCGGACATCCCGCCGCTCTTCGGCTATCAGCCGTACAATCCGAAAAAGGGCTATATCCTCTACAAGGGAGATCCGAATCCCATCTTCCCCCAGGGGCAGAACAGTCAGGTTTTCGCATCCCACTTACTGGCCGAGGTGATCCGCGGGCTCTGGGAGGCGAGCGGCAGCGGCGCCAATGCCACGAGCGCGATCTACAAGCAGACCCTGGAGGTACAGGACAACCCCTGGTTCGGAGTCCGCCGGCGCGAGCGCGCGGTCAACGTCCTCTGGGTCTATCCAAACCGCGCCCAGAGCTGGTTCGACGAGCTCAATCCCGCGGTGCAGGCGCTCCTCGCCCCCTTCGACGATCCCACGACCCTCAGCTACTTCCCGCACTACAGCACCCTGGAGACCGATCTGACGGCAACCCAGATCAACCTGCTCGCCAACTTCACCGCCTGGATGGTGGCGGCGCCGGAGAGCGCGGATCAATTTTTGGGGATGTATGGGGGGTAGAGGCGCACGATCCTCCCCTCCCGCCCCGGCAGTCTGATCAGCACCAGCCGGACCGGGCTGCGCACCCGGGCGATCACCATCCCCCGCCGCTCCTGGATGCGCTCGATCCCGCTCCGGCCTCTCCGCACCCAGCGCAGGCGCAGCATCGCCAGATCATCCCGGGCCGCGCCCACGATCTCCCGGTTTTCATTCTGGACCGCGGTCCGCGCCAGCTCCCAGGCGTCGTCCACGTGATAGAGGAGACCGGTGGGGAGGTAGCGCGCGGCGTGACCGGCGAAATATTCTTTCCAATGCGCTCCCAGAGCGGCGCGAAGGCGGGGGAGGAGATGGGCGGCGGCGCGGCGGCGCTTGGATTCGAGGCCGCGCCGGGCCCGTTCCAGCGCCTCGGGGTCCATCCCCTCCGGCCCCGGACCCCGGCCGGTGAGACCGGCGGCGAGGGCGCGTTGCAGATCAGCGAGATTCATCGAGGATCTTCCGCGCCCGCGCCACTTCGGCCAGGAGATCGTCGAAGGGGGGCAGGTCGTCGTCCCGCTCGATGATCACCGCGCGCACCGGCGCCCGTGGAGCCAACCATTCCAGCAGGGTCCAGGACTCCTCCGGCACCGGCCGGGTGTGCGAGTCCACGTATTGGCCGTCGTGGACCACGCCGCCGGCCAGATGCACCTCGCCGACCCGCTCCAGGGGGAGGCTCTCCAGATATTCGATCGGATCGTAGCCATGATTGCGGGCGTTGGCGTGGACGTTCTCCAGGTCGAGCAGGAGCCCGGCGTCCGCCTCCTCGATGACCGCGCGCACGAAATCCGCCTCGCTCATCTCGGCCCCGGGCAGGGCGAAGGGATAGACGATGTTCTCCAGCAGGATGGGCAGCCCGGGCAGGGCGCGCTCGAGCTCCGCCACGTTGCGGGCCAGGGTGGCGACCGCCTCGCGGGTGAAGGGGAGCGGGGTGAGATGGCCGATCTCGATGCCGCCGGCGCGGGTGAAGGCGATGTGCTCCGAGAGCCAGGGGGGCGAGACCGCCTCGGCCACCCGCGCCACGTGGCGCACCCGCTCCGCGTCGAGCCCCTCGGCGCTCCCCAGCGACAGGCCGATGCCGTGCAGGAGCACCGGCACGGCGTCGCGGATCAGGCCGAGATCGCGCACCGCCGCCGGTCCCGGCACGTCCTCGGGGATGCATTCGACGGCGCCCAGAGCGCCGCGATGGCGGATCACCTCCCACCGCCAGGCCGGACGGAAGCTAACGCCCGCGCCCAGGAACGGCAGCTCAGCCACCGCACCCTCCGCAACCGCCGCCGCACCCTCCGCCGCCCCCGCAGCCGCTGCCGCCGTCGCTCCCCGAGCTCGAGCTCGGCGGGACGAACGCCTTGTGGAGGGGCTGGAGCGACGGCAGCGCGGCGATCCCGAAGATCCCCGCCGCGAGGGCGAGCTCGCCGAAGCCCGGACGCCGGCCATCGATCACCATACTCATCAGCCCCTTGTGGGACTGCTTGAGCCAGGACAGATAGCGGCTTCCCGCCGCGGTTTGAAAGGGGGATTTCATCAGGCGCACGGAAATGAAAAAAGAGAAGAACAGGAGAAGGATCAGGAACCCGACGTTGCCGCGCCCGCGGGACATCGCCACCAGCAGCTTGGCGACGCCCAGCCCCATCACCATCACGAGCGCGACGAGGCCGAGGAGCCGGTATCCCCAACGCTGGCTGGGGCCCGGAGCCAGGCCCGCGGCTTCGAGCTCCAGGCGGATCGGCTCGAGATGGGGTGTGAGCGCCTGCGTCACCCGGGCCAGGGCCTTGTGAGCGGCCGCCGCCGGTACGCTTCCGAGTCCGGCCTTCAACGCCTCCTCCTCCAGAAAGGTCAATCGGGAGCGGTCCCGCGGCAGCTCCGGAGGCCGCGCCAGCGATTTGTCGTCAATGATCAGAAAGCCCTCCGCCACCAGCCGGCCGAGGAGCGTCCTGGCCACCTCCTCCGGGCCGCCCCGCAGCAGCGCGATCGCCGGCGTGTCGCTCTCGGTCGGATAGATCCCGGGGCTCCAGCGTCCGCTCGC
Source organism: Thermoanaerobaculia bacterium (assembly GCA_036497345.1). Lineage (GTDB taxonomy): Bacteria > Acidobacteriota > Thermoanaerobaculia > Multivoradales > UBA5704 > DATARR01. Next base: position 4,175 of record DASXJP010000122.1, read on the forward strand.
GGGAGCCTCGTAGGCCCGGCTCCAGAGCACCCGCGCCAGCCACACGAGGAGGAAGACGCAGACCACGTAGGGCACATAGAAGCTCAGGAACTCCGGCCCCCGCAGATCCAGCGGATTGGTCATCGCGCCGTCTCCTCCACTCGCCGGGAGATGGCGGACAGGAGATCGAGATACGCGGCGTAGAGCCGGCGCGCCCGCTCGTCCTCCGGCCGCTGGTCGACGCGGCGGAGCTCCGTGAACGGCTCCATCTGGTCCGCTGGAATCCCCAGCTCCCGCGCCGCCAGACGCAGCAGCCCGGGCCGGTCCACGGGCACGGCCACGCCGTCCAGGCGGAGCAGGGTCTCCAGGGTGACCGCGATCTTGGGGAGGCTCGCCATGAGACCGCGCCAGAGGGCGTCCGGATCGCCGCTCCGCTCCACGGCCCGCAAGCGCAGACGGAGCTCGGTGTTCTTGATCTCCTGGCGGGCGCGCAGGCGCAGATCCGCGGGCGCCACGGCGATGCCGTCCAGGTGGACGTCCCCCCACAGCACCCGGTGGCTCTCCTGCATGTCGAGGACCTTGCCGGGGAACAGGCGCGCCGAGGCCCGCAGGTCCTCGGGAGTGACCACGAAGGGGGTCACCCGGGACTCGCGCAGCGCGCGGGTAATGGCGGGCGACAGCGGCAGCAGCCGCTCCAGCCCGGCCTCCGCCAGCACGATCAGTACGTTGACGTCCGAGATGCCCGGCGTATACCGCCCCTTGGCCAGGCCGCCATACAGGGCGACCCCCAGCAGGTTCGGCCCCGCGGCCTCCCGGAGCTGGGCCACCAGCTCTGCGAGCGCCTTCTCGGCCTCCGATCGCGGCTCCATGAGGATCCCCCCTCTCGCGTGATTCGCGAGGGGATTTTAGCACCGGGTGTGGGGCGGGCGGGTGACAGAGGCGCTACACGAATCGGACCGGGGCAGCTCGGACCGATCTCAATACCAAAAAATGATAGGAACGATGGTGGCCTACCCCAGGATCAGGCGGACGGAGCGACGTGCCCTCCGAGGAGACTTTGCCCCGCGAAGATCCCCCGCACCGTCCCAATCGTATCCGCCTCCGCCGCGGTCTTATCCTCCCGGTACCGCTTCACCCGCGCGAAGCGGAGGGCCATGCCGCCGGGGTATTGCGGGCTCTCCTGGACGTCGCTGAAGGCGACCTCGACGACCAGCTCGGGGCGGACGTAGATGGTCCAGCTATCGGTGCCCAGCGCCAGCTCCTGAAGCTTCTTCGTCTGCCAGGCGAGCATCTCGTCGGTCAGGCCCTTGAAGGTCTTGCCGAGCATCACGAAGCCGCCGTTGTCGGGATCGCGGGCTCCGAGGTGGAGGTTGGAGAGCCAGCCCTGCCGGCGGCCGTGACCCCATTCGGCGGCGAGGATCACCAGGTCCAGCGTGTGCGCGGGCTTGATCTTGAGCCAGGAGTAGCCGCGCCGGCCGGCCTCATAGCGGGAGTCCATGTCCTTGGCCATGATCCCCTCGTGGCCGCGGGTGAGCGCCTCCTCGAAAAAAGCTTCCGCTTCCTCCGCGTTCGCGGTGATCAGGCGCGGCACGGTGAGCCCCGGCACAGCCTCGGCCAAGGCCGCGAAACGCTCGCCGGCGGTGCGATCGATCAGATCGTCGCCGTCGAGGTGGAGGACGTCGAAGAAGAACGGGGTGAGTGGGATCTCGCCACGCAGGCGGTCGACGTCGAGCTTGCGGCCGAAGCGGCGCATGGTGACCTGGAAGGGGAGGGGGGAGCCGTCCGGACGCAAGGCGATGGTCTCGCCGTCGAGGAGGAGCTGGCGCGCGGGGAGGGCCTGGACGGTCTCGATCAGCTCGGGCACGGCGTGGGTGACCTCGTTGCCGCGGCGGGAGTAGACGCGGACCTCGTCCCCCGACTTGTGGACTTGGACGCGGGCGCCGTCGAGCTTGAGCTCCAGCGCGGCCTCTCCCAGACGGTCGAGCGCCTCGGAGACGTCTCCGGCCGGCTGCGCGAGCATCGGCTGGAGCGGCCGGAAGAGCTGGAGACCGAAGCGCGCGAGCCCGGGCCGGCCCTCGGTCAGCACGGCCTTCGCCACCTCCGGCAGCTCGCCCGCCAGCATGAGGGCCCGGCGCACCTCGTCCGCCGGCACCTCCGCCGCCGTGGCCAGCGCCTCGGCCATGAGGCCCGCGAGGGCCCCCTGGCGGAGCTCGCCGAAGATCAGGCGCACGAGGAAATCCTGCTCCTCGCGGGTGGCGCGGGCGAGAAGGCCGGAGAGGAGCCGGCCGCGCTCGGCCGTGGAGCCGGAGCCGGTCGTGCCGGCGATGCGCTCGAAGGCCGCGTCCACCTCGCCCAGGGTGAGCGAGGGCTCGGCGGCGGCCGTCTCCGGCATGGCATTCCGGATCGCGGCGCCACCCAGGCCGATCCGCCCCTGGCGGAGGTGGCCGGAGAGGAAGGCCACGGCGATGTCGATCTCCTCGGGAGCCAGCCGCCGCAGGAGGTCGCCCAGCGCGGAGGTCTTCTCCAGGCGGGATCGGGTCTCGGAGACCCGGCGGGAGGTGGTGACGAGGTCGGCGAGTCGCATCGAAGGCTCCAGGCGGCGGGCCTATGCCGCCAGGTCGTCCAATCCCCAGTTGCGCAGCACGTACGTGGCTCCGTGCACGCGGCCGGCCCCGGTGGCGAGGGACATCTTACGGTCGAGGACGTCCCGCCGGTAGTCCCGCTTTGCATTGTCCGCGACCGCTTGCGCGATCAGGATCCGCAAGTCGAGCTCGCGCGACACCGGATGCTCCGCGAGCGCCGCCGCGATCTTCTGGCGGGCCGCGGTCTTGACGCCGCCGTTCTGCACGTGGATGTCGAAAGCCAGGGCGAGCCCCAGCTCCGTTTTCAGATCGAGATCCTTGACGGTCTGGAGCGCCGGCTTGAAGTAATCGTCTTCCACGTGCTTGATCTGGATATCCTGGACCTCCTGACGCTCGCCGAGGGTTTTGAAGGCGGTCCGCCAGGGCTCGGCGAGGCGTTCCTTGGTCGCGCCGAGGCTGATGGTGTCGGCGAAGGCGATCTGCTCTTTCATCGGTTTTTTCAGCAGGTCGAGGAGCTGATCGGTCTTGGCGCCGAACGCCTCCCGCAGGAGGCCGGGATGACCCTTCTCAGCCTCCAGGAGGATGCTCTCGAGCTGGCCGCCGACGAGGGTGAAACCGATGATCCCCCAGGTGATGCCCGCGCCGTCGAAGTTGCCTTGCGCGAGGGTGAATCCGTGCCCCTCGAACGAGGCCGTGATCCCCAGCGCCCGGTCGCGCACGGGAGGGACCTCCGCGCCCATGAGCTTTTCGTAGGTCGCCGCGTCCACCTCCCCGGTCGGGTCGAGCCCTTGGGCCTTCTGGAACGCGGTGACGGCCTTGGTGGTATCGTCGCCGAAGACCCCGTCCATGCCCTGGGTGTCGAACCCGAGCCCGGTCAACCGGAGCTGCATGCGGCGGATGATCTCCCCCTTGGCACCCTTGGCGAAGAAGACTCTGGCCATCTCAGCCTCCCACTCGGATCGTGGTCTCCTGGATTGACAGCGGTTTTCATCTCCATTTTATAACAACCTGCGGATTTCATGCGGCGTCGGGACTAGAATCGCCCCATGGAGGTCCGGGACTACTACCACGAGATCCTTCCCTTCTACGATCTCGAGCTGGCGGATCGCGGAGACGGCGACCTCTGGGCCTGGGCGGCGAGCGCGCCGCCGGGCTGCCGGGTGCTCGAGCTGGGGTCCGGGACCGGACGGGCCACGGCCGCGCTCGCCCGCACCGCGGCCCAGGTGGTGGCTCTGGAGCTGGCTCCGGAGATGATCGCGGTCGCCCATCGGAAGCTCGCCGGGGTCTCCAACGTCCGGCTGGTGGCCGCGGACATGCGGGACTCTCCGCTGCGGTCGGCCTTCGATCTGGTGGCCGCGATCGACGATCCGTTCGTGCATCTGACCGCGGACGAGGACCGCGAGCGCGCCTTCTCCACCGCCGCCCGCCATCTCGTCCCGGGCGGGCGTTTCCTCCTCGACGCGGCCTGGCTGGCGCCGGATCAGCGGCACGCGGCGGACCATCCCGAGGGGCTGGTCAAGGAGAATTCCGGGGCGGGCGGCCTGTCCGTCCGGGAGACCTGGAGGTGCGATCCCGCGGCCCGGCGGTGCACGGCGAGCTATGAGTATTTCGTCCAGGGCCGACGGGTGCGGGAGGCCTCGTTCCCGGCCCGCCTGTGGTCGCGGCAGGAGCTGGAGCAGCGCGCCCGCGCCGCCGGCCTCCAGATTGCATATCTCTGGGGGGATTACGATCGCCGTCCCTGGGACCGCACGACCTCGCCGCGCCTCATCGCCGAGCTGCGGCGCGGCTGACAAGGAGGAACATCATGATCAAAGAATCGTTGCTGTCCGCTCTGGCGCTGGCCCTCCTCGCGACCGCGAGCTCGGAGGGCGCCGGCGCCGATTTCAAGATCACCTCGACGGCGTTTCAGGACGGCAAGGAGATCCCGAAGCGCTTCACCTGCGACGGCGAGAACGTCTCCCCGCCGCTGGCCTGGACCGGGGCTCCAGCGGGAGCCAAGGCGTACGCCCTGATCCTGGACGATCCCGACGCCCCCAGCGGCCTCTTCACGCATTGGATCGTCTTCAACCTGCCGGCCTCGACGCACTCGCTGCCGGAAGCCGCGAAACCGGCGGATCAGGGGACCAACGACTTCAGGAAGGTCGGCTACGGCGGCCCCTGCCCGCCGAAAGGACGGCACCGGTATTTCTTCCACCTGTATGCCCTGAAGGATGAGCTGAGCGGCCTCAAGAGCCCGAATCGCAAGGAGATCGACGCGGCCCTGAAGGGGCATGTGATCGGGGAGGCGGTGTTGATGGGGACGTATCAGCGGTGAGGGGAGGGTCCGAACGTCTCCGGTCCTTCCTCAAGTTGTTTTTCGATTAGCTGTCGCTGCTTGGCACGCATCAACCGTAAGATGATCGATTCTTCCTGATCGGGAAAATCGTCATAGGCTCGGTTGATGGCGTCGAGAAAAGCCTGAGGATCAATTTCTTTCTTGGCCATGGAAGAGGAGTATCCCGCCTGAGCGGGGCTTGGTCAAGTTTGCCGGTTGAACTTCTTCATCAGGTCCTCCAGAGACGCCGCCGGCTTGGGCTGCGGCTTCGCGGGAGGACGGTTCCCACCCGCGGGAGCCGGCGCGTTGCGGTCGGGGCGTCCCGCGCGGCCGGCGCTCCCCGTGGCGTGACGGCCCTCGGCGGGCGGCTGCTGGAGGGCCTTGATCGAGAGGCTGATGCGCTCGCGCTGGTAGTCGACCTCCAGCACCTTCACCTTCACGATCTCCCCCACCTTGACGGCGTCGCGGGGGTCCGCCACCCAGCGGTGGGTCAGCTCGGAGACGTGGACCAGGCCGTCGCGATGGACCCCGATGTCCACGAAGGCGCCGAAGTTGGCCACGTTCGAGACCCGCCCTTCGAGCACCATGCCGGGCTGGAGGTCCTTGACGGTGGTGACGTCCGGGCGCCACTCGGGGGTCTTGAATTCGGGGCGCGGATCGCGGCCGGGACGGAGGAGCTCGTTGCGGATGTCCTCCAGGGTGAATTTGCCGAGATTGTGCTCGGCGTCGGCGAAGCGGCTGAAGTCGAGCTTCCCCACCAGGTCCGGATTGCCCACCAGGCTGCCGACCGGCTCCCTCAGGGCCGCGGCCATCTTCTGGACCACCTCGTAGCGTTCGGGGTGCACGGCCGTGCGGTCGAGCGGGTTGTCCCCCTCGCGGATGCGCAGGAAGCCGGCGGACAGCTCGAAGGTCTTGGGGCCCAGGCCCGGGATCTTGAGCAGCGACTGCCGCGAGCGGAAGGGGCCGTTGGAGTCCCGGTGGTGGACGATGGCGTTGGCGATCCGCTCGGAGAGGCCGGAGACGCGGCGCAGCAGCGGGGCCGAGGCGGTGTTGAGCTCCACGCCCACGCGGTTCACCGCGCCCTCGACGGCCGTGTCCAGCTCCTTCTCCAGGGACTTCTGGTCGACGTCGTGCTGATACTGGCCGACGCCGAGGGAGCGGGGCTCGATCTTCACCAGCTCGGCGAGCGGGTCCTGGAGGCGGCGGGCGATCGAGACCGCGCCGCGCAGGGAGACGTCGAGGTTGGGCAGCTCCTCACGGGCCACCGCCGAGGCGGAGTAGACCGAGGCGCCCGTCTCGGGGACGATCGCCACGACCACTTTCTCAAGCCCCGCCTCTTGCACGGCCTTGCGGGCGAAGGCCTCGGTCTCGCGGCTGGCCGTGCCGTTGCCCACCGCCACGGCGTGGACGCCGTGCTTTTTGATCAGCGAGACCACCGTGCGCGCCGCTCCCACCTCGTCGGCGTGCGGAGGGACGGCGTGGATGACGTCGGTGGCCACCACGCGGCCGGTGCCGTCCACCACGGCCAGCTTGCAGCCGGTGCGCAGGCCGGGATCGAGCCCCATCACCGGCACCAGGCCGAGGGGGGCCTGGAGGAGGAGGGCTTCGAGGTTGGCGCGGAACACGGCGATGGCCTGGGCCTCGGCGCGCTCGCGCATCTCGGAGCGGACCTCGTTGGTGATCGACGGGCGGAGCAGCCGCTTGTAGCCGTCCGCCGTGGCCTCGGCGACCTGGCGGCCGCAGGCGGTATCGAGCGGCACGCTCCAGGAGCGGCCCAGGCGCTCGACCTCGCGCTCGTCGTCGATCCGCAGCTCGGAGATCAGGAACCCCTCGCGCTCGCCGCGCAGGATGGCGAGCAGGCGGTGGGAGGGGATGTCCTTGCCCGGCTCGTCGTGCTCGAAGTAGTCGCGGTAGGTGGCGGCCTCGGGGTCCTTCTCCTTCTGGGGGAGCACGCGCACGCGGAGGAGGCCGCCGGTGGCCATCACGCGGCGGAGCTCGGAGCGCTCGGCGGAGCTCTCGGCCAGCCGCTCGGCCAGGATGTCGCGGGCGCCGGCCAGGGCGGCCGCGGCGTCCTCCACCCCCTTCTCCGGATTGACGAACGGCGCCGCCAGCTCCTCGGGCAGGTCGCGCGAGGCGGCGCGGGCCAGCAGGGCGTCGGCCAGCGGCTCCAGGCCCTTCTCGCGGGCGATCTGGGCGCGGGTGCGCCGCTTGGGCTTGTAGGGGAGGTAGAGGTCTTCGAGATCCTGCTTGGTGACGGCGGCGCGGATAGCGGCCTCCAGCTCGTCGGTGAGCTTGCCCTGCTCCCGGATGCTCTCCAGGATGGCGTCACGCCGCTCGGCCAGCTCCAGGAAGTATTCCCGGCGCTTGAACAGGGTCTCGAGCTGCAGGTCTTCGAGGCCGCTCGTGGCCTCCTTGCGGTAGCGGGCCACGAAGGGGACGGTGGCCCCCTCGGCGAACAGCTCGGAGGCGGCCTGCGCCTGGTGGGGCCGGCAGCCCACCTCCGAGGCGATGATGTCGACGAAACGCGGCTCCAATAGGGCGGTCTTGCTCATGGGGAGGTCTCCTTGACGGAGGGCGTAGTTTCTCATACCTGGAGTTCTCCGGGCTTATCCCTATCGCTTCATGGCCTTGAGAGGTGCTTGGCCATATAATGGAGTTCAAGCCTCTTGAGGGGCTTGCGCCATGAAGGTCTTCGTCAGCTACAGCCATGATTCCGAGGAGCACGTAGATCGCGTGCTCGCCCTCTGCGATCGCCTGCGACAAGAGGGGATTGATGCTGAGGTGGATCAGTATGAACCCGCTCCACCTGAGGGATGGCCACACTGGATGGAGCGGCAGCTCCAGGCCGCGAACTTCGTCCTTGTCGTCTGTACAGAGATCTACCGTCGCCGATTCGAGGGCAAGGAAGAGCCAGGGCGCGGGCGTGGAGCAGCATGGGAGGGGGCGATCGTCACTCAAGCGATCTACGAAGCTGCCGGAGTCAACTCAAAATTTATACCGGTGATCCTCTCAGCAGGTGACAAAGTACACATCCCCGTACCCCTCCGCTCGACAACTTTTTACCAGATCGATACTCCAACTGGTTATGAGGAACTCTATCGCCGGCTCACTGGACAACCGGCGGTATTGAAGCCCGAGCTGGGGTCAATTCAGCCTCTTCGGCCACGGCCACGGCTGACCTCGTTTTTTCCAGCACCAGATCCCTTGACGAGGCAGGCACCCCTTGTTCCAGATAAGGAGGTTTCCACTGGCGATGCCCCTGCTCCAAGGCGTCAGCGAGGCGTCATCATCTTTTCGGCCAGTTTGGGCGTTGCAGTACTAGTCGCTTTGATAGTCATCCTGTTGCCTAAGAATGTCCCCGCACCAGAAGAAGTCCATCGGCGGGCAGTCCCGCTTGTACCCCAACTCGCCGCGGCCACTTCATTGAGTTGGAGCCCGGATAACAAAGAATTGCTTGTGGTGGGTGCCCGAAACGCAGCGGACAGCAACCAGCTTCTCCGCTATTCCCTGGACGGAAAGCTCGCTTCAGAAGTTGCACCTCTTCCTGATGGTATCAGAATTGAAAGGCCGGCATCGGCTCAAACGGTGGGAAAAGAGTTCGTCGTCAAGGATGAGAACGTCTTTGTTTGGTTGACGGAGCAGTATCGTCCGCATCAGGCCCGCGACCTCTTAACAGAGTCGTCAAACGGCGACTCGTTCGAGGCCACCTACGACTGGATCTTTGCCGGAGGAAACCTCTTCGCCCTAGGAGACGTAGAGAGGAGGGGGGATGCTTCTGCGGGAGACGACCCGAGCAAGGTCCCTTGGGATAGAGGAATCGTCGATGTGCCCCTAGACTCGCCAAGTGACTTCGACATGGTGCGGCTGATTGCCAAAAATGAGAGCCTCTCTGGTCTATATCTTATGGGTTACCCGCACTTGGCAAGAGTGGGAGAAACTGTGTATTTTCTAGAAATGAAAAATCCTCCCGAGATCGTTCGTCTCCATCCCGAAGAATGGAACACAAGCATGTTTCAAATTAGATTAAATGGATTTGAAGGAATGCCGGACTTCTCGGGAAAGCGAGGACAGGAAGCTTACCGTCTTTTCGAGGGATCGGCTGGAATCGCAGGGCTCTACGGGGGTAAGGATCTCCTTTTCGTTCTTTCTAAATGCCAAACAGCGCCAGGGATACGAACGAGATGGTTCTTGACTAGTTTCGATCCTATGAGCAAGAAGCCATTGTACACAGTCTCTCTCCCTGCAACATCACCGCATGTGACGATTGCGCCAGGGCGTAATCACTGGGCAATCCTGGAAGGGGGACCCGCTCAGCCCTGTGGGAAAAAGAAGATGTGCCGCAAAATATACTCTCTGATTCTGGTCCCCACTAGCGAGATCGAGACCACGAGGTCACCGTTGCGTGTAGACAATTCGCGCCCTTTATGCTCGTATCCGGCAAATTGGAACGATAATCCACCGGGATGGAGCTTCGGGCAGTGAGAGGAGATCCCTGGAGATAAGACATGCACACTAAAAAACGACTGATGACCCTCTTAGCTTCCATAAGCTTGGCTTTGCCTCAACCTAGTTACCCTACCGGAGGTTCCAGGTTTAAGGGAACGATTGATGTTAGCGGAACTTGTGGCGGCTATCCGGAAGAGCTGTGCTCACAGACTTTTCCGATAAAGAATGCGACTGGAAGACCGAACCCGACCACCTGCCTGGCGATCGAGGGCACTCGAAAAACGTCTTTCCCATCACAGATCCAGTTGGCAAGCACAACTGAATCACGCCGCGCGCGAGCCTTCCTGGCCGGAAATGGTCCAGTTAGTGTTGATTTGAAGATTCCGTATACTTGGATTACCGCCGGGGCATGGACAGATGATGGAGAACTTCTTCTGGTAGATTCCGGCCGTGGCGAGTTGGTACGTTTGACAGCTAGCGGACAGATCATTCCTATTAGCCTTGGAGCGCAAGCCCCAAAGGTGAGCGACATCCGCGCCACAGACGACGGCACGATGTTAAAGTTACAAGACGGACGCTTCGTGGCACTCGATCGTCAAGGGAGGCTCCGGAAGATATTGAAAATTCTTACTCCGGAAGAAAAAATGCCTGGAATCCACGGTGTC
>DASXJP010000123.1:0-5888 GCA_036497345.1 Thermoanaerobaculia bacterium
CGGAGTCTCCGAGGACGCCTGGATCGCATGAAAAGCCAGATCCTGGCAGGCAGAGGGTCCCTTCAACCTAGAAATGGCGCGTTCTTGATATGGGGGTTTTCACTCGCAAGATTCCGCCGAAGCCCCAACATTTTTACCGAGAAAGCTGCCTGGAATCGTGGCAGTCATCGAAAGGAGGATCTGATGCCGCCGACGCGACAAGCGCTCGAGGTCTGGGGCGAATTCGCCTGCTTCAGCCGGCCGGAGCTGAAAGTGGAGCGCTTCAGCTATCCGGTGATCACCCCGTCCGCCGCGCGGGGGATCTTCGACGCCGTCTACGCCAAGCCGGCGGAATTCCGCTGGGCGGTGCGCGCCATCGAGGTGCTCGCCACGCCGTCCTACATCGCCTTGCGGCGCAACGAGGTGAAAGAGAAGGTCAACGTCCACGCCGTCCTCGATTGGATGGACGGCAAGCGGGAGCCCGAGCCGCTCTGGGCGGACGGCGACCGGGAGCTGCTGGGCACCGACGAGAAGGGGCGCACCCAGCGGCAGACCATGGCGCTGCGCGACGTGCGCTACCGCCTCCAGGCCGACATCCTCGCCTGGCCCGGCTACGAAGGCAGGCAGACCACCCTCGAAGCCCAGTTCCGCCGCCGGGCCGGGAAGGGGAAGTGCTTCTACCAGCCGTACTTCGGCTGCCGCGAGATGCCCGCCTTCTTCAAGCTGGCCGAGCCCGGAGACGGCAGGTCTCCCATTGCGGTGGACGAGGACCTCGGGCTCATGCTCTACGACGTCTTCGACCTCTCCCGTCCCGGCGCGGCGCACGACGCTCCCGCCGTCAGCCTGTTCCGGGCGGAGATGCGGGGTGGGATCGTCCAGGTGCCCGACTACGCCAGCCCCGACGTCCTGAAGGCCGGGGGGAGCCTCTGATGCTCGGCTCTCTGGTGAGATATGCCCGCTCCCACGGCCTGGTGGCCGAGCCGGGGTTCGCGCCCAAGGTGATCCGCTGGGGCCTGGTGTGCGACGCGGACGGCCAGTTTCTTCAGGTGCTCCCGCTCGCCGAGGATCCGAAGAGCCCGGGCCTCACCTTCCGCCAATGCCCGGAGCTCTCCCAGCCCGAGATCAAGCGCGGCGGGCCGGGCTGCCGCCACTTCCTCGCCGACTCGGCGGACGTCGTGACCCTGCTCACCGACGGCGAGCCGAATGCCAAGCTCCTCGCCAAGCACGCCTACTTCACCGGCCTGCTCCGGCAGGCGGCGGCGGCCCTCCCTGTCCTCGCCGGCATCGCGGACGCGCTGGAGGACCCGGACGTCCTGGCGGAGATCCGCTCCCAGCTCCAGGCGCGCAAGGCCAAGCCGACCGACAAGGTGACCTTCTCCGTGCTCGGCGCCTCGCCCCCGTATCTGGTGGATTCCGAGCTCTGGCACGACTGGTGGCGCCGGTTCCGCCGCGGCCTGGCGCCGCCCCGCAAGGCCGCCGCGGGCCCGGCCGCCGCGCTGGCCCGCTGCCTGGCCAGCGGCGAGCTCGTGGAGCCCGCGCCCACGCATCCGAAGATCGCCGGCCTCGCGGACGTCGGCGGCCTCGCCATGGGCGACGTCGTCGCCGCCTTCAAGCAGGAGTCCTTCTGCTCCTACGGGCTCACCCAGGCCGCCAACGCGCCGGTCTCCGAGGAGATCGCCGCCGAGTACCGGGCGGCGCTCAATCATCTGCTCCGGGAAGAGAGCCGGCGGCTCGCCGGCGTCAAGGTCGTCCACTGGTTCAAGAGCCGTATCCCCCGCGAGGACGATCCGCTGGCCTTCCTCACCGACGAAGCCACGGAGGAAGCGGACGCCCAGCAGCGGGCCTGGGAGCTGCTGAGGGCTCTGCAAACCGGCGCGCGGCCCGACCTCCTCGACAACCGCTACTTCATCCTGGCCCTGTCCGGCGCCTCCGGTCGCGTGATGATCCGCGACTGGATCGAAGGGCAGTTCGAGGAGCTGGCGCGCAACGTCGACCGCTGGTTCTCGGACCTCGCCATCGTCCGGCGCGACGGCAACGGCCGGGCCCGGCCGCCGAAGCTCCTCGCCGTGCTCGGCGCCCTGGTGCGGGACCTCGACGAGCTGCCGCCCGCGCTCCAGGCCGCCCTGTGGCACGCCGCCGTGCGGCAGCGGCGCCTTCCCCGGCAGGCCATGGCTCGGGCCCTGGCCCGCTTCAAAGTCGACGCCGTCACCGGTCAATCGCTCAATCACGCCCGCGTGGGCCTGCTCAAGGCCTTCCTCATCCGCGAAGGAGACCTCGCCATGCAACCCAACCTCAACGAAGGCCATCCCGATCCCGCCTATCACTGCGGGCGGCTGCTGGCGATGCTCGCCGCGCTCCAATACCGCGCCCTGGGAGACGTGGGAGCCGGCGTCGTCCAGCGCTACTACGCCGCGGCGAGCGCCACGCCCGCCCTGGTGCTGGGGCGGCTCGTCCGCACCGCCCAGTTCCACCTCGACAAGCTCGACCGGGGGCTCGCCCGCTGGCACGAGGGGCGGATCGCCGACACCTTCGGACGCATCGAGCAGGCCATCCCGGCGACGTTGAGCCTCGAGCGGCAGACCGTCTTCGCCCTCGGCTACTACCAGCAGATCGCCGCCGACCGCGCATCTACCAAGACCGCCGCCGCGGGCGCCTCCGAGACCCCGGACGCCGACTCCCAGGAGACCGACCATGTCTGAGCCGATCCAGAACCGGTACGAATTCCTCTTCCTCTTCGACTGCGTCAACGGCAATCCCAACGGCGATCCGGACGCCGGCAACGCTCCGCGTCTCGATCCGGAGACGATGACCGGCCTGGTGTCCGACGTGGCCCTCAAGCGCCGCCTCCGCAACTACGTCCAGATCGCCCGGGGAAACCAGATGCCCGACGCCGTGTTCGTCGAGCACGCCACCAACCTCAACCGGCCGATCGCCCGCGCCCACGAGGAGACCGGCGGGCTGCCGGAGGACAAGAAGGGGGCCTCCAAGGCCAAGGTCGAGGCGGCGAGACGTTGGATGTGCCAGAGCTTCTTCGACGTGCGGGCGTTCGGCGCCGTGATGAGCACCGGCGCCAACGCCGGCCAGGTGCGCGGGCCCGTGCAGATCGCCTTCGCCCGCTCCGTGGACCCGGTCCTGCCGCTCGACCTCTCGATCACCCGCATGGCGGTGGCCGAGAACGTCAAGGGCGCCAGCTACTCCGCGGAGATCGCCCGCTGGGAGGCCGAGCAGCCCGAGGACAAGCTCCGCACGATGGGACGCAAGGCGCTCATCCCCTATGGGCTGTTCCTGGGCCGTGGCTTCATCAGTGCCCATCTGGCCCAGGAGACCGGATTTTCCGCGGCGGACCTCGCCCTCCTCTGGGAAGCGCTGCTCAACATGTACGAGCACGACCGCTCGGCGAGCAAAGGGCTGATGAGCGTCCACCGGCCGCTCTACGTCTTCCGCCACGACGGCACGGACAGCGATCCCGCGCAGCGCCGCCGGCAGGCCATGCTCGGCTGTGCTCCCGCCCACGAGCTGTTCGAGCTGGTCGCGGTGAAGAAGAAACCCGGCGTCGAAGCGCCTCGCGAATTCTCCGACTACGAGGTGACCGTCCACCGCGACCGGGTACCCCCGGGCGTGACCCTGCTCGAAATGCGGTGACGGAATGTTCGCCGAAGACGACTTCCTCCCCCTGTCCGGCCTGCAACACCTGCTCTTCTGCGAGCGGCAGGCGGCCCTGATCCATCTCGAACGGATCTGGGTGGACAATCCACTGACCGTCGAGGGGACACATCTTCACGAACGCGCGGATGGAGGAGAGAGCGAATCCCGTGGGGACCTCCGGGTCGTCCGCGGGCTCCCGTTGCGATGCGCCCGGCTCGGCCTCACGGGGAAAGCGGACGTAGTGGAGCTCCGGCGGCTCGGCCCCGGCGAGGAGGCGGCCGGCGCCTCCCTCCCCGGGCTGTCGGGCCTCTGGCGTCCCTTCCCCGTCGAGTACAAGCGGGGCCGGCCCAAGGCCCACCGGGCGGATGAAGCCCAACTCTGCGCCCAGGCCCTCTGTCTGGAGGAGATGCTCGGAGTCGAGATCCCGGCCGGCGCCCTCTTTTACGGCCAGCCGCGGCGACGGATGGAGGTGGAGCTCGACCGCGCGCTCCGCCAGCTCACGGAAGAGGCGGCGGCCCGCTTTCACGAGCTCGTCGACCGCCGCATCACACCCAAGCCGGTCCGCGAGCCGAAATGCGACCAGTGCTCGCTGCTGGACGTCTGCCTGCCCGCGGCGCCCGCCAGCTCCGCCCAGCGCTATCTCGCCCGCTACCTCCGCCAGGTGGCGGACTCTCCCGAGGGAGAGGAAAAGGAAACGTCTTCCCCATGAAGAAACACTCGAACACCCTTTTCGTCACCACCGCCGGTGCCTATCTGGCGAAAGAAGGCGAGGCGGTGGCCGTCCGGGTTGAGAAGGAGGTCCGCATGCGCGTGCCGATCCATACCCTGGACAGCATCATCTGCTTCGGACAGATCGGCTTCAGCCCGTTCCTGCTCGGCCTTTGTGGCCAGCGCGGGGTCGCCGTCTCGTTCCTCACCGAGCACGGCCGCTTCCTCGCCCGGCTCCAGGGCCCCACCTCCGGCAACGTCCTCCTGCGGCGCGAGCAGTACCGCCGCGCCGACGATCCGGCTGCATGCGCCGCTCTGGTGCGTCCGATCCTCACGGCCAAGATCGCGAACAGCCGCACCGTCCTCCTGCGCGCCCTGCGCGACCGGCCCAGCCATCCGGCGGCCGACGCCGTGCGCACCGCGGCAAGCCGGCTGGCCCAACACCTCCAAGCGCTCACCGCCGACCTGGCGGTGGACGCTCTCCGCGGGATCGAGGGGAGCGCGGCCCGCATCTATTTCGAGGTGTTCGATTCCCTCATCGTCCAGCAGAAGGACGACTTCTTCCTCCGCGAGCGCAACCGGCGTCCGCCGCTGGACAACATGAACGCTCTGCTCTCGTTCATTTACACCCTGTTGCGTCACGACTTCGCGGCGGCCCTCGAATCCGTGGGGCTCGATCCCGCGGTCGGCTTTCTCCATCGGGACCGGCCCGGCCGCCCCGGCCTGGCGCTGGACCTGATGGAAGAGATGCGGGCCTGCCTCGCGGACCGTCTGGCGCTCTCCCTCGTCAACCTCAACCAGGTCCGTCCGTCCGGCTTCACCCGCGACGAGACCGGAGGGATCGCCATGGATTCAGAGACCCGGAAAGCCGTGCTCGTGGCCTATCAGAAAAGGAAAGGCGAAGAGATCGTCCATCCGTTCCTGGACGAAAAAACCACCTGGGGGCTGCTGCCACACCTCCAATCCGCGCTCCTCGCTCGTACCCTGCGGGGAGACCTCGACGGTTACCCACCCTTCCTCTGGAAGTAGGCCGTCATGTTGGTGCTCGTCAGCTACGACGTCTCCACGACCACGCCGGCCGGACGCCGCCGGCTTCGCCGGGTTGCCAAGGTCTGCCTCGATTATGGACAACGAGTCCAGAATTCCGTCTTTGAGTGTTTGGTGGACCCCACCCAATGGACCCAGCTCCGGCTGCGCCTGCTCAAGGAATTCAAGGCAGAAGAAGACAGCCTGCGATTCTACTTCCTCGGTGCCAATTGGAAAGGCCGCAAGGAGCACCATGGGATCAAGACGGTCCTGGACCTCGACGGCCCTCTGATCGCCTGACTTCTGAATCGCCGCGAACCTCCAGCCACCAGGCCTGTCCAGGAGAGGTTCGCGGAGCCTCTTGGAGGCTTATAGCGCAAGGCTTTTCCACCAAACCCCTCCAGCCTTCCCAGGGAGGAGCTGCCCCCATAGGACCGAGGTTCGCGGAAACTGGACTTTGGCGCATTAAGAATCAGATACTTATGGAGTCGCGGTCGCCCCCCGCGCGGGGGCGTGGATTGAAACAAGCG
>DASXJP010000124.1:0-16578 GCA_036497345.1 Thermoanaerobaculia bacterium
CGCCCCTACTCCCCCCGCAGCTCCTCATAGGCACGCCCCACCAGCTCCCAGAGCTGCTCAATGTGCCCCCTCTCCGTCCGCAAATTGCCGATGGCCACCCGCAGGGTGTAGCGCCCCTTGAGGACCGTGTGGGAGAGGAAGACCGGGCCGGCGGCGTTGACGCGGGCGAGGAGCCTTTCGTTGAAGCGGTCCGGGTCCTCCTCCACCCGGGCGCGGAAGCAGACGGCGCTGAAGGGGACCGGGGCGGCCAGCTCGAAGCGGGGGTCGGCCGCGATCCAGGCGGCGAGGTCGCGGGCGAGGGCGCAATGCTCGCGGATGCGCTCGCGCAACCCCTCGACGCCGAAGGCGCGGATCACCATCCAGAGCTTGAGAGAGCGGAAGCGCCGGCCGAGCTGGAAGCCGTAGTCCATGAGATTGGTGACCTCGGAATCCTCGGCGGTCCGCAGGTACTCCGGCACCAGCGAGAAGGCGGCCTTCAGCAGGGCGGGATCGCGCACGTAGAGCAGCGAGCAGTCGACCGGCGTGAACAGCCACTTGTGGGGGTTGACCACCAGCGAGTCGGCGCGCTCGATGCCCGGCATCAGGGCCCGGTATTCGGGGCAGATGGCGGCCGAGCCGGCGTAGGCGGCGTCGACGTGCAGCCAGACCCCAAACCGGGCGCAGAGGTCGGCGATCTCGGGGACCGGGTCGACGCTGGTGGTGGAGGTGGTGCCCACGGTCGCCACCACCGCCATGGGCAGCCGCCCCTCGGCGCGATCGCGCTCGATGGCGCGGGTGAGGGCGGGGACGGACATCCGGAATTCGTCGTCGGTCTCGATGCGCCGGACGTTCTCCTGTCCCAGGCCGAGGACGATGGCCGACTTGTCGATCGAGGAGTGGGCCTGGTCGCTGGCGTAGAGGGTGAGCGGGGGGACCTCGGGGCGCCCGGAGAGCCCCCGGACCCGCACGTCCACGGGCAGGCGGTGGCGGGCGGCGGCGAGGGCCACCAGGCTGCTCGAGGAGGCGGTGTCGTTGATGTGGCCGCGGAAGTCGGCGGGGAGGTCCATCATGCGGGCCAGCCAGGCGCAGACCCGCTCCTCCAGCTCGGTGCCGGCCGGCGAGGTGCGCCAGAGCATGGCGTTGACGTTGAGCCCCGCGGCGAGGGTCTCGCCCAGGATGCCGGGGCCGGAGCCGGTGATGGCGAAGTAGGCCAGGAAGCCGGGGTGGTTCCAGTGGGTGAGGTTGGGCTCGATCACCCGCAGGTAGTCGTCGAGGATGGTGTCGAGCGGCTCCGGCGCCTCGGGGGGCGCGGCCGGGAGCACGCTCCGCACCTCGCCCGGCTTGACGGCGGGCAGCACGGGGCGGTCCCCCACCCCCTCCAGGTAGTCGGCCACCAGGTCGGCCACCCGGTGCATGGCGGACCGGAATTCGTCGGCGGGAAGGTCTCTGGACATGGGGGGAGGATATACAAAAGGGCGGCCCGCGGGCCGCCCCCCATCAGGTCCCGTCCGGACCGTCCAGCTTACTTCGAGGCGGTCTTGCTGCCCGCGCGGCGCAGCTCGTCGTCGATCACGGTGGTGATGTTGTCGATCGGCACCGCGCCGTTGATGAACCGGCCGTTGATGAACATCGCCGGGGTGCCGTTGACGCCGGCCGCCGAGCCGGCCTTGATGTCGGCCTGGATGGCTTCATTCTTCTCGCCGGAATCGAGGCACTTGTTGAACTTGTCGGCGTTCAGGCCCAGCGAGGCGGCCTTGGCCTTGAGCTGGTCGACGCCGAGCTCGGCCTGGTTGCCGAACATCGCGTCGTGCAGCTCCCAGAACTTCCCCTGGTCGGCGGCGCAGAGCGAGGCCTCGGCCGCCTTCTGGGCGTTCTGGTGGAACGGCAGCGGATACTGGCGGAAGACCAAGCGCACCTTGTTCCCATACTTCTTCTCGACCTCCGCGAGGGTCGGGGTCAGACGCGAGCAGAACGGGCACTGGAAGTCGGAGAACTCGACGATGGTCACCGGCGCGTTCGCCGGACCCTTGGCCGGACCGGTGGCGGCGACCTCGACCCGGATTGGCTCCATTTTCATGTCGACCTTGTATTTGGCCTCCAGGGTCTTGAAGTACGCGGTGCGGGCCTTCTGCTGGCCCTGCTGCTCGAGGTAGGTCTTGATCTGGGGCCCGACCTGCTCCTTCGTACGCGGGAGGATCTGGGCCTTGTTCTGCTCGTAGAAGGCGTCCACGTCCGCGTCGGTCACCGCGGCGGGCTTGATCTCGGCCAGGAGCTGGTCCTTGGTCGTCTTGCGGGCGGCGGCTTCCGCCTCCAGCAGGCGGTCCTGGACGGCCTGGTCCAGGCTGCTCTCCAGGAGCTGGTGGACGTTCTGCTGGTACTCCCGGTCCAGCGCCTTGAACTGGTCCGCGTTCTTCGCGCGGATGTCCGCCTCGGTGATCGGCTTGCCGTCGACGACGGCGAGCACCTGGCCCGAGCCGGAGCTGGCGGCGGCCTTCTGCTGCGCGCAGGCCGGCAGGACGCCCAGGGCGGCGACGAGCACGAGCGCACCCGGGATCAACTGTTTACGAAATGCATTCATGAGTCTGACTCCTTTTTCGTGGACGGTGTATCAGAGGCTGCCAACAGATCGAGACCGGGACAGATTCCGATAGGTTCCAAAAAACGGATGGGTATTTTAGCACAACGCTCCCGCGAGCGCCTCTACCCTCCACAGGGGCCTCCACAGGGGATAGTGCTCAAATCGTGAGATGGCGAGCCACCATCCCCTCCAGGATACGCTCGGCGGTGATCCCGCGCATCCGCAGGGCGGGCCCTTCGAGGAGGGCCTCGGCGAGGGCGAGCCGGGCGCGCCGGGCGGCCGCCGCTCCGTCCTCCTGGGGCAGGGAGCGCAGCACGGCCGCCGCCGCCGCCGCCCAGGGGTGGCCCGAGCGCGGGTCGTCCCAGCCGCCGGCCCCGGCGAGCGCCGCCGCGGCCGAGAGCAGATAGACGGGGGAGCCGCTGGACGCCCAGGCGGCGGCCGCGGCGGCGAAGGCCCGGGCCAGGGGCTCCACCACCCTGGGGTCCACCGGCTCGGCGGGGCCGAGGAAGACGGCGAGCGAGCGGCTGCGCAGGGTGGGCAGGAGGTCGAGCCGCGAGGGGGCGAGGAGAAAGAAGTTGCGCGGCGCCGAGACGTGAGGCTCCTCCAGGTTCTTGAGCAGGGCGTTGGCGGCCTCGCCGGTGAGGCTCTCGGCGCTGGCGATGACGAACACCTGCCCGCGGGCCTCGTAGGGGGAGACCTGGGCGGTGCGCAGCATCTCGCGGGTGGCGTCCACGGAGGTCGAGGCCTTGAGGTCGCGCTCCAGCACCTGGAAGTCGGGGTGGAAGGGGGTCGCCTCGTCCTCCCCCGGCCAGACGATGCGCCGGCAGTGGCGGCAGACGCCGCAGGGGCGCGCCGCGGCCGGCGCCTCGCAGAGCAGGGCGCGGGCGAGCTCCAGGGCGGCGCGCCGGCGCGCCGCGGCGCTCCCGCCGTCGAGGATCACCGCCGGATAGAGGCGCCCCTGGCGGGCGGTGGCGAGGGCCGATTCGTAGCTCAATCGTCCCCCTTCTCCGCGGGGTCCTCTCCGAAGAGGCGCCCCCCAAAGAGGCGTGCAAGAACGCAGCGCATCCGCTCCTCCGTAACGGCGGCCGGACCCGAGGAGTCGAGGACCTCGAAGCGCGGGTCCCGCTCCGCCATCTCCAGGAACCCCCGCCGCACCCGGTCGTAGAAGGCGACGTCCTCGGCGTCGAGCCGGTCGGCCTCGCCGCGGTCCCGGCGGCCGGGGGAGTGGCCGCGGGCCCGGGCGGCCTCCGCCGGCAGATCGAAGAGCAGCGTATGATCGGGCCGCCTCTCCCCGGTGGCCAGCCGGTCCACCTGGTCGATGACGGCGAGCGGCACCCCCCGGCCATATCCCTGATAGGCTCGCGTCGAGTCGCTGAAGCGGTCGCAGAGGACGTGCAGGCCGGCCTGGAGCGCCGGCTCGATCACCTCCAGGAGGTGCTGGCGCCGGCTGGCGAAGACGAGCAGCAGCTCGACGACGCCGTCGACCGCGCCCCAGCGCGGGTCGAGGAAGACGGCGCGCAGGGCGTCGCCCAGCGGCGTCCCCCCCGGCTCGTGGGTGACCAGATGGGGGATGCCGCGCCGCGTCAGCCATTCGGAGGCGCGCCGCAGGTGGGTCGACTTGCCGCTGCCGTCGAGCCCCTCGAAGGTGAGAAACAGGGAACGCATGGGCCGCCAACGTTACCATTCGCGCGGGCCGGCGAAAACCGGGCTACGATAGTGGGGACGGTCCCCACTCCGCGGGGAGGGCGCGGCCGGAGATTTGCATGTAGGTTCCGGCGGTTTTGACCCGGAGTGCAACTTTAACCTTCAGATTGTGGAGGAGTATTCAATGGCCGAGAAAAAGTCGAGTGGCGGCAAGAAGGCGGGCGGCTCCAAGGGCGGGGCGGCCAACAGCGCCTTCATGGCTCCGCTGACGCCGGACGCGGCGCTGGCCGCGATCGTCGGCAAGGACCCCCTGCCGCGCACCGAGGTCACCAAGCGCGTGTGGGACTACATCCGACAGCACAACCTGCAGGACCCCAAGGACAAGCGGACGATCAAGGCGGACGCGAAGCTGAAGGCGGTCTTCGACGGCAAGGATTCGGTCTCGATGTTCGAGCTGACCAAGCTGGTCAATTCCCACCTGAAGAAGGGCTGATTCCGCCCCCCGCGGGGCGCCCTTCCCGAGCGAAGGCGCCCCGCGGACGGACCTCCATGGGACAGATCGCCGCCGGCACACCCCTGCACTGGGGCGTCTTTTTCTTCCTCCTCCTGGGGATGCTGGCCCTCGACCTCGGGGTCTTCAACCGCCGGGAGCACCGGATCGGGCTGCGCGAGGCGCTGTTCTGGAGCGTCGTCTGGACCGCCGTCGGCCTGCTGTTCAACCTCTGGATCGCCTGCCGCTTCGGCCGCCAGCCGGGGCTGGAATTCCTCACCGCCTACGTCGTCGAGCGGGCGCTCAGCTTCGACAACATCTTCGTCTTCGTCATCCTGCTCAACTATTTCGCGGTGCCGGCGGAGCAGCAGCACCGGGTGCTGTTCTGGGGGATCCTGGGGGCCCTGCTCTCCCGCGGCCTGTTCATCGGCGTGGGCACGGCGCTGATCTCCCGCTTCGAGTGGCTGATCTTCGTCTTCGGGGCCTTCCTGGTCTACACCGGCTTCAGGATGTTCCGCGGCGAGGAGCCGGAGGTCCATCCGGAGAAGAACCCGGTGGTCCGCCTGTTCCAGCGCCTCGTGCCGCTCACCGGCGCCTACCACGGCAAGCGCTTCCTGCTGCGGACTCACGGCCGGATTGAGGCCACGCCGCTCCTGCTGGTGCTGGTGGTGATCGAGGCCACGGACGTGATCTTCGCCGTCGACTCCATCCCGGCGGTCTTCGGGGTCACCCGCAACGCCTTCATCATCTTCACCTCCAACATCTTCGCCATCCTGGGCCTGCGCGCCCTCTACTTCCTGCTCGCCGGGCTGATGGTCAAATTCCGCTTCCTCGGCTACGGCGTCGGCCTGGTGCTGGTGTTCGTGGGCTGCAAGATGCTGGGCCACGAGGTGGTCGACATCCCGCCCGAGATCTCGCTCGGCATCGTGTTGGGGATCCTGGCGGTGTCCATCCTCGCCTCGCTCCTGCTCCCCGCGCCGCCGGACCCGGTGGAGGAGGTCATTCTGCGCGACCCGGCCGGGAACGCCGGGGAGGATTTCCAGAGCTCCCCGGCGGGCCGCGAGCTCGAGATCGAAGAGTGAATTTGCGCCGTCGCGGCCCGGCGCAGTAGGATTCCCGCGGCAATTCAACCCCCGGATTGGGAGGCCCCGTCCATGGTGAAGGTCTTCGTCCCACGTGAGCGGCGCCCGGGAGAGACGCGCGTCGCCGCCACCCCGGAAACGGTGCGCCGGATGGTCAAGCTCGGCCTCGAGGTCGCCGTCGAGCGCGGCGCCGGCGAGGCGTCTCTGTTCCACGACGGCGAATTCGAGGCGGCGGGCGCCCGCCTGCTCGACCAGCCGGAAGCCGGCTGGGAGAGCGCCGACGTGGTGCTCAAGGTGACGCCGCCGGACGCCGCGGAGGGGCGGCTGAAGCCCGGCGCCGTGCTGATCGGCTTCCTGGCCCCCTACCGCCATCCCGACCTGGTGCGCGCGCTGGCGGCGGGCAACGTCACCTCGCTGGCCCTGGAGCTGGTCCCCCGGGTCACCCGCGCCCAGCCCATGGACGCCCTCTCCTCGCAGGCGTCGATCGCCGGCTACAAGGCCGTGCTCCTCGCCGCCTGGCGGCTGCCCAAGTACTTCCCCCTGCTGATGACGGCCGCCGGCACCATCAAGCCGGCGCGGGTGGTGATCATGGGGGCCGGGGTGGCCGGCCTGCAGGCGATCGCCACCGCCAAGCGGCTGGGCGCCGTGGTCGAGGTGTCGGACATCCGCGCCGCGGTCAAGGAGCAGGTCGAGTCGCTGGGGGGAAAGCTCATCGAGCTGCCGCAGGCCGAGAGCGGCGAGGGGCAGGGGGGGTACGCCCGCGAGATGGGCGAGGACTTCCTGCGCCGCCAGCGCGAGATCGTCCAGCGCCACCTCTCCCAGGCCGACGCCGTGATCACCACCGCCCTGGTGCCCGGCCGGCCCGCGCCGCGCCTGATCACCGCCGACATGGTGCACGCCATGCGCCCCGGCGCGATCATCGTCGACCTCGCCGTCGAGCAGGGGGGGAACTGCGAGCTGTCGCAGCCCGACCGCGAGGTGGTCGAGAACGGCGTGGTGATCGTGGGCCCCTCGAACCTGGCGGCCACCATGCCGCACGATTCGAGCCTGCTGTTCGCGCGCAACGTCCTCTCCCTCCTCCAGCTCCTGCTCGACAAGGAAGGGAAGCTGGCGGTCAACACCGAGGACGAGGTGATCGCGGGATCCCTCCTGACCCACGCCGGCCAGGTCGTCCACAAGCCCACGGCCGAGCGGCTGGCGGCGGAGGTGCCGGCCTGAAGGTGAGCGCCGCGCCGGAGCTCACGATGCGGGCGTCCCGCTTTATGCCTCATTCCGCACTCGTGAAACAAGGGTTTCCATCCGTCCCATGACCGACGACGACCGCGGCGGCGCGCTCGAGATCGCCGAGCCGTCCCCCGCCCTGCTGCTGCGGGAGGACGATGGTGGCACGGAGGCGCTGCTCGCCAGCTTGAGCCGCCTGCGGTCGGCGCTCGACCGCGAGCGGGCGGCGGCCCCCGCCCTGGCCGCCGAGCTCCTCGCGCTGTCCCCCGCCGAGCGGGGGGAGCGGCTGCGCCGCGACGGCCGCTTTCACACCTGGGGCCTCTGCGAGCTGCTGCTGGCCCGCAGCCTGGAGGCCGGCACCGAGCCCGCGGAGGCGGGGGGCCTCGCCACCCTGGCGCTGGCCGGCGCCGAACGGCTCGACCGCGAGCGGCACGCCGCGCCGTTGGTCGAGGACCTCAAGGCCCGGGCCTGGGCCGCGGCCGGCGAGGCCCGGCGGCGGCAGGGGGACCTGGCCGGCGCCGAGGAGTCGCTGCGCGCCGCCGCCGGCTGCCTCGCGCACGGCACGGGCGACCTGCTCGTCGAGGCGCGCCTGCTGGAATTCGAGGCGGCGCTGCGCCGGCAGCAGAGGCGGGGCGGCGAGGCGGCCGCCCTGCTCAAGCTGGCCGCCGCGCGCTACCGCGAGAGCGGCGAGGTCGAGCTCCTGAAGCGGGCGCTCGCCGCCCGCGACGAGCTCCTGCGGGACCGGATCTCGTAGTCAGATCTCGTACAATCGGGGGCATGAAAAAGCTCCCCGCCTCCCTGCTGCTGCTCATCCTGCTCCTCCCCCTCCCCGCTTGGGCCGCCGCGGTGCCGGCGCCGGTGGGCACCGGCGGCGCCGTGGCCGCGGCCGACCCCCTCGCCGTCGAGGTGGGGCTCGCGACCTTGCGCGCCGGGGGGAACGCCGTGGACGCGGCGGTGGCCACCGCCCTGACGCTGGCGGTGGTCTATCCGGAGGCGGGCAACCTCGGAGGCGGGGGGTTCGCGGTGGTGCGGATGGGGGGCGACCTCGCGGCGCTCGACTTCCGGGAGATCGGGCCGGCCAAGGCGCGGCACGACATGTACCTGGACGCCCAGGGCAAGCCGATCAAGGAGGCCTCGCTCGTGGGGCCGCTCGCGGCGGGGGTCCCCGGCTCGCCGGCCGGCCTCTACGCCCTCCACCAGCGCTTCGGCCGGCTCCCCTGGAAGCAGGTGGTGGAGCCGGCCCGGCGCCTGGCGGCCGAGGGGTTCCGCGTCAGCCGCTATCTCCACGATGTGCTGGACCGGCAGGAGACCCGCAAGCTCCTCGGCCGCTTCCCGGAGAGCGCGCGGGTATGGCTTCCTGACGGCGCCCCGCCGGCGATCGGCAGCGTGCTGCGCCTCCCCGACCTCGCGGCGACGCTCGGCCGCTACGCCGAGCAGGGGCCCAGGGGGATCACCACCGGCCCGGTCGCCGCCGCGGTGGAGAAGGCCGCGAACGAGCACGGCGGCGTGCTCACCATGGCCGACCTCGCGGCCTACAAGCCGGAGTGGCGCAAGCCGCTCACCTTCGACGCCTTCGGCTGGCAGCTCGCCTCCATGCCCCTGCCTTCGTCAGGAGGGGTCATCCTGGGCCAGACCCTCGGCATGCTGGAGCGGCTGGGCTGGGCCGGGCTGCCGCGCTTCGGCGCCGACCGCGACCACCTGTTGGCCGAGGCCTTCCGGCGCGCCTTCGCCGACCGCTTCCTGCTGGGCGATCCCACGACCACCCAGGCGACCGAGGCGCAGCTCCTCGCCCCGGACTGGATCGCCCGCCGGGCGGCGCAGATCGATCCCCGGCACGCCACGCCGTCCACCCGGCTCAAGCCCTGGCCGGACGCCGGGGCGGCGGCGGCCGGCGGCAGCGAGACGACCCACTTCTCGGTGGTGGACCGCGACGGCAACCTGGTGTCCCTCACCACCACCCTCAACGAGCTGTTCGGCTGCGGCCTGTGGGTGCCGGGGGCGGGGTTCTTCCTCAACGACGAGATGGACGACTTCGCCGCCGCCCCGGGCCAGCCCAACCTCTTCGGGCTGGTGCAGGGGGAGGCCAACGCCGTGGCGCCGGGCAAGCGGATGCTCTCCTCGATGGCGCCGGTGATCGCCTGGAAGGGGGACGAGGCCTACGCCCTCGGCGGGCGCGGCGGCTCGCGCATCCCCACCAACGTCATCCAGGTGCTGCTCGACCTGCTGGTGGACGGCGATCCCCTCCAGGCCGCGCTCGACCGCCCGCGGCTCCACCACCAGTGGCTCCCCGACCGCCTGGAGGCCGAGCCCGACGCGCTGTCGCCCGAGACCCGGGCCGAGCTCGAACGGCGCGGCCAGACCATCCTGGTCTCCCGCGACACCGCCAAGATCCACGCCGTCCACCGGCTCCCGGACGGCCGCGTGGAGGCCGCCTCCGACCCCCGCGGCTCCGGGATCGGCGGGGTGGTCACGCCGGAGCGATAGCCCGCGGAACGCTGGTATACACTGGGACCGGAGGTTCCAACCATGCGAGCACCGCGGAGGTCCATCCTGTCCCGAGCGCTCGCGGCCGGTCTTGTCCTGACCGCCGGCGCGGGCGCGCAATCCCCCAAGACATTCTCCGGCCAGGTCGACATCAGCGAACGGGAGATCCTCGTCAGCCTCCCCGCCAACCTGGCGAAGGCCCGGCTCCATCCCAACGACTTCCAGGTGCTGGTGGACGGCCAGCCGCGCGAGGTGGCGCGGGCGGAGCGGGTCTCCGCGCCGTGGACGGTCCTCCTCTACGTCGATCGCGTCCTGGCCGGCCCGGCCACCGCGTTCTCCTCGGAGGTCACCCTCGCCGATCATGCCAAGGACCTGACCCGTCTGGGCACCGTCGAGATCGCCGTCGCCGGCCCCGATCCCCACACCTCGCTCCCGCCCACCCGGGACTCGCGGCTGGTCGAGCTGACCCTCGGCAACCTCTCCGCGGCGGCGCGGCGCGAACGGGACCACGCTCCGGCGGGACAGGGCGGGCCGCCGTCCAGCCCGCCAGCCCGCCAGCAGCTCGACAAGCTGCTCGCCAACCTGGCCTCCCGCCACCCCGCGGGACCGCGCGTCCTGTTCCTGGTGGCCGACGGCGTCGACCTGGCTCCGGCGGAGGTCGCCCTCCTCGACCGCGACACGCCGCCGGCCTCGGGCTCGCCGGAGAGCACGGCCACCGCGTTCCTCGACGCCGGCCGCCGGTTGGCCGCGCAGGGGTGGGTGGTGATCCCGGTGGCGGTGAAGCCGGGGGACCCCGGCACGCCGATGGCCCCGCGCAGCGATCTCGACCGCGTCAACGAGAGCGCCTCCCCCTCGCAGCACACGAACAGCGGGCCGCCGGCCCTCAGTAGCCGGCAGCTCGCGTCGAATTCGCTCGCCTATCCGGGAGTGGTAGCCCTCGCCACCGAGCCGCGGCTGGCGCCCCTGCGCGCCCTCGCGGAGGGGACGGCCGGGGTGGTGATCGGCTACGACGTCCAGCTCCCGGCGCTCTTCGAGGAGCTGCCGCGCCGCTGGACGATCTGGGTCGCCGAGCCGAAGGCGCCGGCGGACGGCCGCCTCCACACGCTCAGCGTCCGGCTCCCCGGCCGGAACGCGGAGGCGCGGGCGCCGCGCTGGCTCCCCTGAAGGGGGGGCGAGAAGGGGTCAGCCGGCGGCGCGGAGCTGCTCGGCCGCCTCGTCGAGGACGGCGCGCACGGTCTCGCCCAGCGTCTTGGGGGAGAACGGCTTCTGGAGGCAGAGAGGGGCGCCCAGGCCGCTGTCCGAGAGGCGCTCGTCGTTGTAGCCCGACATGAAGACGACCCGCGTCTGCGGGCGCTCGGAGAGCAGGCGCTGGGCGAGCTCCGGCCCCTTCATCTCGGGCATCGTGACGTCGGTCAGCAGCAGGTGGACGGCGCCGCGGTGGAGCCGGGAGATGACCAGCGCCTCCTCGCCGGACCCCGCCTGGAGCACCCGGTACCCCCGGCTGAGCAGGATCTGGTGGAGCACGGCCCGCACCTCCTCCTCGTCCTCCACCAGCAGGATCGTCTCCGAGCCGCGGTCGGAGAGGGTGGCCACGGGGCCGGTGCGGAGGCTCTCGGCCTCCTGGGTGACCGGCAGATAGATCGCGAAGCAGGCGCCCTGCCCCGGCGCGCTGTTGACGAAGATGTGGCCGCCGCTCTGGCGGACGATGCCGTAGGCGGTGGAGAGCCCCAGCCCCGTCCCCTCCCCCTTGGTGCTGAAGAACGGCTCGAACACGCGCGCCTGGGTGGCGGCGTCCATGCCCGTCCCGCTGTCGGCCACCGTCAGCAGCACGTAATGGCCGGGGGGGACGTCGTGGCGGGCGGGCCGGTCGGCGGTGACCTCCAGGGGCGCCGTGCGCAGGGTGAGCCGCCCCCCCGAGGGCATGGCGTGCCGGGCGTTGACGGCCAGGTTGACGATCACCTGCTCGATCTGCCCCGGATCGATCTTGACCTTGCCGAGCTCCGGGTGGAGGCCGGTCTCCAGATGGATGTCCTCGCCCAGGAGCCGCTGCAGCATCTTCTCCAGCCCGGAGACGACGCCGTTCAGGCTCATCACCCGGGTCTCCATCGGCTGGCGGCGGGCGAAGGCGAGGAGCTGCTTGGTGAGGGCCGCCGCCCGCTGCCCGGCCTCCTTGAGCCCCGTCAGGTTGCGGGCGAGGAACGGATCGTCGCGGTAGCGCTCGTACAGCAGGTCGCTATAGCCGAAAATGGCCAGCAGGCAGTTGTTGAAGTCGTGGGCCACGCCGGCCGAGAGGCGGCCGATGGCCTCCATTTTCTGGGAATGGAGGAGCTGGCGCTGGAGCGCCTTGTTCTCGGCCTCGTCGCGCTTGCGCTGCGCGATGTCGCGGATGGCGACCACCGAGACCTCCTCCCCCTGGAAGACGTAGCGCTTGCCGGCCACCTCGATGTCGACCGTCGAGCCGTCCCGCTTGAAGCCGACGCTCTCGCGCGGCACCCCCTCGAGGTCGACCTCGCCGGAGACCAGGTCGGAGAGCCGGCGGCCCAGGAAGTCGTCCGGCTGGCCGCCGAAGATCGCCAGGAGGGCGTGGTTGACCTCCAGGATCACGCCGTTGCGCACGATGGCGATCCCTTCGAGCGTGGCTTCGAACAGGGTGCGGAAGCGCTCCTCGCTGCGCCGGATCTCCTGCTCGGCCGCCTTGCGCTGGGCGATCTCCTCCTGCGCCTTCTCGTAGAGGCGGACGTTCTCCGCCATCGGCGCGATCTGGTTGGCGACCGTCGACAACAGTTGGATGTCGCTCGCCGGGAAGTAGTCGTCCGGGTCGCGGCGGCCGATCAGCCAGATCCCCACGGGGCGCGCCTGGAGGACGAGGGGGAGGATCAGCCGCACCCAGGCGAGCGCCGGCGCGCCCGGCCCCGCCGGCAGGTAGCGGCCGCTCCAGCCGAGCACCGCCCGCAGGTCCTCCTCCGCCAGGCGCAGCCCGCCGCCCGGGACGGACTGCTCGTAGAGGACCTCCACGTCCCCTTCCCCGAACAGGTAGAGCGCCGACTGGCGGATCAGCAGGGTCGGCAGGATCTCCTCGGCGACCACCCCCGCCAGGACCTCGCGGTCGAACGCCGTGGGGATGCGGGCGGAGACCAGGTCGATCACCTCCTCGGGAGAATGCTTGATGCCGAAGATGTGGCGGTCCACCAGGGCCTGGAAACGGTCGCGCAGGAGGGGCACGGCCGCCATGTAGGAGAGCGAGACCAGGAGGAGGACGGCGAGGAAGCCGCCGCTCACGATGTTCCAGTGGCTGCTGAGGGCGAAGAAGGCGATGGTGTAGGACGCGAAGAGCAGGGCGGAGAAGGTATAGGTGCCCAGCAGGCGGTTGGCCCGGAGCTCCAGCGTGCCCAGGTGGTGCTTGTAGATGGCGTAGATGTAGCTCATCGGCAGGATCGGGATCGACGCCGCCGCGATGCTCAGCATGAAGGGGTAGAAGACGCGGAGCTCCTGGAGCTCCGGCCCGGCCACTCTCGACAGCCAGACCAGGAGCACGCCGTGGAACAGCACGAACGGCACCAGCCCGAGGATCACGCCATACAGCATGATCCGCACGGCGACCTTGGTGGCCGGGTCGACCGGCAGGAAAAGACGGACGACGAGCAGCAGCACGGAGAGCAGGACGCCGGCCAGGGTGTACCAGACGAACAGGTAATGTCTGGAGCCTTCCAGGAGCAGCAGGGAATCGGCGACCGAAAGCAGCACGGAGAGCAGGTAGAGGCCGGCCTGGACGCCCCGCTGCAGCCGCCGGCCCAGGAGCTTGCCGGGCAGGATGAGATGGAGGTGGACGGCCACCGGCAGGAAGAACCAGATCACGGCGTGGAAGACGAAGGAGGCGTTCGCCGTCCGCTGCAAGATCCCCGTGGCGATCCAGACCGCGGTCACATAGCTGAACAGGACCAGCATCAGCCAGCGCTCGTCGCGCGGCCGCAGGAAGATGATGACGACCGTGCCCATCAGCCAGAAGATGAGCGGCGCGATCATCGCGTAGAGCGCCTGGTTGAGCTCGACACGCTTGTCGCGGATCTTGACGTCCCGCTCCAGCGCATGCCCGCCCCGGATCAGGCGGATCCGGGCCGTGTCGCCGGGACCGAACAGGCCGGCGACGTCGAGCCCCCGGTCGCGAGCGAACCGGTCCTGATCGACTCCCGCGATCGAGATCACGCGGTCGCCGACCTGGAGGCAGGTCTCGGGAGACCCCTTGCAGGGATAGGCGGAGACGACCCGCCAGTCGTAGGTGAGGGTGAAGCCGACGTCGGGAGAGGAGGCGTAGCGATAAGGGTAATATACGCAGGGGACCAGGACGAGCAGGGAGACGACGACCAGAAGCAGGTCCGCCATCTTCCAGGCGGAGGAGGAGTGCCGGGTATTCATGTTCGCCCCGTGCGGAGCGCCGCCGGGCGCCCCGTCGCTCTCGAACGTGCCGCGATCGAAAGTTTCAGGGGCCCTTTATAGCAGGCTTTGCCGAGCCCGGTCCACCCGGCAGCGCCGGTGATGGCAAGAAACGACGGCCGCGCGCCCTCGGCGCTGGTCACCTGCCGGGGGCCGCGCGGCCGCGGCCCGGAGACCGCATGGGCTGTGCCGGTACCGCTCCCGGTGGATCAAGCGCGCGCGAGCCCCACGCCAGAGCCGTCGGCGGGGGGATCGTTCCAGATGGCCCAGCCAGCATCCTGCGCGGTCGCCAACATCGCTCTGTGCTCAAGGCAGCCTATCCGGCGCAGGATCTCAAACAGGAAGCTCTTCTCGTCTTTGTCCGCGAAACGGTGATCAAATTCGTTCATCAACATGATTCATCCTCCCGTAGAAAAAATGCCCAAAAGAGATGCTCGTGGACGGGGAAACCGGATGGGCAAGGACGAGGGAGGCCCGCGGCTCCAGCCCTCTCTGGCAAGCGAGATCTCAGGAGTCGATGCGGGCGGGAGACCGGAGCGCGCGGAGATCGGGCTCGCAGGAAGATTCTCGCTCGGCGCGGCCGGCCGGAAAACCTTGACTGCGCTGCTCAACGTACCGAAACCGAACGTGAGCATTTCCGAGAGCCCCTTCGGGCGTTCCCGGTCATCCGATGGGCCGAGGACGCCCCGAGTGGAAAGCCGCCGCGATGGGCGATCTCAAAGCCTCATCGCGGACCTCTTCAACACAGCGCGAGCGTCGCGGGATCCTCGACGCCCACCCTTTCCAATAAATGGTGCAGCGGCCGCAGGTGAGCCGTGACAAGGCGCTCCACCGGACCGGGGTCGCGCAGCGGGAGGCCCGCCGCAATCTCCTGGAGCTGACGCGAGAATTCGATCAGCTTGAGCGTGCAGTAGCTGACCGCGCCGCAACGGAACAGGATCCTCTGGGCCGCGGCGAGCGCCTCCGGATCGTCGACCCGCAGCGACAACCGCAGGAAATCCTCGCGGCCGGCGTGCTCGGCGGTCATCGCGTAGAGCAGCGCCAGGTTGTTGGAGCGCCGCCGCCAGTCCACGCGCGCCGGCGTCTCGAGCACGTCGGCCAGGTCGTCGTTGACCTGGATGAAGAGCCCCAGCACGTGCCCCAGCCGCGCCAGCCCCGCCGCCGTCTCGGCCGGAGCGCCGCCGAGCAGGGCCCCCATGCGCAGCGCCTCGGCGAACAGCGGGGGGGTCTTGGCCTCCACCGTCCGCCAGTACTCCTGCTCGTTCGCCAGCTCCCGCGCGTCGAGCCCCTGCCCGTAGCAGGTCGCCAGCGACATCCGCGCGAAGCTCTCCTGCAGCGCGGCCCGCACCTCCGCGGGCGCCGCGGCCCGCTCGAGCAGCAGATGCCCGGCGGCCTGGAAAGCCAGCGCCAGATTCGCCGCCGGTCCGATCCCGATCCGCAGATGCTCCCCGCGGGGATCCTCGTCCAGCATGTCGTCCACCAGATGGATGCTGACCACCGAGCAGAGGACGGCGGCGGCCGCGGGAAGCGCCGTGGTCTCCACGCCGCCGACGGCCCGGCAGGCCGCGAGCGGATGCTCCCAGACGGAGAGCGTGTCGCGATGGCCCACACGCTCGACGAGCTCGAGCATCTGTGGCCAGGAAGAGACGATATCGAGATTGCGTATGCAAGACTTCAATTCATCAAAGCTCATGGTGAAAACCCTCATACAAAACCTTTCTGAGACCGGACCCGGAAGCGCGGAGCCTCCGGGTCCGGGATACCGCATGAGATCGGCACGAGCTTACGAAGCAGAATTCATGCCGGCCTCAGGACAACCCGCCTCAAGCCTGTACGGGAACGCAAGAGACGACAGACCCACTGCCACCACCCGTCGGATCCCAGGTCGGCCAGTCGAGCTCGAGATCCTCGAGCAGGATCTTGAAATCCTCCAGCGAGCTCAGGTTACGGAGCGCCTGGAACAGGCTGCCCCCTTCAGTCCCAGAGGTAAGCTTCGAATAGAAGTCATGAATGTGCATTGGCGTAGCTCTCCCCAGCAGGGTCTTGCGTTGAGACCCTCTGGCTTAAAGTAAGTTAAAGTTAAAACGACTAGACGGATGTATCGGGTCGACGGTGTCAGAACCGTCAGGTGAGGCAGGCTGGCATGTCAAGTCCCCCCATCAAAAAAAATTAGAGATACCAAAACGGACTGCGGAGCGTGCACGTCCAGCGTTAGAGTGTCCCGACGACGTTGAACTGGGACAGCTGGATACGATTTATTCTGGATCGAAACCGGCGATCAGGCCACCGTGGACGCGCCGGTTTCCATCGCCGGCGGCCATGGGTCCCATTGCGCGTCGAAGAGCCCTTGCCGGTCGGTGAGGCTCTTCGGATCCTCGACCTGGCTCAGGGTGCGGAGGGCCTGGAAAAGACGGCTCTCCTCCGCAGCGGTGGTGAGTCTGGCATGGAAGTCTTGAATGTGCATTGATGTGGCTCTCCCTGGAAGGGTCTCGAAACCCCCTGATAGAAAAGTTAAGGTTGAGAGGCGGCGACGGATACGACGAGACGCAGGTGTCAGAACCGTCAGGTGAGGCAGGCTGTCATGTCAAATCACCCCCCATCAAGTAATTAAAACAAATAATACAATGGAGACGCAGAACGCGCACACGTCTCACCGGCGAGTGTAGCAA
>DASXJP010000125.1:0-40385 GCA_036497345.1 Thermoanaerobaculia bacterium
GCTCCACTACGCCTACGCGGTGGTGATGCTGTTCGGCATCTGGCTGCTGCGGCCCGGGTTCACCGGCACCTCGCGGACCTGGTGGAACGTGGCGCTGATCATCCAGTTCTGGCACCACATCGAGCACGCGCTGCTCCAGGGGCAGGTCCTCTTCCATCACAACCTGTTCAACCGGCCGGTGCCGACGAGCATCGCCCAGCTCTGGGTGCCCCGGGTCGAGCTGCACCTGATCTACAACACGCTGGTGCTCATCCCGATGGTGGTCGCCATGTACTACCACATGTTCCCGCCCCTGGGAGAGGAAGCCCACATGCGATGCACCTGCGCCGTCCAGCCCCGCGTCGCCGCCGTGGCCTAGGGATGGCGCGGCAGGGTATCGGGACAGACGGGGGGACGGACTGGCTCCGCGCGCCGGTGCTGGGGCGCTTCCCGCGCTGGCGCCACGCGCGGACGGCGATGCAGCTCACCTTCTGCTCGGACTGCGATTCTTCACGAGGCAAGCTTGGTAATGGGCGCTGTAGCGGCGAGCCCACGATCGCTCCAGCGCCCTCTCGACGCCGTTCAGCAGCGTCTGCAGCGCGCTGGGTACGAAGTCGGGCGTGAAGGTGAAGTACTGGACGTCGGCGGCCCACGCGGCGCCCTCCGCCTGGGGGAACGCCGACGGCAGGACCCACCGCTCCGTTCCTTCGTCGATTTGCTTCAGCAGCGGGAACAGATAGCCGACGTAGAGACGAAAGATCGGGTTCTGGGTGTTGATCTCGTGCAGGATGAAGACGCCGCCTGGTCGAAGGACCCGCACGATCTCATGGATGGCGCGCTCCTGCGCCGCGCGCGACGGCAGATGGTGAATGGTGTTGATGCTGTAAGCGAAATCGAATGAATTGTCGGGGAAAGGCAGCGCTTGGGCGTCCGCCTGGTACAGCCGCACCGGCAGCGCCGTCGCCGCGGTGCTCGGGTCGGGGGCGGCGGCGCGTGCGTTCAGCGCCGCATTTTTCAGCTGGCCAGCCGAAAAATCGATCCCGTGCATGCGGAAGCCCAGCTCCGAGAGCGCAATTAGATACCAGCCCTGACCGCAGCCGAGGTCCAGCCCCTTGGCGCCATCGCCGATGTCTTCGCGGGCCAGCCCTCGCCGGATGAGGTCGGTTTTCTTCGCGAGCAGGCGCTGGCGAATGTGCTGCGGAATCTGCTCCTCGTAGGCGTGGGCGATCTCGTCGAAGTGAAAATTGTCATGGTCCAAGGGGCGCCGGCGCATGATGCGCGCCAGCCGCGGACGCGAGAACAGAAAGGCGGCGACGCCCAAAAACACCGCATAAAATGCCGTTCCCACCCGGTACACCAGCACGCCGACCACCCCGACCCCCGCAGGCACCCCGGCCGACAGCAGCTCTTTGATCATCGTCGAGCCGGTGATCGACACGCCCAGCGGAAATCCGCTCAGCCCCCCGAACAGCGTCCCGGCGGAGAACGCCTTGACCCCGAGGACGAACGGGATCGGGTGGCCCGCCAGCTGCACAGTTGCCACCAACGCCAGCGCCGGCAGCAGCCAAGCCAGAATCGTCGCGGACAGCGCCACCGATCCGATTACCGCCACGTGGCGGCTGCGCTGGTCGTCCAGGATCAACCGAAACAGCAGGAACGTCAGGCCAGCCAGCAGCGCCAGCGATGCCAATTCCAACCCCAACGACGGATGGGTGACCAACAGCAAGAACACGCCCAGGACGGCGGCGTCCATCACCCGCTCGATGAGCCATACCCAGGCCAAGTGGGAGGCCTTCGTGCCTGAGCGCTGCCTCAGAATCAGAACGCGAGCCAGCTCGCCTACGAAGAAGGGCGTGATGATCGCGGGTAGCGTCGCCAGGTAGACCGCCAGGCTATCGCGAGTCACCAGCTGGCGCGTGAAGCGCCGGATCAGAAAGTGCCAGCGAAACCAGCGCATCATCAGATTCAGAGTGGTCAACGTCACGCACAGGAGCAGCGCGATCCAGATTCGCGCCGAGACCAGGACGTGCCCGAGATCCGGCAGGCGCGCGGTCCCGATCCAGAGCGCGGTGCTGATCGACCCCGCGACGCCCAGGAACAGCAACAGGCCCAGCGCCCGTGGCGGCGTCGGCGCTTGCGGTGCCTGGGGCGCAGCCGCCATGAATGACCTCTCGCCGATGAGTGTCTCTCCGTTCTGCGCCCTCCTTATCACATTGATCCACGGCGATCAATCGAACACCCTGGACGCTACGCCTTCGGCTCGAGCCCTGACCGCGGATGAATCGTGCAGACCGACGCGAAGGACCTCCCACGGCGCACTTGGTGCGCATAGATGGTAAGATTGGCGTCCAATATGAGCCAGGGCGACGGGGAGTTGGTCGAGGAGCACATGCGCGCGCTGCGGAAGCTCAATCCGGAGTCGAGGAGGCCCTCTTGAAAGACCGGCGCCACAAGATCGCCGTCGCCTTCCTGGTCCTGTTCCTCGCAGGCTGTGCCGCTTACTGGCTGGCGCGCTGGCAGCAGGAGCTCATGATCGATTTTAAGACGTTCTACGCCGCCGCGGCGACGGCGAACGAGGGGAAGGATCTCTACGACGTCAACGTCCTCAACCAGACCGCCAAGGCGAAGGGGCTCGAGGGCTACGTCTTCCCCTATCTCTACACCCCCTTTCTGGCCTATGTGACCCGGCCCTGGCAGGCGCTGGAGCCCGGCACGGCCCTCCGCTCCGTGATCGGCCTCAACCTGGTGCTGCTCTTTCCCGTCCTGCTGCTGATTGGATTCGACAGCCGGGCCAGAATCGCCAGCCTGCTCGGCGGGGTGAAGTCGGAAGCGGCCTTCGTCTTCGCCGCGATCGCCCTGTTCGCCGTCAACTTCCACGAGACCCTCCTGATGGGGCAGATCAACCTCCTGGTGCTGCTCCTGATCGTCCTCTCGCTCCACTTCGCGCGCACCGGGCGGGAGACGCTCGGCGGCGTCTTCCTGGGCATCGCGGCGCTGCTCAAGATCACCCCGCTCCTCCTGCTCGTCTGGTTCGTCGCCCGGGGCCGCTTCAAGGTGCTCGCGAGCTGCTTGGTGACGATCCCCGTGGGGGTGGCGGTCACGCTCGCCATGGGCGCCCTGCCGGCCTGGCAGAGCTTCTTCGCCTTTCTGCCGAAGATGTCGTACGGCGGCGCAATCCCTGGCCTCTTCCCCGCGGGCTTCTTCCCCAACTTCTCGCTGGCGGGGTTCCTTTCGCGGCTCCTCCCCAATCAGGAGCCCACCGTGCGGATCGCCACCATCACCCTGATCGCGGCGCTGCTGGCGGTCTTCGCCTGGATCGTCAGGAGCCGGCGCGACGAGAAGGCGGCCGAGCTGATGCTCCTGCCCTTCCTCATCCTGATGGTGATCGCCAGCCCCCTGACCTACGTTCACCACGTGCTCTACATCGCGCCCGGCCAGGTGCTGGCCCTCTGCTTCGCCTGGTCGGCGCTGCGGGGTTGGCGAAGAGCCGTGGCCGTCGGCTCCCTCCTCCTGGTATCAGCCGTGGCCGGGTTCCGGTTCCCCGATCTCTACTGGCACTGGACCCTCTCTCCCCTGGAGGCCAAGCTCTTCACCTCCATCAATCTATACGCCCTGCTGGCGCTGATGCTGATCGGCCTGGCGCTGGCGCTCACCCCGCAGCCTCCCCGGACGCGTTCCGTGGACGAGGCCGCATGAGCCTCAGTGGACAACTTTTCGAGCCTCGCTTTTTCGAGCGCTTCGTAGACATCGAGGCGACCCACTTCTGGTTCGTCTCCCGGCGGAAGGTCCTGAGGCGCCTCCTGGCGCAGATCACCTCCGGCCGAGTGCCGGGCTATCGGGTGCTGGAGGTCGGTTGCGGGCACGGCGGGACGCTTGATCTGTTGCGTGACGTCTGCCTGCGAGGGAAGATTTTCGCTTTCGATCTCGAGCTGGAGGGCATCGCGCTGGCGCACAGCACGACCTCGGCGATGGTCATGCAGGCGGACGCCATGGGTCTGCCGTTCGGCCGGGATTTCTCGGTCGTCTGCCTCTTCGATGTCCTGGAGCACATCCCCGACGACCGGCAGGTCCTGCGGGGGCTCTTCGGTCTTTTAGCGGACGGCGGACAGCTCATCCTCACCGTTCCGGCCGGGCCGTCCCTGTGGAGCTACTTCGATCTCGCGGTCCACCACCAGCGCCGGTATCGTCTGGCCGAGCTGGAAGACAAAATCACCGCCGCCGGGTTCGAGGTCGAGTACCTGACCTACTACATGGCCGCGCTCTTTCCGCTGCTCTACCTGAAGCGCTGGTGGTCGAAGCTCGCCGGGCGCTTCCAACCGGGAAAACAGAGCCAGGATTATGACCTCACCCTCGGCGAGCTGTCGACTCCAAAGCC
This sequence comes from Thermoanaerobaculia bacterium, assembly GCA_036497345.1. Classification (GTDB taxonomy): domain Bacteria; phylum Acidobacteriota; class Thermoanaerobaculia; order Multivoradales; family UBA5704; genus DATARR01. The sequence continues at coordinate 4,355 of DASXJP010000125.1, forward strand.
TTTCGTCAACCGGGTCGGCGCTCTCCTGCTGGCCTGCGAGCCCAGCCTGATCGGCCACCGGTTTCACCTTCCGATCGGCACCTCGCTTGTGGCCGTGGCCCGGCGCCCGAGCGGCGCTTCCGCTCCGGCCGTCACTGGCGGTCCGAGCTGACTTGGGCGTTCTCGCCCGCGGGCTCCGGCGCCGGTTCCGAACGGGGGACGAACAGCCATTCCGGTCTTGACTTCCAGCCGATGACCGGTAGGAAGACCCCGGGCTTCTCGATCAGGCGCCCGGCCGGCTCGTAGCTCTCGTGGAGGTCCTCGGCGAACCAGAGGTCCGTGGCCAACAGGAGGGCCGAGAAGCGCTGGCTGTGGATCGCCTCCCGGATCTCGGCCGTCAGAGGCTGGCCGACTTTCGGGTCGCCACGGATGACGTCGAACAGGGCCATCCAGTGAGCGTGGACCGGCTTGCCGGCGTAGAGCGCCAGGTAGCCGTGCTCGGGGATGAGGATCTCGCCCGGAAGCGAGGCTATCCGGCGTACCAGCTCGTCGCCCGCCCGCCGGTCCGCCGCCGTCGGCAGGAACCGCCGGGGATCATAGAACAGGAGGCCGATCTGGGCGAGCAGCAGGGCGGCGGCGGCCAGGGCCGGCCAGGCGGCGCGCCGCGCCCGGAGCTCCGCCAAGGCGAGCGCCGCAAGCACCGCGAGGGTGGCGCACGCGGGGATCAAATTGTTGGCGAAAGCCCCCACGTAACGGCGCGCGCCATAGGTCATGGCTATCATCCCGCCGGCGAAGACGAGATAGAACAGGGCCGTCCGCCGGCCGGATCGAGCCAGGCTCAACGCGATCCCCAGCACGGCGAGAACGAGCGCGATCGGCAGCGGCTTCCAGAGGTCGCGGACCACGAACTGAGGCACCGTCAGCTCCGACACCTCGAGCACGCGCGGCAGCCGGAAGAAGTAAAAGAGAAACCAGCCGTCGCTCCGCGTGTTGAGCACCAGGAAAGTCAACCCGAAGGTGGCCGCGAAGGCCAGGACGAACGCCGCCGCGGCGCGCCGCCAGAGGACGAGGCTGCAAAGGGCGAACGGCACGGAGAGCACCAGGGCGCTCTGCTTGGTCAGGCAGGCCAGCGCCAGGAGCACGCCCGCGGCGAGTTGGGCGCGCCAGGAAGCTCCGAAGCGGAGGAGGTAGACGGTCGCCAGCACCAGCAGGAGGAAGAGGGAGTCCACGCGCGCCAGGTCGAACCAGGCGGAGCCGACGCTGAAGGTGGCCGCGAAGAGCCCCGCGGCGATGAGGCCGTAGATCCAACGCCCGGTCTCGCGCCGGACGAGGAGAAAGATCAGGCCGAAGACCCCGAGCGAGCAGGTGAAGGAGAGCAGGCGCAGCGGCAGGAAGCCGGGCGGGAAGAGCCGCGTCAGGGGGGCCGCCACGTAGTAGTACAGAGGCGCGTAGGTGGTCGGCGTGAAGTCGAGCGTCGGCGGTCCGTAGAGCGGCTTGCCTGACAGGATGTGGAGGACCTGGACCAGCGTCCCCCCCTCCATCCACTCCAGCTCGTAGGGATAGCCGAGGCGCATACAGGCGAGGATGGCGTACTCGGCGAGGAAAAAGACGGCGGCCAAAGCGAGCAGAGCCTCGGCGGCCCGCACCGCGACCGACAGGGCGCTGGCGGCCGGCCGGCCATCCCGCGGGACCGCGACCGAATCGGCGATGTTTTCCATGGCTATCTACCGGATTCAGGATCGTTCGGCGCCGGGAGGGTCCTGCGGCGGAAGATGGCGCCGCGATACCCGCGCCGGCCCAGGTCGTCCGAGTAGGCGTCGGCCGGGAGGATCCAGGGTCCCGGAGACTCGCTCGCCTTGGCGAGAGCGACCATCTCGTAGGTCTCCTCGAGCTCGGGGAGGACACGATCCCAGTTGCCCATGAGGGGACGGCCCTGCGCATCGAGCCGGGCGAAGACGATGTAGTCGGGTTTCCTGCTCAGGACGTACGACGGGTCGGACTTCTCGTGGCCGGGGAACCCGTCGCCCAGCGGTACGTCGAGGTGCGCGATGTGGAGATCGGTCAGCCCCAGGATGTCGAGCGCCCGCAGCCGGGAGTAGTAGGGAATCCGGCCGGCCGCCCCCACCGCCACCAGCGAACCGGGGGGGCTGTTCCGCCGCAGCCACCTGCCGACCTCGGTCCAGCTCCGGTTGAGCAGCGAGACGTCGCGGAGCTGGTCGAAGCGGGCCGGCCACGAGAGCCAGGCCGCGTTGACGAGCAGGGCCGCGAGGACCGCGGCGCCGAGGAGCGCGCGGTAGGGCCGCCGGGCCGGGGAGACGGCGAGCGCGCGGAGCGCCTCGGCATCGAGCAGGAGCAGGGCCGGCAGGGCCGGCATCAGGAACCGGGGCCCGAAGAAGAACAGGAAGTCGCCGCCGATCGCCACGAAGTAGATCAGGGTGGCGAGGACGACCGCGCCGAGCAGGCGCCAGCGGCGGTCGCGCCCCACGGCGGGCAGGGCACCGAGCGCGAGGAGGAGCGGAGCCTCGAGGCTCGCGATGCGCACGATCGCCCGCAGGTGACTCAGGCCGCGGGTGGCGAGATGGCTGCCGGATCCCGCCACCTTCACGTAGAAGGTGTTCGGCAGGAGGTAGCCGTAGTAGGAGAAGCGCCACAGGAAGTAGGGCGTGTAGAAGATCAGGAAGCCGCCGGCCAGGGCCGCCGCGGTGTCCAGCCGCCGCCGGGCGCCGGGGGAGCCCGGCTCCGGTCTCGCCAGCAGGGCGGCCACGAAGACGAGCCCGAAGTAGAGGGCGCCCTCGGGCCGGGTCATCGTCGCGAAGGCGAAGGCGACGCCGGTGGCGAAGGGCCGGCGGCGCCGGTCCACGGCCAGGAAGAGGCCCAGGGTGATGAGGAAGACGAAGAGCGCGGTCTCCATCCCGGAGTGCACGTACCGGGTGGTCGCCGCCGAGACCCCGAAGAGGAGGGCGGGAGCGGCCACGATCCAGCCCGGCGCGCCGGCGAGCAGTTGCCGGGCCAGGGCGAGGAGCAGGACCAGGGTGCCCAGGGTGAAGACGAAGGCGAGGCCGACCGACATCGCCGGGATGTCGAGGCCCAGCCACCGGCAGGCCGCGAGCAGGACCGTCCACAGGAAGTTGGTGTAACCCTCGACGCGCTCTCCGGGGTTGAAGACCAGCCCGTGGCCGGCCACCAGGTTCGCGGCGTAGCGAAACGAGATGAAGGCGTCGTCGAGCAGCAGGTCGGGAGACCTGAACGCAACGGTGCGCCACGACAGGAGCACCGCGGCCAGGGCGGCCCACGCCTCCGGCCGGTGCGGCCGGAGGGCGTCCATCCAGGAGCCCGAGGGCTCTCTATTCATAGCGCAGGCCGTCGAGGGGGTCGACCCGGGTGGCGCGGCGGGCGGGGAGGAAGCACGCGAAGGCCACCAGGACGATCAACACCAGGAACACGCTCACGAAGATCGACGGATCGAGCGGGCTGACGTCGAAGAGCAGGCTCTTCATCAGCCGGGTGAGGACCAGGGCGCCGATCAGGCCCGTCACCAGGCCGGTCAGGCCGAGCAGGACCCCTTCCCGGAGGACCAGCCGGAAGACCTCCCGGCGGCCCGCGCCGACGGCCATGCGCACGGACAGCTCATGGGTCCTCTGGCCGACCGAGTAGGCGACCGTCCCATAGACCCCGATGCTCGCCACCGCCAGCGCGATCAGGGCGAAGATCAGCATCAGGGTGGTGGTGAAAAGCGGCTTGGCGACCGAATCCGAGAGGATCTGCTCCAGGGTCCTGACCTTGCCCACCGCGAGGTCGGGGTCGATGTTGCGGAGCTCCCGGCGGATGGACTGCACCAGCAGGAGCGGATCGCCGGTCGTGCGGACGACCAGGCTCCCCCAGCGCCAGGTGCACTGGTAGTTCGGATAGTAGATCTCCGGCTCGACGTCCTGGTCGAGACCATAGTGACGGATGTCCCCCACGACGCCGACCACCGGGCGGCTCCCCTCCTCGATCTTGCCCGCGGGGCCGAAGTCGGCCAGGAACTTGACCTTCCGGTCGAGCGGGCTCTTTCCAGGCCAGAAGCGGCGCGCCGCCTCCTCGTTGAGAATGACCACTTGGGGCGCCTTGGCGTCGTCGCGGTCGGTGAACAGGCGGCCCTGGCGCAGCGGCACGCCCATGCTGGGAAAGAAGCCCGGCGTCACCACCTGCACGACGGCCGCCTTGGTGTCGTTCGACGAGAGCTGCGGGGCCCCCTCGGCCTGGACCGCCGACGTCGCGCTCTGGCCGGACATCGGGAGGAAGAAGGTGAACCCCGCCGAGCGGACCCCCGGGAGGGCCTCGATCCGGCGGGTCATGTCCTTGAAGAAGGTCGAGGTCTTCTGGATGTTGTCGTACTTGACCGCGGGCGTCGTGATCTCGACGGTCAGGACCTTGTCGGGTATGAACCCGGGATCCACGGCCTTCAGTCGGAGGAAGCTCTTGACCAGGAGGCCCGCGCCGCAGACCAGCAGCATGGCCATCGCCAGCTGCAGGACCACCAGCAGGCGGCCGAGCCGCCGGGTGCCGATCCCGGCCGAGCCACGGTCCCCCCCCTCGTTGAAGACCTGGGTCAGGTCCGGCCGGGCGGTCTGGAGCGCCGGGAAGAGGCCGGCGATCAGCCCCGCGATCAGGGTCACCAGCAGGGAGAAGGCGAGCACCATGGGATCGATCGCGATCGATTCGATACGCGGGATCTGCCCGGAGGCCAGGCGCAGCGTGAAGCGCATCCCCCAGGAGGCCAGGAGAAGGCCGAGGCCGCCGCCGATCGCGATCAGCAGCAGGCTCTCGGTCAGGAGCTGGCGCATCAGCCGCCGCCGGCCCGCCCCCAGGGCGGTGCGGATGGCGATCTCCCGCCGCCGCGAAGTGCCGCGCGCCAGCAGGAGGTTCGACACGTTGCCGCAGACGATCAGCAGGACGAGGCCGGCCACCCCCAGGAGGAGGATCAGCCGCGGGCGGATCGGCCCCACGATCTGGTCCGCCAGCGGGACGATGTAGATCCCCCGGTTCTTGAGCTCCTCGGGGTAGGCCTGCTCGAAACGGCGCGCCATGGTCGAGAGCTGGGCCTGGGCGGCCTCGATGGAGATCCCCGGCTTGAGGCGCGCGATGGCCCGGATGAAGTTGAAGTTGCGCGGCGTCATGTCGCGCGGGAAGCCGGTCGGATGCCAGAAGCGGACGTCCTTGGGGAACTCGAAGCCCGGCGGCATGACCCCCACCACCGTGTGCTCCATCCCTTCCATGATGAACTTCTTGCCCAGCACCTTCGGATCCTTGCCGTAGGCTTCCTCCCAGAGGCCGTAGGAGATCACCACCACCTTGTTGTGCCCCGCCTGCTCCTCCTCGGGCCGGAAGGTGCGTCCGAGGATCGGGCGCACCCCCAGGGTCTCGAAGAAGTTGGCGAACACCCCGGAGCCGAAGACCTTCGTCGTATCGTGGCCGGCGACGGAGACGGTGGCGTTGCCCGTGGACATGCCGACGATGCCGTCGAAGACCTTGTTCTGCTCCCGGTAATCGAAAAAGTTGGGGACCGCCATCGGTCTCAGGCCGGGCGCCAGGTCGTCGACCCGGCTGAAGTCCGAGGACTTGAGGTCCCGCTCCCAGACCGCCACCAGCCGGTCGGGCGCCGGGTAGGGCAGGGGGCGGAGCAGGACTCCGTTGACGACGCTGAAGATGGCTATGTTGGCGCCGATGCCCAGGGCAAGGCTCAACGCGGCCGCGCCGTAGATCGTGGGCACGGCAAGGAACATCCGGACACCGTAACGCAGATCCTGGAGGAAGGCCTTCATCCGTTCACCTCATCGTGGTGGCACGTGAGCGCCAGCAGGTCCGACGGTCGCGTCTGGTGACCCATCGATACCCGCAATCCCCTCTCAAAACGTGCCGCAGCCAGTCGTGGAAACGTCCTGGCGGAGGATAGCTTTTCACCCCCACCAGCGCAAGAGGCGCCCCGGAAAGCGGGCGGTTTGGTATAGTCCCCCCAATTTACGTCTCGGTATCCGTTGAGGCTTTCGACCATGGGAGATCTGGACATGAGCCTGTCCACCACCCCTCCTGCGCAACAGCGCCAGGAGCGCCGCGCCCTACTCCTTCTCGCCCTGATCGTGCTCCTCGGTCTCTGGGCGCGGATCTGGGGGATCACCTTCGGTCTTCCCTTCGACTACCACATCGACGAGACTCCCTATACGGTCTCCGCCCTCAAGCTGCCGGCGCTCGACAAGATCTCCCCGCTGTTCGGCCCCTACCAGGTCCTCCTGCTGCTCGAGCTCCAGATCACGAAGCTCCTCGCCCCTCTGCTCGGCCGGCTCGCGATCCCCGCGTACCTCGACTTCGCCGCCCCCAACGCGGCCACCATCCGGCTCATCGGGCGCCTGACCAGCGCCTGGTTGGGAGCGGCGACGGTCATCCCCCTCTACTTCCTGGGCAGGCGGATCTGGAGCCGGAAGGTCGGGCTGATCGCGGCCCTCTTCCTCGCCCTCTGCTTCTTCCATGTCCGCAAGGCGCACTACGGCGTGCCCGATGCCACGGCCTGCCTGTTCGCGGTCTGGGCGGTCTACGCCTGCACCGGCCTCGCCCGCAACCGCACCTGGCGCCAATATCTGTGGACCGGCCTCCTCGCGGGGGTGGCGATCGCAGCCAAGCAGCTCACCTGGCCGCTGGTGGTGACGATCTTCCTCTACCATATCCTGCCGGAGCCGTCCGCCGGAGAAGGCACGGCCCCGGGGCCCGGGGCCTGGCTGCGGCGCCTGTTCGACGGCAGACTGATCCTCGCCGCCCTGGCGACGGTGGCCGCCTTCCTCGCCACCTCGCCCGAGGTCGTGATCACCCCGCAGCGCTACTACGTGTTCTGGAAGTACGTCGCCAGCCTCGGCGCCAGGGGTGGGTTCGAGCGCCTGGCGGTGGACAGCGGCCATGCCTGGCAGGTCTATCTCGAGGCCCTGCGGTGGGGCATGGGGGACCTGGTTCTCGCCCTCGCCCTGGCCGGGCTGGTGCTGGTCGTGGCGCAGCGCTCGCGGCAGATGCTGTTCTTCAGCTTCCTCTTCATCTACCTGGCTTTTCTCCTCCTGCCCGGGCACATCTTCTTCGCCCGCTACCTGATGCCCGTGACGCCCTTCCTGGCCTTGGCCGCCGCCGCTTTCCTCGTCTACGCCGTGGAGCGCCTGCCCGGCCGGCCGGCGCTCCGCGCGGCGGTCGCGACGGCCGTCGTGGCCCTCGCGATCGCCGAGCCCGTTACGGCCATCGTGCGCCACGACATCCTGATGACGCGGACGGACACCCGCACGCTGGCCAAGGAGTGGATCGAGAGCAACGTTCCCGAGGGCTCCCACCTCGCCCTTGAGCTGTGGTGGTTCTCCCCTCCGATCTCCTCGGCCACCTACCACACCCCGCTCTCCCGGCGTACCTTCGAGATCAGCCTCACCGGCCCCTATGGCCTGTCGGAGAGGTCGACGAAGACCGGGGAGTCGCAGGGGACCCCCACGGTCGAGGACTACGCCGCCCAGGGGATCGAGTACCTGGTCACCAATAATCTGACGTCCGGGTCGCAGATGCTCGACCCCGCGGAGGAGCGGGCGAAGCGGGCCTTCTACCGCTCGCTCGACGAGCGGGCCGAGCTGGTCGCCGTCTTCTCCCCCTATGCCGGCAAACGCCGGCCACCGCGCGTCTTCGAGCAGACCTACGGCCCCGCCACCCACCTCGACTGGCTGGAGCGACCGGGGCCCGAGATCAAGATCTACCGCGTCCCCGGGGTGGCTGCGGCCTCCGGGGAGGCCGGAGACGAGGGGCGCTGAGGGGATGGCGGCGGGCTCCCCACGGGTTGATTACCCTCGGGTTTTGTGGCATCTTAGGCCGCTAGAACGATCCGTTGCAGTGCTGTTCTCCGTTGATGTGACGGCGGGTCTTTCAGCTCTTGCTGACTGATATCCGAGGGAACGATGACCCAGCTTCCAAGGCTCTGGCGGATGCCTCTGTTGCTCTTCGGCCTGCTGCTCGCGGTCCGGGGCGTCGCCCAGGTCTGGGAGAACCCGCGCGACCCCACCGGGATCCTCATCCCGTACCGGCTCGTCCACCTCGTCCATTCCCCGCATCCAGCCCTCAAGGGGGCGACGGCCGACCTGCGCAGCCGTGACCCGTTCCTCTTCTACCAGCTCGGCCGCGACCTGGTGAACCGGCAGTTCGAGCTCAAGCACGGCATCTACGGCCAGCCCGGCGTCCTGAACGTGCCCCTGTACGCGCGCTCCTCCAGCACCACCAGCACGGCCCTGGTCCATGGGGTGCCGGCGCGCTTCGCCCGCGACCACAGCTCGAGCTGCGGGATGTGCCATTCGAGCCTGTTCCGCGAGCCGTCAGCGGGCCAGACCATCGGCTCGACCGGCGGCATGGGGCGCAACACCCCGCACTTCTTCGGCGCCGGTATCGTCGAGATGCTGGGCGAGCAGATCCGGGCCCAGATCCTCGAACGCTACGACCTCGACCACGACGGCGTGATCAGCCGCGCCGAGGTCGCCCAGCCCTGCCCGGTCGAGATCCGGCCGGCACCCGATGCCCCCGCGATCGACTACGGCGATCTGCAGCCGGGGCCGGACGGAGTGCCACAGCTCAATCCCCTCTTCCGCGTCTGGTACGTCGACGCGGGTGGCCGCGTCCTCGAGGACGCCCTGAGCTTCAAGGACCCGCGGGTGGCCGCGTTCGGATTCGTCCCGCAGCCGTTCGGTTGGGGACGGGGCTACCAGGAGATCGACGGGACGCGGGTCTCCGAGGGGGGCGAATCCTCGACCGTGCGGCAGTTCTACACCGTGGCCGCCGACTTCCACATGGGGCTCCAAGCCTACGACCCGACCCAGCAGGGACCGGATCCCGAGACGAGGGGAATGGGCGGCCTCGCCAAGGTCTCTCTCAATGGCGCCCGACAGTTCGACTTCGGGGGCTCGGTCGACCCCGGCCACAAGCTCACCCCCAAGGGCCTGTCGCTCGACGACCCGGACCACGACGGGCACCTGAACGAGCTCACCGAGGGAGACGTGGACGCGGTGGAGTTCTTCCTTCTCCACACCCCTCCGCCGGCGGTGCGGGCCACCGCGACGAGCGAGCAGGGACGGGAGGTCCTGCAGCAGGTCGGCTGTACCCGCTGCCACGTCGAGAGCTGGCGGCTGGAAGCGAGAGACGACCGCCGCGGCTGGCCCGGCGACCGGCGCCTGTTCCGCTTGGAGACCCGCTCCCGGATCCTCCCCAACGGGGTCTCGGAGATCGTCGGCAAGCTGGTCCGGAGCTCGCGGGTCCTCCCCTCCGGAGAGCGGGTACCGCTGGGCAGGGCCGCCACGATCGAGCGCATCTACAGCGATTTCAAGCACTGGGACCTCGGCCCGCGGTACTACGAGCGGCGGTTCGACGGCACGCTCCAGAAGGAGCACCGCACCGCGCCTCTCTGGGGGGTGGGGAGCACCGCCCCGTACGGACACGACGGCCACTTCATGAGCCTGGACGACGCCATCCGGGCGCACGCCGGAGCGGCCGAGCGGGAGAGCGCGGCCTATGGCGCGCTCGACGCCGCGAAACGGGAGCTGCTGATCGAATATCTGAGGTCGCTCGTCCTCTACCCGACCGACGAGATTCCGGCCGATATCAACGGCGACGGGAAGATCGCCGCGGAGTACGTCGTGAACGGCCGGCAGGTGGGCTACGAGCGGTTCGACGCGCGGCTGCTCTTCGCCCACCCGCCGCGCTTCAAGAACGTCGGCACCTACACCCGCTACGACGGCCGTCAGATGCCGCTGCTCCTGATCGAGAACATCTCCGAGGCCTACGGGCTTCGTCTCCCGGCCCGGATCGCCTCGGGCGGCAGCGGTTTTCCCGACATCCTCGATCCCCCCGCGGGACAGGGAGGAAGCAATGGCTCCAAATCGCCTTAGACGGCCGTCCGTTGTCGGTGGTGCTCTCGGGGCCCTCGGTCTCCTGGCCTCTCTCGCCGTGTGGGCCCAGATCTCGGTGCGGCCTGAGGACCCCGTGGGTCTCGCGATCCGCGAGAAGCGCGTCCGGGTGATCCACTCCGAGACCCCCGACGTCCCGGGGACCTCGATGTACCTGCAGCAGGCCGACCCTTGGCTCGCCTATCAGCGGGGACGCTCCTACTACTTCCATGAGTGGGGGAGGGAGGACGGCGCCTTCAGCTGGCTGACCGGGCGCCCTCAGGCGGCCTCGACGACCTCCTGCGGGATGTGCCACAACCTGCCCTTCCCCAGCGTGGGCTCGGGCGGCAACGCCGCCGCGGCCATGGGAGTGGGACGCAACGCCCCCCACTTCTTCGGCGGCGGCCTGCTCGAGACGATCGGCATCCAGATCCGGGCGCAGATCCTCGCCGCCAACGACACCAACCACAACGGCTACCTGGACGTGCCGGCCGAGAGCCGCGGACGGCGGGCGGTGGTCGAGGCCGAGCCCGGGGTCACCGTGGACTTCGGATCGCTCGACGACACGGACGGCGACGGCCGGCCCGAGCTGAACGAGGCGTTCCTCCTCGCCACGGTCGATGCCCAGGGGGGCCGCCACATGGTCGGCCCGAAGGGCCAGCTGGTCCGGCTGAGCGATCCCGGCGTGGTGGGCTGGGACTTCGCCGTGGGGCCCTTCGCGAGCTCGGCCGGCGACCATCAGTTCTCCTCGCTGCGGCTCTTCGCGAGCGGCGTCTTCAACAACATCATGGGCATCCTGCCGGACCTGCCGGCGGTCTCGGCGGCGCCGGCGCGCGGCGTCCGGGTGAACGCCTGGGGCAAGCTCACCAACAGCGGCGCGTTTCAGACCGACCTGTTCCTCAGCGCCGATCCGGCGAGCATCAAGGATTCCGCCCGGAAGGGCACCATCGGCGAGGGGGAGCTCGACCTCCTCGAGTGGTACATGATCAATCACCCGGCTCCGGCGCTCGGGCGGCAGGACGAGCGGACCGCCCGTGGGCGCGCCCTGATGTCGGAGCTGGGTTGCACCTCCTGCCACACCCAGCGGTGGGTCATCCAACCCGGTGACCCGAAGGCCGGCCTGCCCGGCGACCGCCGCTTCTTCAATCTCCAGGTGGCCCACAATCCCGTCACCAACCGCCTGGAAGGCCGGCTGCAGGACCTGACGAAAGAGATCAAGGGACCGGACGGCACGACTCTGCACGTCCCGCGTCACGGCGGATTCGTGGTCGAGGACGTCTATACCGACCTGCGCCACCACGATCTCGGCGAGCGGTTCTGGGAGTATGTCTACACCGACCGGCTGCGGGCGGTGAAGCGGTTCAAGACCACGCCGTTGTGGGGAGTGGGGTCCACGGCGCCCTACGGTCACGACGGCCTCTCCCCCACCCTCGATGACGTCATCCGGCGCCATGGCGGCGAGGCCGCGGAGGTGACGGAGCGCTACGTCAAGGCGTCCCCGGCGGACCGCAAAGCCCTGCTCGCCTTCCTCGAGTCGCTGGTCCTCTACCAGCCGGAGACCCTGCCGACCGACCTGAACGGCGACGGCAAGATTGAAGCGAGCTACAAGGTCAACGGCGTCGAGGTCGGAGCCGAGTCCTTCCGTCCCGAGCTGATGTTCCGCGTCACGCCGCGCTACCGCGGATGGATCACGGGACCGAGCGGCGACCGGTTCTTCTCCTACGAGCTGTTGAACGTTGCCGAGGCCTACGGCGAGAACCTGCCGGCCCTGGTCGACGAGAACGGGGACGGCGTCCCCGACTTGGCCGAGACGCCGGCGCGCGCCACCGTCGCGGCGCCGGCCGCGGGCGCCAAGGGGAAGGGACGGCATTGAGATCGCCGGAATCTCGGACGGCCGCGGGCGGAGAGTGGCAGGCAGGAGCGCGCTTTTACCCGCTCGCGGCACTATATAGTTGCATCAGCCGCTAACGCGTCGCTAACGCAAAAACGGGCCATGAAACCGTTGCGCCACCTCTCGCTCCTGCTCGCAGTGGTCGCCCTGCCACTCTTCGGCCTGCCCGGAGAGATGGCCGAGGACCTGTGGGCCGCCGCGAGACAGGGCGACGCCCCCAGGGTCGCGAATCTCCTCGCCCACGGCGCGGACCCCAACGCCGAGTTCAGGGAAGGCGGGACGGCTCTCATCTTCGCCGCCCAGCGCGGGCACGCCGAGGTCGTCCGGGTTCTGCTCGACCACGGCGCCGACGCCCGCGCCACGGAGAAGGTGAACCAGACCAGCGCCCTGCACTTCGCGATCGGTCACGCGGATGTGGTGAAGCTGCTGGTCGACCACGGCGCCGACGTGAACGCGCGGGAGATGCAGTACGGCCAGACCCCGCTCTGGTGGTCGGTGTTGAAAAACGACCCCAAGAGCACCGACGTCCTGCTCGCCAGCGGCCGGATGAGCCAGCAGGCGCTGACCGAGGCGTCCCAGCTCGCGGCCCGGGTGGGACGGAGCGAGCCGAAGGTGCGGATCGACAAGGCGATCGCCGCCACCGCCGTTTCCGCCGATCCCCCGAGCTGGCCCCAGTTCCGGGGGGAGGGGGCCTCGGGATTCGCGGCCGGCCCCCACCCGCCGCTCGACTGGAGCCTCGATCCGCCCACCCACCTGAAGTGGAAGGTGGAGATCCCCGGGCTCGGCCATTCGAGCCCCGTCGTCTGGGGAGACCGGGTGTTCGTGACGACGGCGGTGAGCAGCCGGCCGGACACCGACCTGCGGGTGAGCTCTCCCATGGACTCGGCCAAGGACATGTCGCCGCACAGCCTGCGCGTGCTCTGCCTCGACCGGCGCTCCGGCCGGGTGCTCTGGGAGCGCGTCGCCTACGAAGGCGTTCCGAAGACGAAGCGCAGCCCCAAGAACAGCTTCGCCTCCCCCACCCCGGCCACCGACGGCAAGCACCTGGTGGCGATGTTCGGATCGCACGGCCTCTATGCCTACGACATGGATGGGAAGCTCCTCTGGAAGCAGGACCTGGGGCTGATCGACGCGGGCTTCTTCTTCGACCCCGATTACCAGTGGGGCGACGCCAGCTCGCCGGTCCTCTACAAGAACACGGTCATCCTCCAATGCGACATCCAGAAGGGCTCGTTCCTGGCGGCCTTCGACCTCGATACGGGCGAGCTGCGGTGGAAGACCTTGCGCGATGAGCTGCCCTCGTGGTCCACCCCCACGCTCTACCGGGGCGGCAGCCGTCCGGAGCTGATCACCAACGGGGTCAACGCGATCCGCGGCTACGATCCGGAGACCGGCAAGGAGCTGTGGTCCTTGAAGACCGGAAACTCCATGATCGTCGCGCCGACCCCGGTAACCGGCCTGGGCCTGATCCTGGTGACCAACGGGTACCGTCCCCTGAAGCCGGTCTACGCCATCCGGTCCGGCGCTTCCGGGGACATCTCGCTCGGGGACGAATCAGCGAATCCCTCGGTGGCCTGGAGCAAGAAATCGGGCGGCTCCTACTACATTACTCCGCTGATCTATGGCGAGCACCTCTACATGCTCACCGAGGACGGCGTCCTCACCAATTACTATCTCAAGACCGGTGAGCAGATCTATCGAAAGCGGGTGGGAAAGGCGGGCGATACTTTTTCGTCTTCACCTGTCGCTGCTGACGGCTATCTGTTCCTCGCCAGCGAAGGCGGCGAGGTATATGTCGTTAAAGAGGGGATCGAGCTCCAGCTGGCGGCGCAGAATTCCGTAGGCGAGATGTGCATGGCCACTCCAGCCATCGTCGACGGGATGATCTTCGTGCGCACGCGGAGCCATCTTCTCGCCTTTTGAAATGTATGGCTGTTAGCGCCCGCAGTCGCCGCTTTTAGGGCACTGGCGAGCATGGAAGGTAACGACCGTTTAGAGAGGAGCAAGAGATGAGCAAGAGGTTTTGGGTACCGTTGTTGTGCTTGACCGTGGCCTGTGGCGGCTTCCTGGCGCTCAGGACCGCGGCGGCCGCGGGGACGTCTGACGACGCCAAGATCGCGAGCGTTCTCAATGAGATGAAGAACCTTCGCACCGACGGCCTCAACGCCATGCAGCCGGTTCCGATCCGCCGTTGGGAGGTTCCCGGGCCGGGCGTCGACGTGATGCGCGCCCAGCTCGAGGAGACCTACTCGGTCGACGGCGTCGGCACCGACACGGTCGAGCTGTCGGGCTGGATCGCGGTCCGGCACGGCCAGGCCTACCCGGTCGCGGGCACGAAGGAGATCAACTGGAACACGGCGATCCTGGACACCCAGTTCGTCGACATGGAGCTGACGGGCACCAGCAAGCTCTTCGGCCCGGTCCACATCACGCTCGACAAGACCCGCCCCTCGCTGGGCAAGGTCGGCCGGATCCCGCTCCCCGCGATCGCCGAGAACGCTTTGATGGCCAAGCTCGAGAAGAACGAGTCGGCGGTCGCCAATGAGCGCGCGCTCGCCGCTCGCGACAAGAACAAGAAGGCCGCCCCCAAGGGCAAGTCCACCGCCAGGACGCCGGATGCGGAACGCGCGCCGGCGGCCTGCGAGGCGCCGGTCAACGTGAACGTTTCGATGCAGAACCTCGGCCTCGAGATGGTGACCCAGCAGCACGTGGTCTGGTACTCCCTGGTCGACACGATCCCGCCGGTGGGTCACACCGCCTCGATCGCCGTCCAGCCGGTGCGCCTGATCGCCAATGGCCGTGAGGTCGGTACCCTCGAGTCGGGCGTCGTGAAGTTCCGCGAGGTCGTCCGTCACGTGGGCCTGTCGTCTCAGACCATCGAGCAGGTCGCCGACGCTTCCAAGTAAGCCTGCCCTTCCAACCATCCAGGCAGCTTAGGGGCCATCGATTCGTCGGTCGCCCCTAGGCTGCTCTTTGCCCGTAAACGAGGAGAAGCGATGCGCAAGATTCTCATTGGATCGCTGCTCGCGGCGATCGCGGTCTTCATCTGGGGTTTTCTGTACTGGAACGTGTTCCCTCTCAAGAACAACGTCTTCACTCCGGTGCCGGATGAACGGGGATTGGCACAGGAGCTCGGCAGGTATCTTTCGAGCTCCGGGGCTTACGCCATTCCGGACCCGCGGTCGAGCCCGGACCCGAAAGGTTTCGTGGGCAATTTGGAGAACGGGCCCATCGCCGAGATTCTCTATCAGAAGGAGGGCTCCCCCGCCGTCAGCGGCGGGCGGCTGCTGGCCGGGCTCATCCACATGTTCCTGAGCGCGCTCCTCATGGCGCTACTCTTGAACCTGGCTCTGCCCCAGCTGAGGAGCTATGGATCGCGAGTGACCTTCGTCCTTCTGGCCGGCCTTGCCGGGGCGTTCTTCGCCCATCTCGGCAACCCCATCTGGTTCCACCAGCCCTGGAGCTATCACATTTTCAAGACGGTCTACGACGTGACCTGCTGGGCGTTGGCCGGGCTCGTGCTGGCGCGCTTCGTGCGGCCTGACGCGGCCTGACGGACGGCGTTCAGGGGTGGGCTCCGGAGCTCCCCGGGGCCCGCCCCCGAGCTTCTAGGCTTGCCGGTTGATCACGACCGTGCTCTTCCCCAGCTTCCGCATCAGCGCCGCGGCCGCCTGCCTGCGCCGGATGTGCGTCATGGCGAGGGCGAGCTTGGTCGATCCCTTCTTGCGGACCAGGCCCGTCAGGTCCTTGGAGATGCGGGCCGGTTGGAAGAAGAGCTTGAGCAGATAGAAATAGAAGTTCGCCGCGATGTTGACGATCGACAGGACCCGATCGCTCATGTTGTCGTTGAACGACACGCTGCGATGGAAGCGCGCGTAGCTCAAGAGGGAGCGGAAGTACTCGGGACCGACCTGGATCCGGCCGCTCGCGACCAGCTTTCGGAACAGCTCGGTGCCGGGATAGGGGCTGAATGCGTAGGCCCCGATCGACTCGACCCCGATCCGCGCCATGCGGTAGATGAAGCGGAAGGTCTCCCTCACGTCGAGCCAGGTCTGGCCCGGCAGGCCGAAGAGGACGTTCGCCTTGATCGAGATGCCATTCGCCACCGCCTCCCGCATGGAGGCGAGCATCACGTCCGGCTTGACCTTCTTCCGGATCCGGTTGAGCTCCTCGACCGATCCGCTCTCGGGCGCGTAGCAGATCGTCCTGCAGCCGGAGGTGTAGAGGAGCTGTGAAATCTCCGCGTCTATCGCCTCCGAGCGGGTCCCGGACGGCAACTGCCAGGTGATCTTCAACCCCTCGTCGATCAGCAGCTGGCAGAACTTCTTGATCCAATCCTTGCGGATGATCATCGTCAGGTCGTAGAAGTCGAAGTTCTTGGCCCCGTACTGCTCGATGTACCGCTTGATCTCGGCGACCACCTGCTCCGGCTGCCGGACTCCCCAGAAGGTGGTCCACATCTGGGGGGACGAGCAGAAGGTGCACTGGTAGGGGCAACCCCGGCTGGCGAGCACCGGCATGCAGCGGCCGAGATTTGGCCCGAAGGTCACCTCGTTGCGCATGTACTCCTCGACCGGAAAGAGCGACCAGTCGGGCTCGGGAATCTCGTCGAGCGTGCGGATGCGGGGGCGGGTGGCGGTATTGACCAACGCGTCGCCGCGGCGGAAGACGATGCCGCGCACAGTGTCCAGGTCCCGGCCCGTCCGGTAGGCGTCGACGAGATCGACGAGCGTCTCCTCCCCCTCGCCGAGCACGGCCACGTCGATCGCTGGGCAGTCGGTGAGCGAGTGCTCCGGCAGGGCGGTCACGTGCTCGCCACCCATGATGATCATCAGTGGGGGGAATCTCTCCCGGATCTCCCGGATGAGCGCGGCGATGAAGGGCCACTCGACCGAAAACATGCAGGTGATGCCGAGGATCTCGGCATCCTCTGGGATGCGGTCGAGGATCTCCGGGGTGGTGAGGCCATGGAGCAGAGTCCTCTCGTAACCGGGGATCGCGCTGTACTGATTTACCGCCTCGCCGACCGCGTCGATCACATGGACGCGCTCACCCGAGACCTTGAGGGCGCCGGCCAGGTAGGCGAGCCCGATGGGCATCACGGCGTCGATCGTGGCCACATCCAACTCCGGCACGCTGGGGGGGCGCAGGAGGCAGACGTTGACCGGGCGCCGGGCGCTTGTGACTTCGATCTCTGGGGAGCTCATCCCAATACCTCCTGTCCCGGCAGCCCGTTTTCAGGCCGGCGGACCATGAGCGTCATCTGTGCTTCGCGGTGAGTCAGGGCCGCCAGGGCATAGAGGACCCTCAGGGCCGCCCGCTCGATGAGCGACGCCGTGATCTTGCCCAGGGGGGCATCCATTCGCGTCATCTGGACCTCGGTGAAATCGAGACCGCGCACCAAGCCCAGGAGATAGCCGTCGGAGAAATAGACGGTGTTGCGGTCGATGAAGAGCCGCTCGACCGGATAGCGGATCGCCCCGCCCGAGGCCCGGTAGAGGAAACCGACGATATCGGCGATCAGGCAGTCGAAGTTGTCGGTGGTCAGCACGAGAGCCCCGCCTGGCCGGAGCAGTTGGAAAGCGCGCCGCAGGCTCTCGCGCGGCCTCTCGATGTGCTCGAGCGAGTCCCAGAAGGTCACCAAGTCGAAGGAGGCCTCGGGAGCGTCGAAAGCGCCCAGATCGCCCTGGAAGACCGGGACGCCCAGGGTGCGGCGGATATGGTCGACGGCGAAGGGGCTGATCTCCACTCCCTGCACGTTCCAGCCGCGGTCGCGGGCGAGGCGCAGGAAGGTCCCCAGGCCGGCCCCAACGTCGAGGAGCCGCCCGCGCCCCAGGATCGATTCGATCTGGTCCAGGCGGCGAAGGTATGTCGGAACGCTCAGGTCCGTCTCGCCGTCGGCCAGTTGGGCGGCGAAGAAATTGCGGTGCTCTACGTAATAATACTCTCTCGAAAAGACCTCGGAGGCCGGGCGTCCGCCGCCGAACCCGGCGTTGAACCGCAGCCCGCAGCTCCCGCACTCCGCGACCTCGTAACCGCGCAGCCGGAAGACCTCTTCGCTCTCGTTCGATTCGCAGACAGGACAAGCATACGGTCGAGGCATCTCCCTGTCAGGCCTCCCTCAGGCTGGGACGGCTCGTCCCCGATGATCGCGTCGAGCTTCGTCGCGGTATACTACCACCCAACCCCGCTGGCGAGACCACTGGACTTTGCCTAGATACCGCTCTATCCTTCCTCAACCATCGTACGCCGGAGGGAGAGAGGTTTGGGGAAAAACGCCCTGGTCACCGGCGCCGGAGGCTTCATCGGCAGCCATCTGGTCGAGGGGCTCCTGGCGCGTGGATGGGAGGTCAATGCCCTCGTCCACTACAACAGCCGATCGGGCTGGGGATGGCTCGAGTCCTCCCGCGCCCGGCCCGGCCTGCGCGTCACCGCGCTCGACGTCACCGATCCCTTTCAGGTGCGCCAGACGGTCCAGGGCTGCGACGTGGTCTTCCATCTCGCGGCGCTGATCGGCATCCCCTACTCCTACAGTGCCTACAGCTCCTACTTCGCGACCAACCTGAATGGAACCCTGAATGTCGCGCGCGCGGCGCTCGACGCTGGCGCCCGGTGCATGGTCCACACCTCGACCAGCGAGGTTTACGGCACGGCACGCTACATCCCCATCGACGAGGACCATCCGCTCCAGGCGCAGTCCCCCTACGCAGCCTCGAAGATCGCGGCGGACAAGCTGGTCGAGAGCTTCGTCGCCTCGTTCGGCCTCACCGCCGTCACCGTCCGCCCCTTCAACACCTACGGTCCGCGCCAGTCCACGCGCGCCGTGATCCCGACCATCATCACCCAGGCGCTCGGCCAGGGGGAGATCTTCCTCGGCTCGTTGCGCCCGGTCCGCGATCTCACCTTCGTCGAAGATACGGTGGCCGGGATGATCGCCGCGGCCGAGAGCGGCGTCCCCGGGCAGGTCTACAACCTGGGGGTCGGCCAGGGGATCTCGATCGGCGCTCTCGCAGAGCTGCTCTGCGACATCCTCGGCGTGCCGGCCGTCATCCGCGCGGACGAGGCGCGAGTCCGCCCCGAGGCGAGCGAGGCGTGGCAACTGGTGAGCGACAACCGCCGGGCCCGAGAGGGCCTGTGCTGGATGCCCCGGGTCGGGCTGCGGGAGGGCCTGGTGGCGACCGTCGACTGGTTCCGCCACCATCTCCACCTCTATCCGGCCCGCGAGTACAGCGTATGAGGGCGGTGATCCTCGCCGGCGGGCGCGGCACCCGCCTCCTGCCCTACACCTCGGTGCTGCCCAAGCCCCTGGTGCCGGTCGGCGATCTGCCGATCCTCGAGATCATCATCCACCAGCTGACCGAGGCCGGCTTCTCCCCAATCACCCTGGCCCTCGGCTATTTGGGCGAGCTGATCCGCGCCTTTGTGGCCAACCGGAAGAGCCTTGCCAGCCGCGGAGACATCCTCTTCGTGCAGGAGGAGGCCCCGACCGGCACCGCCGGCGCGCTCAAGCTGGTGACGGGGTTGTCGGAGACCTTCCTGGTGATGAACGGCGACATTCTCACCAGCCTCGACTACCACTGTCTGCGCGACTTTCACCAGTCCTCCGGCGCCATCCTCACCATCGCGAGCTTTCGCAAGGGCCTGCAGATCGATCTCGGCGTCCTCGAGCTCGACCCCTCCCGGACCCGGGTCCGGGGCTACAACGAGAAGCCACAGCTCACCCTCCCGGTCAGCATGGGGATCTACGTCTTCGAGCCCAGAGCCCTGGACTACATCCCCGAGGACGAGTACTTCGACTTCCCGTCTCTGGTCCTGAAGCTGCTCGCGGCGGGTGAGGAGGTGGCGTATCATCTGGACGACGACTGCATCTGGCTCGACCTCGGCCGGCCGGAGGATTTCGCCCGGGCCCAGGACATCTTTCGAGATCACGGCCGCGAGCTTCGCCTTCCCGGACACGCATGACTCTCCCCCCGGTGTCCTCTTGGTTGGTGATCGGAGCGAACGGCTTTCTCGGCAGCGCCCTCCTGGCCCAGCTCGCGGCGGCCGGAGTGCCGGCGGTCGGGGCTCGCGGACCTGGGGCCCTCCCGCTCGACCTCCTGGACCGGCCGGCCCTCAAGCGCGTCCTGCGACAGGTCCGCCCGCGCCGGATCGTCAACGCGGCCGGGCACCCTCCCGGGGCCAGCGACGAGGAGATGCGCCGCATCCATCTCGAGGGGAGCCGGAACCTGCTCGCCGCCCAAGAGGAGAGCGGTCTCGCCTGCCGCACCATTCTCCTCGGCTCCGCCGCGGAGTACGGCAACTCTCCAGAGAACGTCGGCAGCGGCGAGGACGATCCGCCGCATCCGCTCTCGGCCTATGGGCGGATCAAGGCCCGGCAGAGCGAGGCCGGGCTCGACGCCAGGAGCCGGGGGGCTGACGTGGTGATCGCCCGCGTTTTCAACACGACGGGTCCGGGGCAGGGCAAGCACCTGCTCGCCGGTGCGCTGCTCGACCGGCTGGCGCGGGGCGAGCGGCCGCTCCGCGTCGAGCAGTCCAACTTCGTCCGCGACTGGCTCGACATCCGGGACACCGCGCGAGCTCTGGTCCGAATCGGGGAGGCCGTGGCGACGCCGGCGGTGGTCAATGTCTGTACTGGGGAGGGACGGCCGGTCGAGGAGCTCGCGCGAGCCCTGGCGAAACTGGCCGGCGGCCGGGTCGAGCCCATGCCGGCCGCGATCTCGGCGGAGGTCCTCTGGCGGAGCGTCGGTCGGCCGGATCGCCTGTGGTCGCTAGGCTGGCGGCCGGAGGTTCCCTTCGAGCGCAGCCTCCGCGACCAGTGGCTTGCGGGCGGCAGCACCCGCCGGCCGGCCTGACCCCAAAAAGGATTTGGGAGGTAGGAATGAGAAGCGCGGAAACACCCTCGATATCGATCGTCGTCCCCGTGTACAACGAGGAGGAGTGCCTGCCCACCCTGATCGAGCGCATCACCACGGTCCTCGCGGAGGTCACCGGCGACTACGAGATGATCTTCGTCGACGGATCGAGCAGCGATGGGTCCTATCGCGTGCTGGAAGAGGCGGCGATGAGCCAACCGACGGTTCGTTGCGTGAGCCTGTCCCGCAACAGCGGCCATCAGGCCGCGCTCACCTGCGGTCTGGAGCTCGCGAAGGGGGACGTGGTGATCACCATGGATGCCGACCTGCAGCATCCGCCGGAGCTCATTCCAGTGATGCTCGGGTTGTGGAGACAGGGTTATGATGTGGTGAATACCGCCAAGCAGGGGTCCGACGAGATCGGGATCTGGAAACGCTTATCGGCCTGGTGTTTCTATCGGGTGTACAACTCCCTCTCGGACGTTCCGGTCACCCCACACGGCTCCGATTTCCGGCTCCTCGACCGCCGGTGCGTGGATGCCCTCAAACAGATGGACGAGTACTTCAAGTTCCACCGTGCCCTCGTCCATTACATCGGCTTCCGGCAGACCACCCTCGAGTTCCACTGCCCCGCCCGCTTCGCGGGCCAGGCGAAGTTCAGCTTCAGGAAGCTCCTCGCCCTGGCCGCCGACGGCATCTTCTCCTTCTCCACCCTGCCCCTGAAGATCCCCTTCTATCTCGGTCTCCTTGTCCTTGCGATCCTCTTCCTGCTCTTCCTGATCGCGTTCGCGCTCGTCCAGACAGGCCAGTTGGACCTCCCTCCCGGGTGGGGGTACCTGTTCTGCGTCATGGTCCTGAGCTTCGCGGTCCAGCTCATTTTCATCGGCATCATGGGGCTCTACATCGCCCGTATCTTCCTCGAGGTCAAACGGCGGCCCCATCACTTCGTCCAGCGCTCGGTCGGCTTCCCCCCGGTGCCCGTGAGCCGCGATCAGCGGATGGTGGATCGAGCGCAGGGATGACCGCCTGAGTGCACATCAGGCCGCGCGCTCTCGCGCTGCCGTGTAGAAGAGCAGGGCGCCTACAACGAACGTCGAGGCGAACCAGGCCGTGGCGTAAACGGCGGAATGAAAAATGAACAGATCCAGATCGAGATAGGTTCGTGGAGACGCTTTCGCCCGCGCGACGCGCGTCACCGCGATGACCAGGGAAATGATCGCGATCGTCACGATGAACGCATAGCGCCGGAGCTCGCCTGGCGTGAGGGAGGAGCCGTGGTCTGAACGGCGCTGCCGGGCAAGCCAGGAGCGGTACACCACCAGGACCCCGACGGCGCCGCAGAACGTGCTGAGCTGTTGGAGGAGGAAGTAGGCCGGGACGTCCTCTTGGCCGAGGTGAAAGACGGACTGCTGGAGCCAAGTCGAATTGGCGACGACCCAACCGCTGTCATGAGTGAACGAGTCCCAGACGATGTGGGTCCAGGAGCCGAGCACGATCGACAGAGCCAATGCCACGATCCGCTCCGGAGGCCATAGCGGGAGGGTGCGCGTCAGTGGCGCGAGGGCCCTGCGGTGCGGCTGTGGAAGCATGAGCCAGAGCGGCCTGCGCAAGACGTAGAGCACGACCAGAGTCCCGAGACCCGCGGGGAGGCACACCAGAAAGCTTCCCAGGAACGTATGGGCGAGGTCCCCGAGAGCGGGATGGCCCACGTAATAACCAAGGTCGGGAATGGTGCTGCCGACGACCAGCGCCGCGAAGCTCAAACGCGCGGGACAGTACCGTTGGAAGAGGAGAGCTCCGACGGGATGCGAGAACGTCCAGGGCATGATGCGAAAGCCTCGGGCTCGTCAGCGGGCACCCACTCCGACTTTCGGCCGCCCGGCCAATCCCCGCCGGGCGGCCGAGATCTTCAAGCTCTCGAGACCTCGGAAACCTGCACCGCCGCCGCCGCCGGGACCTCGCGGCTCACCGGCGTGAGCGCGGGAGCCATGACCGACGCGCGACGCGGAAGCCGCTCGGCGACATAGAGGCAAGCTCCGCGCATCACGCAGACAATCGAAAGCGCGAAGAACAGCGTGAACACCACATGGCTCGTCAACAGCAGCCCGTAGGTCGCCGCGACCCCCGCTCCGAAAAGCGCCTGTCCCCATTTGCTCGTCGGGGTGGTCGACGGATCGGAGACCATGTAGAACGTGAAGAGGAGGAAGGCGAGGCCTGTCATGGGCGCCAGGGCGGACAAGAGCGGCGTGTGGCCGAGGGTGCTCCGCAACACGGCCTGGAGCGCGAACGTGACCAGCCAGGCCGCGATCAGGGGCCACCGCTTGGTGAGGCGGATGTTGAGGAAGCTGCCCGTGCACACGAGGATGGCCGGGAGCAGCCAGTCCCCCACCGACTGGACGTTCTCGGTGAACATATAGGGCTGGGCGATCGCCACCCAATGGAAGGTCACCAGGGTCAAGCTGATGCCGAAGTTCGAAGGATTGAAGAAATGGCGGCTCCGGCCCTCGAAGTCGACCCTGAAGAAATACTTCGACCCGATGGCCGCGACCGTGGCGAAGACGATCGGGGTGAATCGCTGGTTGGGATAGAGGAGCATCGCGACCGCCAGCGAGGAGATATGGGTCGGCAGCAGGAAGTCCACCAGCGAGCCGAGCCGCCGCTCGAAGCGCAGCCGCCGCCCGTGGGCCCGGGCGTCGATCCACTCCAGCAACAGCTCGGTCGAGTAGCCGGTGGCGAGCGCGACGAAGGGGTGGGCCCATGCCTGCTCGAAGCCGAGCACCGTGTGCCCCAGGATGTTGAAGATTGTGATCGCCAGGGCGAAGCGCCGCAGCGCTCCCAAGCGCAGATCGACCTTCTGCTGCATGTCAGACCTCCTCACCGGAACCCAGCAGGATGGTGTGCCAGCCTGCCGTCAACTGCAGATCAGTGTGATGGACGACCCCTCGCGAGTCCCTCCAGGCGATCTCGACCCGCAACGGGGAGCTGCCGCTCTTGCCCAGACCGAAATGGAGATCGTGGCTCCGGTCGCCGGAGTGGCCGTTTCCGCCGTCGATCTGGCCCGTCAACCGCCTTCCGTCCGGCAGATGGACGACCGCGGTCGCGCCGATCGCCGGACGCCCGACCAGGCTCGGCTGCAACCCGTCGGCGACCTGGGTCTTCACCGTCGCCGCCCCGGGCGGCAGCAGCAGGCGCAGGCCCAGGAACGCGCCGCGGTTCGGGCTGCGGTTCATATAGAGATAGGAGTCGTCCCACTGGTTGGCCACGGCGAAATCGAGACCGCCGTCGCCGTCGATGTCCGCCGTGGCGATCCCGCGGCTGACATGGATCTGGTCGATCCCGATGTCATGCGCCAGGTCGAAGAACCGGCCGCTGCTCGAGCGGACGAAGAAGGGGTTGTGCAGGTGCCCGCTGATGTCGCCCTCCGGGCGGAAAAGCGGCCAGAACCGGGGATCGTGGATGACGCGGTCGTTCGCCATCGCGAGCTCCTGGAGCTCCGGCCAGCGGTTCACCTGGCCCTTGACGAAGCCGGTGGCCTGCATCGCCTCGTTGACTCCATCGTTGTTGAAGTCGGCGAGGCGGGCCTCCCAGGAGAAGGCGCTGCGCGACAGGCCGAGCTCCTCGCTGCGGTCGACGAAGGGGGCGATGCCGCTCCGCATCTTCTTGAGATCGCCGGTATTGATGAAGGCGAAGTGGCTCTCCTGGAGCGCGAACTCGTTGGCGATGTTGCTGACGTAGATGTCGATCAGCCCGTCGCCGTCGATGTCTCCGAAGTCCACGCCCATGCCCTTGAAGGAGTCGCGTCCGAGAACCTTCGAGCTGGGCGTGGTGAACCCCTTCTCCCCCTCGAGGAGGACGAAACGGACGTGCCCCGGCCGCGAACGGTTGTACAACAGGCGGTCCGGCCCGAAATCGTTGGCGAAATAGAGCTCCGGCAGCATGTCGCCGTCCAGGTCGGCGGCGGCCACCGCCAGGGTCCAGCCGCCCGCGACATCCGGAGCGAAGGCGTCCTTCGCCTCCTGGAAACGCGCACCCGGCTCCGTGCCGGGCTCGGCCCCCGCCCAGAGATAGATCCGGTTGATGCCGCCGTTGAAGGCCCGGGACATCGAGTCCTGCATCTGCAGGCGGCCCGTGCCCTTGGCGTCCAGAACCGCGGCGCCGTCCTGGAAATAGTTTCCGAAGACGAGGTCGATGTGACCGTCCCCGTCGAAGTCGGCCTGCGTGGCGACCGCGGTGTTCCAGACCTGGTAGGGCTCGACGAGCTCGACCGGCCGGAACGCGGCCGGGCCGAGCCCGAGCCCCGCGCCCGCCCGGCGCAGGAACAGGACCGGCGTCCGGCCCCAGTAATAGACCAGCAGGTCCGGGAGGGCGTCCTCGTTGTAGTCGCCGATCATGCAGCCCATCGGCGCCATCGTGCTCGGGTCGTACGGCAGCCCCTCGGGTTTCAGGATGAAGGGCGCGAAGCGCCGCGGGGTCCCCGGCGCCGGCGCCACGATCACCTGGTCCGCGCGCGGATCCACCGAGCAGAGGTCGTTGGTCCGGCCGTCGCCGTCCAGGTCCTCCAGCGCGATCGAGGCCCCGATCGCGGACACCCAGGCGGCATGGTTGTAGAAGCTGGGGTGGACCTGCCGCACGTTGCGGGGCGCCGACGCGGGGGGGGCCGGCAGCAGGAGCCGCTCGAAACGGAACTGGGACGCCAGGGCGGCGCGCTCGTCGTCCGGGAGGGTCGGGTTCCGGGTGAACCCGTACACGGCCACGAGGATCAGGAGCGCGACGAGCCGGGCGGCGTGACGGCGAAATCGGGAAGCCTGGGGGGTCATGCGGAATACTTCCTCTCTTGAGGTGCTGAAAAGCAGGCCTGGATACCCCGGCGCCAGAGCTCGTAAAGGGGCGCCGGATCGTCCGTGGGCAGCGTGGTCCGGACCGCGAGGGCGGCGCGCGCGGCGTCCTCGACCGCGCAGCCCGTCAGGATCTCGCAGGCGAGGCGGGAGTGCGCCGGCACCACCCCGGCCGATACCCGGGCGACGGCCGCGAAGGCGGAGCCCTGCGCCACCTCCGCGCGATAGCGGGCCGACAGCGCGGCCAGCTCGCGCAGGGCCGCCTCGTCGGCTCCCCCCGCGTAGGTGCAGGCGAGCCCGGCGCCGCTCCAGAGGTCGGCGCGGCGCGAGGCCGGAAACGATTCGATCGTGCGCGCGATCCGCCCTGCTTCGGTGCCCTCGACGAACCAGAGACTCCGGCCCAGGCCCTGATCGAAGGCCCGCCGGCCGTAGCCTCGGACCCGCCGCGGCACCGCCTGGCGGTCGACCGCCGCGCGCCAGTGGAAGAAGCCCTCGTGGAAGCCGTAGCCGTCCATCGCCAGCCAGCACAGGGCCGGATCCAGGAGCTTCAACCTGGGCTCGAGCGGGAACGGCAGGCGCGCCATGGCCCAGCCGAAGCCGGCGTAGGCCATGTAGATATAGGGGGCCGCGGGTCCCGCCACGAAGCGGGAGAAGCGGCTCTGGTTCCAGGGAGTGATCCGGTCCAGGATCGCCAGCATCATGCTGGCGCCCTCGTAGGCGAAGCCCCTGTCCTCGGGAGCGACGGAGCCCAGGAGCGCGGCGAGGGGCTCGGGGTCGTCCGCCTCGAGAGCGGAGTGATACCCGAACAGCACGCAGCCGCCGATCCGTTCGAGCCGCTCCCGCACGGCGGCGTCGCCACCACGGAAGCCCCGCCGCTCGAAGGTGGCCTCGTCGGCCGAGATCCCGAAGATCGTTCTCTTCAACGTTCTCATCGCTGCCCGGCCGCTCGCAGGGGGCCCCGGAGGGCCATCGTACCCGCCACTTCGCACGAAGCTCACGCCCCCGTCAGGGGCGCTCGTCGAGAAGAAAAGACTGCCCGCGAGTCTGCCCGAACTCCCCCCCTGTGTCAACGGGGAGACCGCTCGTTCCTCACCTTGACCACCCCCGGTGTGGACGTGTATCCTTCCGGCGTATTCTCAGCGCGCGAAGGTCCTGGCTTGACCGGCCGGGTGTCTCCGAGGAAGCCGCTCGGACCCGCGGGCTTCTCGTCGCTTGGCGCGGCGGCACCGCCGGCGTCGCCGATGAACGTCTGAGAGCGCCTCAGGAGGTTTGCGGTGGAGATTCTCTCTAGCTCTCTTCGGGAGCGTCTGAGCATCTTGTTGGATATCGACCCTGTCGCGATCGGCGACACCACGCCATTCGCGGACCTGGGGGTCGACTCGATGATGCGGCTGGAGCTCATCGCCCTCGTCGAGCAGTACGTCGGACGCGAGCTCCCGGAACGGGAGCTCAACAACCTCGGGGCGATTGATCAGATCATCCGGTATGTCGACGCCCTTTCCTCCTCCTAGCGATTCTTTGCAGGCGGTCGTCACCGGCTTCGGCGTGGCCTCCGCGATCGGAGTGGGTGTGGAAGCTTTCTGGCAGGGGGTCCAGAGCGGCCGGAACGGAGCCCATCCCGTCCGTTCCTTCGATACCTCTGGTCTGCGCAACCGGACCGGCTGCGAGATCGCAGACGAGCTGCTGACGGATTCGCGGCGGCCCGAGTGGGACGCGCTGCCGCGCGCCTCCCTGCTCGGTGCCATCGCCGGCACCGAGACCCTGGTCAACTCCGGGCTGGACCCGGAACGGGTCGACAGCGTCTGCGTCGGCACCACCATGGCGGATCTCCCCCACATCGAGCGGGAGCTCGGAAACCTCAAGGAGGCCGGTCAGCAGGAGCGGGTGTCCGGCATCCTGAAAACCGATTTCGCCACGCGCATCGCGCGGGCGATCGGCATCCAGGGGCCCGCCCTGACCGTGGCGACGTCCTGCTCGGCCGGCAACATCGCGATCTTCCGGGCGGTGGAGATGATCCGCACCGGCACCCATTCCCGCATCCTCGCGGGCGGCGCCGACGCGTTCTCCGAGCTGGCGTTCGTCGGCTTCTCGCGCATGCGCGCCATGGCCCCGGAGCGCTGCGCCCCCTTCTCGCTCGACCGCAAGGGGATGCTCCTCGGCGAGGGGGCCGGTTTCCTGGTGATCGAATCCCTGCGGTCGGCCCGGGAGCGCGGGGCGCGCATCTACGCGTCCATCGCCGGCTTCGGGCTGTCGTGCGACGCTTACCACATCGCCACCCCCGACGCGAGCGGGCGCGGCGCGGCGATGGCGATCGGCACCGCCCTCCGCACGGCCGGCATCGAGCCGTCCGCGGTGGACTACGTGAGCGCCCACGGCACCGGCACGCCGGCGAACGACCTCGGCGAGTCCCGCGCCTGCCGCGCGGTCTTCGGGGAGCACCGGCCCTACGTGAGCTCGCTCAAGGCCCTGGTCGGGCACGCGCTGGGAGCCGCCAGCGCCCTGGAGGCCGTCGCCTGCGTGATGAGCCTGCGCGACCAGCGCCTCGTGCCCGCCTGGAACGTCGACGTGCCCGACCCCGAATGCCCGGTCCGGCTGCCGCTGCCGGACGGCGGAGACGCCATGGCCCGCCTCGATCTCGTGCTCAGCAACGCTTTCGCTTTCGGAGGCAACAACTCGTGCCTGGCACTCCGGCGCTTCGCCTAGATTCGCACGCGCCGGCGCGGATCGCCTGCCGCGCCTGGACTGCGCCGGTCGTGGTGACCGGCTGGGGCGCGGCGGTCGCCGGCACGGCGGACGTCCCTCCCTCTCTCGATCCCCACGTGGCCCGCCCACCGTTCCAGTTGAGCGGAGTGGGCTCGACGAGCGAGCGCGCCCCGGGAGCGCTCGCCCTGCTGTCGGCCCTCCGCAAGTGCATCGACCACCCTTCGACCGGCGCCCTGCCGGGCCCGGAACGCAGGGCTCTGGTCGTGGGCACGCACACCGCCGCGCTCCACGAGGTGATCGTCTTCCTCGAGGAGGTCCGGCGGGTCGGGCCCACGCTGGTCAACCCCGGGCTGTTCCCGTTCACCGTCATGAACGCGGCGGCGGGTCTGGCGGCCATCCAGTACAAGTGCGAGGGGCCGAACATCACCTTGAACAACGGCGCGACCTCGGCTCTCGACGCGCTCTCCCATGCGGCGGACCTGGTGACCGGCGGCCAGGCCGACGTCGCGTTCGCGGGAGGTTTCGAGAGCTTCGGACCCGAGACCAGCGCGGCGTTCGCCCGCTCGCTCGCGCCGGTCACCGTGGCGGCGATGCTGGCCGTGACCACTCCGCGGCACGCCCTGGCGCTGGGAGGCCGCGCGAACGCCCGCCTGCTCGCCTTCGCCACGGGCGAGGGAGAGGGCCCCGACCCCGCGGCGGCCCGTCGGGAGATCACTTCCGCCGCCCTGCGGGCCCTCGACTCCGCGGCGTGGGGACCGGTCGACTCGCTGCCGGACCGTGACGGGTCCAGGCCGGAGCAGACCCTGCTCGCCCTCCTGGAAGCCGTGCACCGGGCGGGCGAATCGCCCGCCGGAATCTGCATCCCCGTCTTCGCCGGACCGTCGGAAAGCCCGGCGGGGGGCTCCCTGATCCTCGGTGCCGTATCGCGATGAAGCCCGCGACGGATCTCGTATCCCTCCTCCCCCACCGCCCTCCCATGCTCCTGCTCGAGGAGGCCTGGAAGAGCGGTGAGCGGGAGCTGGTCGCCTATCAGACGATCCCCACCGACAGCGCTTTTCTCGCCGGGCATTTCCCGGGCTTCCCCCTCTGGCCCGGCGCCCTTCTCCTGGAGGCGATGGCCCAGGCGACGGCGGTCTATCTCCTGGAGTCCCGCCGGGGGCTCCAGGACGACGAGGTCCCGGTCCTCGGCGCCGTGGACTGCCGGTTCCTCCATCCGGTCTTCCCCGGCGAGCGGATCTGCTACCGTGCCGAGCTGGTCCGGCAGGTGGGGGATCTCGGGCTCTTTTCGGTGACCGCGAGCCGCGATTCCGAGGTCGTGGCGCGCGGCCGGATCTCCGCCGGCCTGACGAGGCGCTCCGCGCTCTCCAACCCGCCGAGCTGAAGAAAAGGATGCTGTATACCGGACAACGAGCCCTGGTGGCAGGGGCCAGCGGCGGTATCGGCCAGGCGATCGCCGAAGACCTGATCCGGAACGGGTGCGACGTCGCCCTGACCTTCCGGCGCAGCGGCGAATCCCTGGAAGAGCTGAGCCGGCTGGCGGCGAGCGAGGGCCGGGCCTGCTCGCTGCACGCTCTCGACGTCCGCGACCCGCGCCAGGTGGCCGAGGTCTGCGAAGCGGTCGCCTCCGTCCTGGGCCCCCCCACCCTGCTGGTCTGCTCCGCCGGCATCGTGCGCGACCGCCCGCTGGTGCAGATGGAGCCGCAGGACTGGATGGACGTGATCGAGACCAACCTCTACGGCACCTTCCATCTCGCGCGCCAGGTCGCTCCGGTGATGATGCGGGCCGGCGGGGGGCGCATCCTGAACATCGCTTCGGTCTCGGGCATCCACGGCCAGGCCGGGCAGGCCAACTACGCGGCCTCCAAGGGCGGCGTGATCTCCATGACCCGGGCGCTGGCCCGCGAGCTGGGCCCGTTCAACATCACGGTGAACGCCCTGGCGCCGGGCGTGGTCGAGACTGAGATGACGGCGGAGCTGTCCGCCACGGTCCGCCGCCAGTTCCTGCAGCGCATCCCGCTGCGGCGGTTCGCCGAGCCCCGCGACCTGGTGCCGGCCGCCCGTCTCCTGCTCTCTCCGGAGGGCGCCTACATCACCGGCCAGGTGCTGGTCGTGGACGGCGGCCTGACCTCCTGAGGATCGAAGAATGAGCCGTCGCGTGGTGATCTCCGGAGTCGGTCTCGTCAGCGCCGCCGGCTGCGGCATCGACGCGGTCTGGAACCGGCTGGTGTCGGCGCCTCCCGTCCCCAGCGTCTTCACCGGCCCGGAGCCGGCCGCATCGATCTCGTTCCCGCTCTACCGGGCCGAGCCCTATCAGCTCGGCGACCTCGGCGTGCCGGAGCGCTGCCTGCGCTGGCTGGAGGACGAGCGGCTCGCCGGCGCGCGCGACCTGGAGCATCTCCTCGGCAGCACCGCCCTGGCCTTGCGGGACGCCGGTCTCCCGCTGGACTGCAGCCAGGCGGACGGCCGCGCCGCGGTCGTGGTCGGCAACGAGAGCCCCGGATTCACCGCGCTCAGCCAGGCCCTGTTCCGCTTCGGATCAGACGGCCCCCCGCCGGCCGATCCCCGGGAACGCTACGACGGCCTCGCCGAAAGGTTCTTTCAGCTCAATACCTTCCTCCTTCCCCACTACCTGGCCCGGGCATTCCGCCTGGAAGGGCTGACGCTGTTCGTCAACTCCGCCTGCACGTCCGGTCTCAACGCGCTCGACATCGCGGCCCAGGAGATCCGGGCGGGCCGGAGCCGCATCGCGATCGCCGCCGCCGCGGACGATCCCGCGAGCGTGGCCAAGTTCCTCTGGTTCGACCAGCAGGGGCTCTACTCCCGCGACGGATCGCTCCGCCCGTTCGACGCCCGGCAGCTCGGGACCGTCTTCGGGGACGGTGGAGCGGCCCTCGTCCTGGAGGACCTGGAAAGCGCCCTGGGCAGGGGCGCCCGAATCTATGCCGAGTACCTGGGAGCGGGATTCTCTCAGGACGGATGGAAGATCGCCGCGCCCTCTCCGGTCAAGGCGAGCGCCGTCCAGGCGCTGGAGAGGGCCTTCGGCGAGGCGGGGGTCGGCCGCGAGGACGTGGACCTCGTCGTGCCTCATGGAGTGGGGACCGCCGCGTCGGACCAGTACGAGTCGATGGTGCTCCACCGCGTCTTCGGCGCTCTCGACCGCTGGCCCGCCGTGACGGCCTTGAAACCCTTCGTCGGCCACAACCTGGGCGGCAGCGCCCTGCTCGAGCTGGCGATCCTGCTCGCCGCGATCGCGCGCGAGACCGTGCCTCCCACGCTCGGCTTCGAAAGGCCCCTCCCGCGCAATCCGCTGCCGCTGGTCCGCGATTGGGAGCCCCGGCGGATCGAGATCGCGGCCAAGCTGACCTGCGGCTTCGCCGGCTTCTACGGCGCCGCCGTCTTCCGCCGCTGCGGCGAAGGATCCATCCCATGAGCCAGGCCCAGCAGGAGATCGACCAACTCGTCGACGACCGGTACCTCGCGGCCTCGGATGTCGCGGTGGGCTACGTGCGGGGCCTGGCCGCGCGCATCCTCGCGCGGCTGGGGCTGTGGGAACGGGTCGCGCGGCCCGCCGCTCTCCCCGCCGTCGCGGCGGCTCTCGGAACCCTGCCGGAGCTCTCCTTCGCCCTCGCCTGGCTGCTCGAGGAGGCGGGCGCCGCGGGCCTGGTGGGGATCGAGCGCGGCCCCTCCCCGGGAGAGAGCCTCTACCGGCCGAACCGCCTCCCCGCAGAGCCGGAGCTCTCCGACGAGGACCGGCGGAGGATCGCGGAGACCATCGGCTCCTCGTTCGAGCTGTTCAATTATGTGGCCGCGCTCTACCCCGAGTATCTGCGGGGCGAGCGGTCGGGCCCCGCCATCCTCCTCAAAGCACCCGCGCTGCGGCTGTGGGAGAAGTACTTCGGGCCCACCAACCCGCTGTACGACATTCACAACCAGCTCGGCTGGATCGGGACCCGCGAGGCCGCGCGCCGCCTGGGCCGGCCCGTCAACGTCCTCGAGCTCGGGGCCGGCAGCGGCGGCGGCACCGAGGCCGTCCTGCGCGGCCTTCAGCGGGAGGGCGGGAGCGTGACCGGCCTGACGGTGAGCGACGTCTCGCCGACGTTCCTGGTCAACACGCTCGAACGGCTGGCGCGGGAGATCGAGCCCTTCCCCGTTCCGGTCCAGCGCCGGCGGCTGGACTTCACCCGCCCGCTTGCCGATCAGGGGATCGCTCCCGGCAGCGTGGACGTGCTCCTGGGCGTCAACGCGCTCCACAACAGCAGCGATCTGGTCGCCAGCATCGGCACCCTGGGGCCCTCGCTGGCGGCGGGCGGCGCCCTGATCATTTCAGAGTCGCTCTGCCTCCCCGGCGGGCACGTCCATCAGGATTTCGTCTTCAATCTCCTCCCTCTGGAAGGGCGGGCGCACTCCGCGTCATCCTCCCGCTTCCTGCACGCCGCGGCCTGGGAGGAGATCCTGCGGGCGGCCGGCTTTACCGCCGAGGTCTACCGGAACAGCGCTGGCCCCGAGCTGGCCTTGCTGGCGATCGTCCGGCCCGCGCGGAGCTGAGCGCGGCGGATCGGCGCTCCTTGGACTGTGATATTCTTGCATTGCCGTATAGACTTCCAGGGTGAGACATTTTTCAGGATAAATTTCGAGGCACAGGAGAGACTCGATGGACAAGGCACGCGAGACGCAATTGCGGAACATCGAAACCAAAGCCGGGAAGAGCATCGACGAGCTGCGCGCCCTGATCGCCGGGAGCGGGCTGTCCAAGCACGGCGAGATCCGGGACATGCTGAAGAGCCAGCTGGGGATGGGGCATGGCGACGCCAACATGCTGATCCATCACGTCCTGAGCTCGGACGGCCAGAGCGCGGCGGAGGCGAAAGGCCTCTCGGCCGGCGGCGCCGACGACGAGATCTACTCGGGCAACAAGGCTCACCTGCGCCCCATCCACGACAAGCTCATGGCCGCGATCCAGGGCTTCGGCGAGCTCGAGATCGCCCCCAAGAAGGGTTACGTGAGCCTGCGCCGCAAGAAGCAGTTCGCGATGGTCGGGCCGGCGACGAAGGACCGGGTCGAGGTCGGCATCAACATGAAGGGCGTGCCCGCCACCGACCGGCTGGCCGCCATGCCGCCTGGAGGCATGTGCCAGTACAAGGTGAAGGTCACCACGCCCGACGAGGTCGATGACGAGCTCATCGGGTGGGTGCGGCAGGCCTACGAGAGCGCGGGTTGATCCCGCTCCTCGCCGCTCACCGGAGAGTCGGCAGCGGCCGGAGGCTTCTGGCGAGAGGTCGCCCCCCGACGACCGCTGCGGGCTCCTTCGTAGATCAGGAGCAACGCCGGGAGCAACACCAGGGTCACGGCGGCGCAGATGGCCATGCTGAGGCAGATCAGGATCCCCAGCTGCCGGTTCGGCGGCACCACTGAGAAGGCCAGTACGGAGAATCCGCCCACGATCGCGGCGGCGCTGATCAGGATCGAGGGGCCCGTGCTGGCCTGAGCGGCGGTGATCGCCTCCACGGGAGGGATCCCGCGGCGGACCTTCTCGCGATACGAGGCCACCAAGTGGATCGAGTAGTCGACTCCCAGGCCGAGCGCGATGGCGGCGAACATCGAGCTCGCCGTGCCGAGCGGCATCCCGGCCGCGGCGAGCGCGGCGAAGACCAGGAGCACACTCATTACCACCGGTAGGATCGCCAGGATCGCGACCGCCAGAGAGCGGAACAGCAGCACCAGGAGCAGCATGTCTGAAAGCGTCGCGAGACCGATCGACGTCACCTGCCCCACCACCAGGAGCGCGATCGTGAGATGGCCGACCCAGCCGTCACCGAACGGGGTCATCCTCGACATGGGGAGGCGCTCGCGCGCCGCCCGCCTGCTGAGGGCGAGCACCTCGCCCATGCGCGAGTAGTTCGCCGCCCGCACGAAGACCGTCATCCGCGTCTGCTGGTAACGGTCCTCCAGGCGGTCCATTCCGGGCGCGTTGCCGGTCGACTCCAGGAGCACCAGGGCCTGCTCGATCTCCGGCCGGGTCAGCCGCTGACTACCGTTCCGAAGGGCGGTGCGCAGCTCGCGGTAGTCGCGGCCCGCCAGCGCCGCCTCCACGTGCACCACGTCGCCGTAGGCGCTCTGGACGGAGCCGACCAGAGGGCTGGCGGCCAGCTCGTCCTCGACCGCGCCGAGGGCCGACAGGGCCGCGGGGTCGAGGAAGCCCTCCGGCCGGCCGCTGTCGAACATCAGCTCCAGGGTATTGGTCCCGGCGAGCGTGCGGTTGATGGCGCGGTCTCCCTGCACCGTCTCGCTCGCCGGAGGCAGGTTGTCGATCCAGTTGTCCTCGATGCGCAGCCGCAGCGTGGTGAGCACCAGCGCCACGATGGTCAGCACGGCGCCGGCGGCGAGCACCCGCCGCGGCCCGGCCGACCGGACCAGGTTGAGGAGGCGAAGTGTCCAACGCTCGGTAAAGCGTGGGGCGTTGACCTTCGCCGGCCGTACCCGGGGCCGGAGGAGAACCAGCAGCGCCGGCACCAGCGTGAAGGTCAGCAGGGTCGAGAACAGCACCGACAGCCCACCGTAGAAGCCGAAGACCCGCTGCGGCTCGATGTTGCTCGTCAGCAGCGAGAAGAGGCCGGTGGTCGTGGTGACCGCGGTGGTCAGGACCGCGCGGTGGACCGCCGAGAAGGTTTCGACCGCGAGCTCCCCCGGAGGGCGGTCCGGCGCCTGGCGGGCGGCGGCGAAGTAGCGGTTGAGGGCGTAGACGTCATCGGTCACACCGATCGCCAGGAGGATCACGGGAAGAACCAGGGTGGTGACGAAGACCGGCTCCCGGTGTGCGCCCATCAGGCCGACGATCCAGAGCAGGCTGACGCAGATCTCGGCGAGCGATACCAGGGCCGGGGCCCAGTGTCTGAAGGCGATCAGCAGGATCGCCGCGATCACGACGAGCACCAGCGGCACGAGCCGTATGAGATCGAGCGCCGCCGCCTCGCCGAGCACCGCCTGGGCCATCGCCGTGCCGCTCAGATGGATCGCGACAGGGCTGCCGGCGTGGCGGGCCACGAGCGCGAGCAGGCGGTGCCGCACCTCGCCGCGGTCCGCGTTGGGCTCGACCTCCGCGTAGATCGCCGCGGCCCGGCCGTCGGCGGCGGCGAGGATCCCGTCGTCCAGCCCCAGGGCCGAGGTCTCGCGGCGGACGCGCGCGACCAGCGCGGGATCCGGCGCCCGGCCTCCGCGGTCGAGCAGGGGCTGGAGATCGAGGACGCCACCTTCGATGAACAGCCGGGGGATGGTCGCCAGGCTCGTCACCGAGCCCGGCACGATCCCCGGGACCTGGGCGATCTCGACGCTCAGCCTGGAGAGGAGCTGCAGCGCTTCCGGCGTATAGATCCCCCCGGCATCCGGAGCCGAGAGGCCGACGACGACCACGTCGCGGGCCTTGAACACGGCCGCGGCGCGGTCGCTGGCGGCGATGGCGGGGTGATCCGCCGGGATCAGCGCCCGCCCATCGAGCCGCAGGCGGATGCCGTGTACCTGCAGGCAGGCGAGCAGGGTAAGGACCAACGAGATCGCCACGACCGAACGCGGGTAGGCGACGGAAAGCCTGAGCAGCTTGAGCATCTCGATCCCCCGTTCCGAGCTTTCTGTTGCGAGCCGATCTTCCGCTCGGGCTACCGGCGCCCGGAGACCTTCCCCACCCCGGCCGACGCGAGACGCTCGCTGGCCGAGCCCAGCAGATCGGGCACGAAGAGGTCGGAGTCGAAGCGTCCCGAGCCGAACGCCGTCTCGCGCAGCGTCAGCACGGAGGAGCGCTCGCCGGCGAGCCGCATCGACAGGCGGGTCGGCGTCCAGACGCCGTCGCGCCGCTCCAGG
>DASXJP010000126.1:0-4190 GCA_036497345.1 Thermoanaerobaculia bacterium
ATCTGGCGCCAGATCGAGGAGGGGGTGCAGCACCTGGTGGCGCGGGGGGCGCTGCCGGCGGGGGCGCTGGTGCCCTCGGTGCGGGACCTCGCCCGCGATCTCCAGGTCAATCCGGCCACGGTCAGCAAGGCCTATCAGCGGCTGACCGACGCGGGGGTGCTCGCCGTGCGGCGGGGGGAGGGGACGTTCGTGGCCGAGGCGCCCCCCTCCATGGAGGACGCGGGCCGCAATTCGCGGCTACAAGAGGAGGCGGTGCGCTACGCCAGCCTGGCGATCACCCTGGGCGCCAGCCGCGAGGAGGCGCTCGACACCGTCGAATCCGCCTGGCACGGCCTGACGAACGGCCATTCCGAAGGAGACGCCGTATGACCCCGATCGCCCTGGAGGGCCTCACCGTCCGCTACGGCCAGCGGCTCGCCCTGGATCAGGTCTCTCTCACGGTGCCCGAAGGATCGGTCTACGCCCTGCTCGGCCGCAACGGCGCCGGCAAGTCGTCGCTCGTCCGCTGCCTGCTGGGGGAGCAGAAGCCCTCGGGAGGCCGGGCCCTGCTGCTCGGCCGGGACGTCTGGCGCGAGCGGGCCGCGATCCTCTCCGAGGTCGGCGTGGTGCCCGAGGAGCCGGACGCGCCGCCGGCCATGACCGCCCGCCAGCTCTCCCGCTTCTGCTCCCGGCTCTACCCCCGCTGGGACGCCGCCGGGGTGGAGGCGCGGCTCGAGCGGTTCGGGGTCCCCGCGGAGACCCCGTTCGGCAAGCTCTCCAAGGGGCAGAAGGGGCAGGTGCTGATGGCGCTGGCCCTCGCCGCCGCGCCGCGCCTGCTGGTGCTCGACGATCCCACCCTGGGGCTCGACGCCGTGGCGCGCAAGGCGGTCTTCGAGGAGCTGATCGGCGATCTGGCCGACCGCGGGACGACGGTCTTCATCACCACCCACGACCTGGCCGGGGTGGAGCGGATCGCCGACCGCGTGGGCATCCTGCGCGCGGGGCGGCTGGTGCTGGACGAGGAGATGGAGGCGCTGAAGACGCGCTTCCGCCGCGTCAGCTTCCCGCGCTCGCGCGAGGCGGCGGTCGGGCGGCTCGCCCCCCTGGCGCCGGTGGCCGTGGCCTCGCGCGGCTGGGAGGTCGAGGCGGTGGTGTCCAGGTACGCCGAGGAGCACCTCCCGGCGGAGGACGGGCCGGAGGTCAGCTCGCTCACCCTGGAGGAGATCTTCATCGCCCTCACGGGCGGCATGGAGGGAGCGCAATGAGAGGCTTCGCCGCCATCCTGCGACGGGAGGTCTTCGAGCGCCGGCTGCTCGGGCTGCTGGCGCTCGCCCTGGGTCTGATCGCCGCCGTGCTGCCTCTGGTACCGGGCATCCGGCCCGACGGAATCTCGGTCGCGGACCTCCAGGGGGGGATGGCGCTGGGGCTGGCGCTGCTCCTGACGGTGCTCCTGGCGTTCTTCCTCGGCAGCTCGATGATCGCCGGCGATCTGGCGGAGCGGCGGCTGGGCTTCTACTTCTCCCGGCCGCTCCCCGGCTGGGCGATCTGGGCGGGGAAGCTGGCCGCCGCTCTCGGGCTGATCCTGGGCGGCGGCATCCTCGTCCTCGTTCCAGCCGCCCTGTTGGGGGGCAATCTCAACCTCGACGGCATCTGGGGAGTGGGCAACGTGATCAGCGTGAGCGGGGCCAGCCTCGTCGTCACCTGGGTCGCGTTCCTTCTCCTCGTGCTCATGGCCACCCACGCGGTGAGCATCATCGTGCGCGCCCGTTCCCCCTGGGCTTTGCTCGACCTGGCGGCCCTGGCCGTGGTCGCGGGCCTCGTCTGGGGGACGCTGCGGCGGCTGAAGCTCGAAGGCGTCCTCCTGCGGTCGACGTTCCCGGCCCGGGTGGACCGGCCCGGCGTCGTCGCCTGGATGGAGCTGGTCCTGTTCGCCGTCATCCTGCTCGCCCTCGCCGTGGCCGGCGCCCTGCAGGTGGTCCGCGGGCGCACGGACCTGCGGCGGGCCCACCGGGTGCTCTCCCAGGGGCTCTGGGGGATGCTGCTCGCGGCCGCCCTCCTCTTCGCGGGCTTCGCCGTCTGGGTGCTGGCCGCCGGACCCGGCGACCTCCTGGGCTTTTCCGGAGTCGCCGCCGCTCCGGGGGGCCGCTGGCTGGCGTTCGACGGTCCGGCGGCCTGGCGGCCCGGGTACCACCCCGGCTTCCTCTACGACCTCGATTCCGGCCGGACCGTGCGCGCCCGGTTCGGGCTGCTGTCCAATTTCGATGCCTTCGGCCGGATCGACGCTCCGATCGGATTCTCGGCCGACGGCCGGCGGGCCGTCTGGCTGGAGTACGAGGGGGAGGCGTTCAATTCGCCGGTCGTCGCGTTCCGGATGGACCTCGACCGCCCCAGCTCCCGGCCCGTGCGGATCCCGATCTCCTTCCCCCACGTCCCGCCCGGCTTCGCCCTCTCCCCCGACGGCCGCCGGATCGCCGTCTATGATTGGGAGGGGCGCGTGACGGTCGCCGCGGTCGCCGACGGCCGTCTGCTCGCGGCGGCGCGGTACGGAAGCGCGACCGTATCCCCCCGGCTGGTCTTCGCCGGGCCCGACCTCCTGCGGATCTACGAGATGGTCTTTCCGATCCCTGTTCGCGGGGGGGATGCGAGGACGGCGATCTTCGAGCTCGACCTGACCGCGAATGCTCCCCAGCCCCGGAAGACCGGAGAGCTCCCCGCGATGACCGGCGGCATCCGGGATTGGAGCCTGTCGCCCGGGGGGGACCGCATCCTCCTGCGCAGCGCCGACACCCTGGGGCTCTGCGACGCGCGGACCGGCATGCCCCTGGCGAGACTGGGGAGCGGCTATGCCAGAGGGACGTTCCTGCGCGACGGCCGGATCGCCGTGATGGAGACCCTCGCGGACGGGCACGATCACGAGCTGCGGATCTTCCCTCCGGACGGGCGCTCCGAGCCGCGGCGCCTCCCCTTCCCGAACGCGGTCGGCGTGGTCGTGGCCGATCAGTCAGTGCCCGGCGTCCTGCGGGTGGTCACCTCCCGGCCCGGCGCGCCCCGCGAGCTCTGGCAGGTGGACCTGGAGCCGGGGACCGTCCGGCGCCTGGGGACGGTGCGGCTCGCGGATCTGAAGCTCCCTCAGCTCGCCCGTTCTCCGGTCGATCTCGAGGACGTCGACGGGGTCATCTGGTACGAGCCCTGGAGCTCCCGGACCCGGGTGGTGCTCAAAGGGCCCGCCGCGCCAGCCGTCGCAACCCTTCGGTAGCGACGCCATAGACCAGATGCGCCGCGAGCGCCCGCGTGTGCACCGACGCCGGGTGCTCCCAGGGGGGGCCGGACAGCCCGAAGGCCGGCACCGCCACCTCGTCCGCTCCCAGCCAGACCGCCGTTCCGAATGGGGCCCCCACCCCCCGCGTCACCTCGGGAGCGAGCTCCGCCAGCGCGCCGTAGGCCGCCCCGGTCAGAGCGCCGAAGCCGTAGTGCATGGCGGGGCCGGCCACCTTCTTCTCCTCCTGGCTCAGCGGGTGGTGGAAGAGCCCGCGCGAGAGCTTGTCGGCGGCCTTCACGGTGGCGTCGTCCCCCTGCGTCTTCTGCTGCGCGCTCTCCTGCTTGCCCCGTTTCGCGGAGTGCTGGGGGTCTTCCTTCTTGTGGGCCTCGGCCAGCTTCCCGGAGAGATTCTGGAACCGCGTCATCACCCAGGTCGCCGCGAGCCCCGCGGCCAGGCCGGCGGCGGCTCCCTTCCAGACGTTCGTTTGTGGATCGTGCATCTTGATCCTCCTCTCGGTGAAGAGGTCGAGCAAATGGCGTGCCCCGGGTTGACTTTTGGACAGCAAGTGAAGCCTTGTCCAGATATGTAAACGGAGATTTACACGCATCCGGCGTTGACAATCGCCGTTTGTCCACATAGTGTCCATATTGCACCGATGCCCGGAAGGATGAGAGGGGGGAGAGTGGGCGAGCGGGGGGCGGGGGTCGCGAGGGTGTGCGAGGCCGTAAGTGAAACGGTTTCGGGCATCGGTCGTTTCTCTAGTTGAGAGATTCATGCGGGGAAGCCCGTCCAAGGGAGGCGGCCCCTTCGTATTCTCTCCAGGGACCCCTTGGGCCGGCATCGATTTTGCGAGATCTCCGGCCCAGGAAGGAAACTTATCGGCGGCTTCCGGTGTCTAACCAGGTGAGCCCTTGGACGGTGGAGGGGGTTGGGCCGTAGAAGACTGGGAGGA
>DASXJP010000127.1:0-11763 GCA_036497345.1 Thermoanaerobaculia bacterium
CCGCCCTTAGCGGTTGTTGCCCTTCTAAATTAGAGGTGCCGCAGATGGTGCAAAAGGGGCAACAGCGATAGGCTGTAGTCATGGCCGACCTCCTCATCCTCGCCCACGGCGGCTCCTGGGACATGCGGTTCCAGATCTCCGCGCTGGCGGCGAGCACGGCGGCGGCGGGGGAGCGGGTGGACGTGGCGCTGTTCTTCGGCGCGCTCGACGCCTGGGTGCGCGGACGGTGGGATGAGCTCGATCCCCAGCCTCCTCTCTCGGCCGAGCGCCTGGAGTCGCTCGCCATGCCTCCTCTCTCCGAGATGCTCGCCGCGGGCCGCGAGGAGGGGCTCATCCGCTTCTATGCCTGCAGCGCCTCGGCCCGCATGCTGGGCCTCGATGCCGCCCAGGTCCAGGCCTCGGTGGACGCCTTCCTGGGCTGGCAGAGCTTCTCGCGGATGATCCGCGACTCGGCCCGGGTGGTCACGCTCTGAAAGGGACATCCATGGAGACGCGCATCGCCTTCGTCGGCTCGGGGGTCATGGCGGAGGTCATGATCCGCGGCCTCCTCACCCACGAGCTGGCCTCGCCGGACCGCATCTGGGCCGCCGGTCCGCGGCTGGAGCGGGCGGAGCAGCTCTCCCGGGACTACGGCGTCCGCGGCACCACCGACACCCTGGAGGCGGTCGCGGGATCGGATCTGATCGTCCTTTCCATCAAGCCGGGGACGCTGGGCAAGGTCCTGAAGCAGATCCGCGGCGCCGTGCGGCCGGAGCAGGTCGTGATGTCGGTCGTGGCCGGCGCGCGCACGGCGGCGATCGGACACGCTCTGGGGCGTCCGGCGATCGTCCGCTGCGTCCCGAGCCTGCCGTGCCGGATCGGCCGCGGCCTGACGGTGTGGACGGCCACGCCAGAGGTCCCCGAGGCGGCGCGGGAGACCGTGCGCGGCCTGCTGCGGACGATGGGGCGCGAGGTCTTTTTCGCCGACGAGGCCCAGGTCGACCGCGCCACCGCGGCCTACGGCACCGGCCCGACGCTGCTCGCCCAACTCGTCAAGGCGCTGGAGGACGCGGCGGTCTACCTCGGCGAGCCGCGGGGTCTCGCCCGCGAGATGCTGCTGGCGGCGATCCTCGGCACCGCCGAGATGATGCTCGACACGGGCCTCTCTCCCACCGAGGTGACCGAGCAGATCGCCTCTCCCGGCGGCACCACCTCCCGGGCCCTGCACGCCCTGAATCAGGGGCGGTTTTCGGCGGTGTTGACCGAGGCGGTCAAGGCCGCCTATGCGCGGACCCTGGAGATCGGCGATCAGCTCGACGGTGAGCTGCGGGGTGTCTCCGAGTCCCCTTGACGGCGCGCGAGGTGCGGGTGTTCTAAACGTTTTTTGGCTACTGTTCGGTCACCGCGATCGCGGCTTCGAACTGAGCGTGCTCTTCCGCGGTCCACGTTCCGGCCAGGCGCGCCAGACCGTTCCTCTTCTCCTCCGAGATGCCGATCTTCAAAGCCCGGCGCAGCAGCTCGATCACCGTGTCTTCCAGAGAAGCGTTCAGCCGCACGCTTTCTTGCTGGAGGGCCTGGGCTATCTCCGAGGGTAGGTTGTGGATGGTGAGGCTTTCCATGGCGAATTACCCTCTGTCTGAAAGGACCTAAAGGACTGCAAGGACAGCAAGGACAGGAAAAAGGGTTCCGATGCTGGGTTCTTTTTGTCCTTGCAGTCCTTGTCGTCCTTTTTGTCCCTTTTTGGCCTTTTCTGCCGCTCGGCTCCTATTCTACTTCACCACCACTACCTCCACCTCCCCCTCCCGGCGGCCGATGTGGACCCCGACGTCCTCGCCGTAGCGCTCGAAGACGAGATCGACCGCGGCGTCGCCCACCCGCAGGTTTTCGAGGGTGAGGCGCTCGATGCACGACGGCAGCTCGGGGCGGTCCAGGCAGATCTTGCCGCTCGGAGCGTCGATGTCCAGCCCCAGGCAGGCCTGGAGGAGGAGGAAGACGGCGCCCGCCGCCCAGGACTGCGGGGCGCAGGCGACCGGATAGAGGGTCGGTCCCTCGTGGGGCCGCTGGCGGAAGCCGCAGAAGAGCTCCGGCATGCGCTGGAGATCGAAATACTGGATCGCCTCGAAGAGCCCGGTGAGCACCTTCACCGCCCCGTCCTTGCGGCCGTAGCGCGCCAGCCCCAGGGCGATCAAGGAATTGTCGTGCGGCCAGACCGAGCCGTCGTGGTACGACATCGGGTTGTAGCGGATCTCGTTGGCGTCGAGCGTGCGGATTCCCCAGCCCGAGAAGGAGGACTCGTTGAGCAGGGTGTGGGCCACCCGCCAGGCGCGCGGCCGGCTGGCGATCCCCGTGAGCAGGGCGTGCCCGGCGTTCGAGGCCCGCACCTGGCACGGCCGCTTCTCGCCGTCGAGCGCCAGGGCGTAGGTGGAGATCTCCTCGCACCAGAAATCCTTCTCGAATTTCTCGCGCAGCTCCTCGGCCTGCCGCTCCAGGCGCTGGGCGTCGGCGTCCTGGCCGAACAGCCGCGCCAGGGTGGCGGCCGACTTGCGCGCGGCGTAGACGTACCCCTGCACCTCGCAGAGGGCGACCGGTCCCTCGACGAGCCGGCCGTCGCGGTGGAAGATGGCATCGAACGAATCCTTCCACCCCTGCGAGGTGAGGCCGTTCGAGGAGCGGCGGGAGTATTCGACGAAGCCGTCGCCGTCCAGATCCCCATGGTGATCGATCCAGTCGAGCGCGCGCTCGACGTTGGGCCAGATCGATTCCACGAAGGCGCGGTCGCCGGTGCGGCGCCAGTAGGCGCCGGCGAGCATCACGAACAGGGGTGTCGCGTCGATCGTGCCGTAGTAGCAGCCGAAGGGGACTTCGCCCAGCCGGGCCATCTCCCCATGGCGGATCTCGTGGACGATCTTGCCCGGCTCGGCGTCCCGCTCCGGATCCTCCTCCTTCGCCTGGGTGGCGGCCAGGAAGCCGAGCACGCCGCGGGCGAGCGCCGGATCGTTCCAGAGATTCTGGTAGGCGGTGATGATGCCGTCGCGGCCGAAGACGGTGCTGTACCAGGGGACGCCGGCGTAGGGGTAGAGGCCGTGCGGGGTCTCGGTCGCCATCATCTGGAGGTCGGTGGCCGAGCGGCCGAGCCAGTCGTCGAAGCGCTCGTTGGAGGTGCGGACTGCGGCGATGCCGGCCCGCCGGGCTTCCAGGGTGGCGGTGGAACGCTCCAGGGCTTCGGCGAAGGGAAGAGGCCGCGGCTCGTCGCGGCCGGACTCGAAGGCGACCGTGAGGTCGAGCGTCTCCTCGCCGCGGGGCGGCAGGCGCAGGTCGAAGGCGGCGAGCGAGTCGGTCAGCTCCGCCGGAGCGGGAGAGAAAGTCAGGCGCGTGCGCCGGACCTCGCCGTCCAGCCCCTCGTAGCCGAGGACGGCCGAGCCGCGCCCCATGACCGGGTCCAGCTTGTGCCCGCGCCGCTGCCGGGGCGTCCCCCGCACCTCGAAGATATCGGCGTAGTCCGCTCCGAAGCGGAGCGCCAGGTGGACCTCGACCGGCCCCAGGGAGTAGTTGTGGAGGCGGAGGCGCGCGTACCAGACCCCTTCCCAGAGGAAGCTCGTGCTGAAGACGTGGATGGTGTCGCGGGCGAGGGCCTCGCCGCCGCCGCCGAGAAGGTCCGGATTGGTGAGATCGACGATCAGCGCGTTGTCGCGCCGCACGGTGGAGCTCAGCAGCAGCGGGCGCTGGTTGTCGAGGACGATCTCGAGGGTGTTGAGGAAGCGGGTCCCCCGGTGGAAGAGCCCGAGCTCCCCCAGACCTTCCGTGCGGATGGCGCCGCCGCGGTCGAAGACTCCGAAGCTCTCGCCATGCTTCAGGACGCGCGTGCGCTCATCGGGTCGCGAGCCCGTAGCCAGGATGGAGTACGGCTCCTGGGTCGAGACGGTCTTCTCTTCCATGACTGTTCCTTTCGATCTGTTGGCGGTAGATCCGCACGTAGTCGCGCGCCATACGCTGGGCCGTGAACCGCCGCTCGAACGTGGCCCGGCAGCCGCGGCGGGAGATCTCGTCCAGCCGGCCCACGGACTCGACCGCCTTCTCGACTGTCGAAACGATGAATCCGGTCTCCCCCTCATCCAGGACCTCGGGCACCGAGCCGCGGCGGAAGGCGATGACGGGGGTGCCGCAGGCCATGGCCTCGATCATCACCAGCCCGAACGGCTCCGGCCAGTCGATGGGGAAGAGCACGGCACGGGCATTGCCCAGGAAACGTTGCTTCTCCGCCTCGCCGATCTCCCCCACGAAATCGACGTGCGGCCGGTTGAGCAGCGGCTTGATGGTCTCCTCGTAATAGGCGAGGTCCGCGCGGTCGACCTTGGCCGCGACGCGCAGGGGGAGGCCCGCGCGGCGGGCGATCTCGATGGCGCGGTCGAGCCCCTTCTCAGGGGAGACGCGGCCGAGGAAGGCCAGGTAGGGCTCGGGCTCGTCGATCCCGCAATGGAGATCCGCCGGCAGCCCGTGGTGGACGGTCCCCTGCCAGTTGAGCCAGGGGAGAGGGGCCCGCTGGGCGTCCGAGATCGAAGTCACCGGCATCCCCCGGTACTCCCGGTGGAGCGGCACGAGGTCGGGGATGTCGAGCCGGCCGTGGAGCGTCGTGACGTGGGGGACCGGCAG
Organism: Thermoanaerobaculia bacterium; assembly: GCA_036497345.1. Lineage (GTDB taxonomy): Bacteria > Acidobacteriota > Thermoanaerobaculia > Multivoradales > UBA5704 > DATARR01. The sequence continues at coordinate 4,630 of DASXJP010000127.1, forward strand.
CCGGCGGGTGACCGGGAAGTGCAGGTAATCGATGTGGAAATGCACGACGTCGAATTCGTCCGCCCGGCGGAAGACCTCCTCGATCAGGACCAGATGATGGGCGAGGGAGTCGACGCAGCCGGGATCGAGGCGGAGCGAGCGGGGGCAGGCGGCAACCAGGCGGGCCCGGGTGACCGAGTCGCCGCTGGCGAACAGGGTCACCTCGTGCCCCTGGCGGACCAGCTCCTCGGTCAGGTAGGAGACGATGCGCTCGGTGCCGCCGTAGAGCTTGGGAGGGACGCTTTCATACAGGGGTGCGACCTGGGCGATGCGTAATTTTTCCATCCGAACGGGCTCTCTTAAGAAGTTTCCTCAATGTGGGCCTAGCCACCAGTCGGAAAGAGATACAAAGCCCGTACCAGGGATGTATGATAGGCGCCGCCCGCGAGGGCTCATCCGATGCGTCGCCGCAGCCGTCTCCTCGTCCTGGCCTGGCTTGCCTGGGCCGTCCTCGCGTTCGCCCAGGCGGGCTTCGCGCGGGAGACCGGTGTGCCAATTCGGCTCGTGGCGCCCCAAGCGGGCGCCACGCTCGCCGCCGGCTCCACGGCCGAGCTGGAGTGGGCGCCGGGCCCGGGGCTCGCCGCCCTCCCGTACGTCGAGGAGTGGGAGGCGTTCCTCAGCCTCGACGGCGGCGCCACCTATCCCCTGCGGATCACGCCGCATCTGGATCAGGACCTCCGTCGCGTCCGCTTCCGGGTCCCGTCCATCTCCACGCCGGACGCCCGCATCCTGCTGCGCTTCGGCGACGAGCGTCACGAGACGGTCGTCGAGCTGCCCGGGCGTTTCGCCATCGCGGGCTCGCCGGTCCTGGAGAGCGCTTTCACCTTCTCCGGCCGGGCCGCCTCGGCGGGCGAGCCGGCCCTCCCGGGCCGCGCCGGAGTCGTGGCCTGGGTCGAGGGCTCGCGCCGCGGCAACGGGCTCCGCCAGGTGGTGTCGGAGGCGTCTCCGGGCTTCCGGGAGCGGATCGCCCCTCCCGACATCCGCGGCGATGCCGCAGTGCTGGTCTCCGGTCCGGTGTCTCCCCAGCTTCCGGGCCCCCTGCCCGGGGATCGCGCCGATACGGCCCCCCGCGAGGACCGCCGGACGGCGCTGACGCGGTCGGGGACCTCGCCCCCCCGAGCGTCCGACATCCTCCTCCTCATCCAGCGTCAGAACGAATAGCCCGGGGCTCACCTTCGCGTGCCCCAGGACCGGTCCGCCGCGCGGCCGGCCGCGCCATCGTTCATTGACGCTTCCAGAGGAGGAGCTCGAGAGATGCGATTTCTGAGATTTCCGGCGATCTTCGCCGTCCTGCTGTGTTTCGTTTTCGCCGTCCAGGCCCAGACGACCGGGACCGGCGCCATCCGCGGCCAGGTGCTGGGCGCGGGGGGCGCCCCCGTGGCCGGCGCGGAGGTGACGGTCACCAACGAGGCCACCGGCTTCTCGCGCACCACGCGCGCCGACGCCCAGGGGCGCTACGCCCTCCCCGAGCTGCCGCTGACGGGGACCTACCGCCTCCGCGCCGCGCGCGAGGGGCTCACCCCCCAGGAGCGGGCGGGGATCCAGCTCCGCGCCGGCCAGACGGCGGCGATCGACGTCGTCCTCAGCCCCGCGGCGGTCGAGGAGGCGATCACCGTCTACGGCACGGCCGAGGGGGTCGGGACCGGCTCGCCGCAACTCGGCGACCGCTTCGACGCCCAGCGGATCCAGAGCACCCCGATCATCGGCCGCAAGCTCACCGCGCTGCCGCTGCTCGACTCGGCGGTGCGCTCGGCGCGCGGCACCGGCGACCTGTTCCTCAACAACCCGCTGTTCGTGATCAACGGCGGCGGCCGGCGGCAGGCGACCTACACGATCGACGGCAGCAGCGCCGACGACGCCTGGGGGCGGCAGACGATCTTCACCAACGTCCCGCTCGCCGCCGTGCAGGAATTCACCGTGCTCACCAACGCCTTCTCGGCCGAGTACGGGCGGAGCGCCGGCGGCGCCCTCAACCTGGTGACCCGCACGGGCACCAACGACGTCCGCGGCGACGTGGTGGCCCTCTACCGGCCCGGCAACCTGCAGGCGGACGCGCCGGTCACCCATCAGAAATCCAGCGACGAGCTGAAGCAGGCGAGCGGCTTCTTCTCGGGCCCGTTCGCGCGCGACCGCGCCTACTGGTCGCTGGCCGGGGAATATAACGATCAGGACCGCGATTCGATCATCACCTCGCCGCTCTCCCCCGGCGTCTACACGGGCCATTACAAGCAGCGGCTCCTCTTCGCGCGCGCCGACGCCACGCTCAACGAAGCGAACCATTTGTTCGGCCGTTTCGATCTCGATCACTTCACCGACACCAACCCGCAGGACGTGGTGGGCGGCATCACCCTGCCCAGCGCGGGGCGGGACTTCCGGCGGGACACCGAGGCGGTCCAGGTCGGCGAGACCGCCGTGCTCAACGACTCGACCTTCAACGACGTCCGGTTCGTCTGGCAGAACGGCGATCCCATCACCCAGTTCGAGCCCCACATCTCCTCGCCCCAGTACGTCCGCCCCGGCGTCTCGACGCAGGGGGAATCGCGCTTCGCCGATCTCACCAACCGCCAGGAGCAGCTCGCCGACACGCTGTCGCTGGCGCGGGGCGACCATCTTCTCAAGGTGGGCGGCGACTACGTACACTCCCGCTCGGGCGGCAACGGCCAGGAGTTCGGCTCGCCTTTCGTCCTCGGCCAGCTCACCTTCCGGCCGGGGATCTCGCCGTCGATCCCCACCTCGGACCTCACCATCAACGACGTGACGCGGTTCACGCAAGGGTTCGGCAACGTCCACTATTCGCTGACCGACCAGCTCTGGTCGGTCTTCGCGCAGGACGACTACCGGCTGCGCAGCAACCTCATGCTCAACGTCGGCCTGCGCTATGACCGCCAGGACCTGACGGACGACAGCAACAACCTGGCGCCGCGCCTCGGCTTCGCCTGGAACCCGAAGAACGATCCCCGCACCACCATCCGCGGCGGCTACGGGATCTATTACTCGCAGATCCAGTCCAACATCGACGCCGGCTGGGAGCTCGGCGGGCCCACCGGATTCTTCACCTTCACCGCCGCGCCGGGTCAGCTCGGCTTCCCGACCTCGTTGTTGCCGTTGCCGGCCTTCCCGCCCGGGGCGGTGCTGCCGCCGCGCGACATCCAGGTGCGGCCGGGGCGCGCCGGTTTTTATAATCAGTTTTTCGACACCTCGAAGCTGCTCGGCGGCTATCCCAGCGGCCTCGACAACCCGCGCACGGACCAGGCTACCCTCGGCGGCGAGCGGGAATTCGGCGATCACTGGTTCCTGAGCGTCGACGGCGTGCACGCCCACACGACCGACATCCCGCGCAACCTGGACCTCAACGCTCCGTCGGAATTCGTGCGTACCGCGCCGGGGCAGGTCCGTCCGGCGGCCACCGCGGACGCCACGCGTCCGATCGTGCCCGTGCCCAACGGCTATCGCCGCATCCTGGTGACCGTGAACGACGGCGAGAGCAAATACGACGCCCTGCAGCTCAACCTGCGCAAGAATTTCGCGGCGAACGGCGGGATGTGGCTGAGTTACACCTGGTCGCACACCCGCAACAACGTCGAGCCCGACGCGCCGGGGGGCGATCCCAATGACGTGCACCAGCTCGACAAGGAGTGGGCGGACAGCCTGCTCGACCAGCGCCACCGCGCCGTGCTGAGCGGTTGGGTGCGCCTGCCGTGGGAGCTGCGCTTCGGCGGCCTCGCCGAGTACGCCACTGGGCGCCCGTACAACATCACCACCGGCGTCGACAACAACGGCGACGGCGCCAACACCGACCGGCCGGTGATCGACGGCCACGTGGTCGGCCGCAACGCCGGCCGCGGCAACGACCTTTATCAGCTCACCCTCTTCCTGGAGCGGGACTTCCCCGTCGGCTTCGCCACCCTCGGCCTGCGGGGGGAGGTCTTCAACGTGACCAATCACCAGAACGTGGTGGGCTACAACGGCGTCTACGGCAACGACCCCTCGGGCACGCCGCTGCCGACCTTCGGCCAGCCGCTCGGCGGCCTCGCCAACACCGAGCCGGGGCGGCAGTACCAGTTCCTGGCCCGCATCCGCTTCTGAGCCCCTCTCCACGGGCGGCCTTCCCGGGCCGCCCGTGGTATCCTTCCAGAGGGATGAGGATTGGACCTACCCCCTTCCCTTTGCACGCCAATGCGGAATAAAATCTCCCCAGAAACGCCCTCGAAAGGGAGCACGCCATGAGTCAGCCCATCGCCTCGGCGCTCGCGACCCTGCCCTTTGAGCTGGTCTACGACGACGGGGAGCCCTTGGAATCCGAGTGGCACGTCCTGCAGAATGGCCTTCTCCGCGAGCTGATCCTCCTCGTCATGGAGGAGCAGGGGCGGCCCGACTTCTACGTCGGCGGCAACATGTTCGTCTACTACTCCGTGGAGCAGGCGCGGGAGGTGGCGAGCGGGCGCTCCCACCCCCGCGGTCCGGACGTCTTCTGGATCGAGGGCATCAAGGACCGCCACCCCCGCAACTGCTGGGTCTCCTGGGAGGAGGGCGGGCGCCTGCCGGACGTGATCCTGGAGATGCTGTCCCCTTCCACCGCCTCGAACGACCGCAACGAGAAGAAGGATATCTACGAGCAGGTCTTCCATACCTCGGAGTACTTTCTGTACGAGCCGGACACCGGCAAGCTGGAGGGGTTCCGTCTGGCGGGCCAAGCGTACCGGCGGATGCTGCCCAATGGCCAGGGGAGGCTCTGGAGCGAAAGGCTCGGGGTCTTCGTCGGCCTCTGGCACGGGATCGTGGACCGGCGGGAGTACGACTGGGTCCGGCTATACCGTCCCGACGGCACCCTGGTGCCGACCCAGAAAGAGCAGACCGAAGCGGAGCGCCAACGGGCCGAGGCGGAGCGCCAGAATGCCGAGGCGGCCAACCAGCGGGCTGACGCGGAGCGCCAGCGTGCCGAGGCGGAGCGCCAGCAGGCTGAGGCGGCCAACCATCGAGCTGAGGTGGAGCGCCAGCGTGCCGACGCGGCGGAAGCCGAGCTGTTGCGCCTGCGGGCCCTGCTTGAGGGGCGCGGCCAGGCTTAGATCCCCCACAGGGTGTCCGGGAGGGGTGGCGGGGAGTAGTGTAAAATGCCCCGGATCTGGAACGAACAGACTGGAGGGCACCCATGAAAATCGCGTTCCTGAAACCGCCGATCGGCGGCATCCTCGGCCTCGAGATGCTCACCTTCGTCGAGCCCCTAGGGCCGATCTCCATCGCCGGAGGGCTGGAGCAGGAGGGCCATGAGTGCCGGATCTTCGATCTGCGGATCGAGGGGGAGGAGGCCGGCCTGGAGCTCTGCCGACGCTTCGCCCCCGACGTGGTGGGCCTCCAGTGCAACTTCACCACCGAGCGCTTCCGCACCCTGCGGATGGTTGAACGGGTCCGCCGCGAGATGCCGGACGCCTTCATCCTGGTGGGCGGGCACGACGCCTCCCGCGATCCGGCCTGGTTCCTCCATCCGGCGATCGACGCCGTCGCGATCGGCGACGGCGAGGAGGTCATGCTCCCGCTGGTCGAGGCCCTCCAGCGCGGCGGCGATCTCGAGAAGGTCCTGGGGCTGGTGCTCAACCGCGGCGATTTCCAGCACGCCACCGGGGCCGCGCCGGCGCGCGAGGACCTCGACACCCTCCCCATGCCCGCCCGCCACCTCATCTCGCACTACGCCCCCCACTATTACATCAATTTTCGCAAGCCTCTGGCGCTGATGGAGACCGCCCGCGGCTGTCCGTTCAAGTGCAACTTCTGCTCGGTGTGGAAGTTCCATCACAGCACCTTCCGCGAGAAGTCCCCCGAGCGGGTGGTGGCCGAGCTCAAGGCGATCGAGGCCCCCAACGTCTTCATCACCGACGACATCTTCTGGATGGACGTCCGCCGGGGCGAGGAGCTGGCGCGGCAGATCAAGGCCGCCGGGATTCGCAAGTATTTCACCGTGCAGACGCGCACCGACATCATCTGCAAGTTCCCCCATCTGATCGAGATGTGGAAGGATTGCGGCCACCTCGCCATCTTCCTCGGCCTGGAGGCGGTCACCGACGAGGGGCTCAAGAGCGTCAACAAGAGCAACACGATGAAGAACAACGCCCGGGCGCTCGCCATCCTGCGCGAGCTCGGCGTCGGCTACACGCCCAACTTCATCGTCGATCCCGCCTGGGACCACCAGGATTTCGCCCTCCTGCGCGACTGGATCGAAGAGACCGGCGCTTACAACAGCGGCTTCTCGGTGCTCACCCCGCTGCCCGGCACCGACCTCTGGGAGACCGCCCAGCGCCAGGTGACGACCCATCAGTGGGAGATGTACGACATCATCCACGCCGTGCTGCCCACCAAGCTCCCGCTCGCCGATTTTTATGAGGAATACTCGCGCCTCTGGCGCCACGTCCTCGACGTGCGCTACCGCCACCGCGGCAAATTCCGCACCTATTTCGGCCTCGGCCTCGCCCTCGCCACCGGCAAGGTCTCGCTGGGCGCCGTGCGCAAGGGGATGAACATCGCCAAAGTGTTCAGCGATCCGCAGACCTTCCTCAAGGCGCATGAGGATCTCGGAGCGGAGGAGGGGGCGGGGAAGAAGGAGCAGCCGGCGGCGTAGGCCAGATAAAATCATGGCCCACCCGCAGCCGAGCCTGCTCCCGGCCGAGCCGGCGGACGACACCACCGAGACCACGCGCCTCGAAGCCTTCAGCGACGGCGTCTTCGCCATCGCGGTCACCCTGCTGGCCCTCGACCTGCCGCGCCCCGACGGCCCCGATCTGTGGCGCGAGCTCGGCCACGCGTGGGAGAGCTACGCGGCGTTCCTGGTGAGCTTCCTGACGATCGGCATCATCTGGGTCAACCACCACGAGTGCGTCTCGTGCATGGACCGGGTTGACCGCACGATGCTGTTCATCAACATCCTGCTGCTGATGGTGGTGGCATTCATTCCGTTCCCGACCAAGCTGGTCGCCGACCACCTCCAGAACGAAGGCGAGCACGCGGCCGTCTATGCCTACGACCTGACGCTGGCGCTGATGTCGCTGGTTTTCAACCTGTGGTGGCGCTATGCGTGCACGGGCCGCCGGCTGATCAGGGAGGACG
>DASXJP010000128.1:0-6060 GCA_036497345.1 Thermoanaerobaculia bacterium
CAGGCTCCGCACCGTCTCCTTCGCCAGCATCAGCTTCTTGGTGATGAGACGTTCCTCTCGATGATCGAGAGGAACGACGCATGACCGACAAGACCAAGGGCGATCTCCTCCAGGGCACGCTCGACATGCTCGTGCTCAAGGCGCTGCAGCTCGAGCCCATGCACGGCTGGGGGATCACGGAGCGCATCGAGCAGTGGTCCCAGAAGGTGCTGCAGGTCAACCAGGGATCGCTCTATCCCTCTCTCTACCGCCTGCAACGCCAGGGATGGATCACCTCGTCCTGGCGGACCACCGAGAACAACCGGCGGGCCCGCTACTACGAGCTCACCGAGGCGGGACGCCGGCAGCTCGCGGCCGAGCAGGAGAGCTGGGAGCGGCTCTCCGCGGCCGTCAACCTCGTGATGCGGATGTCCACCACCTAGGAGCCGGACGCCATGGGAATCCTGCGGGACGAGGTGAGGAAGCTCTCCGGCACGCTGCGGCAGCGGACGATGGAGCCGAAGATGGACGAGGAGATCCGGTTCCACATCGACATGCAGACCGAGAAGAACATCCGCCTCGGCATGAGCCCGGAGGAGGCCCGCCGCGCGGCGCTTGTCCGCTTCGGCGGCACCGAGCGGATCAAGGAGGAGGCGCGCGACGAGTACCGCAGCCGCCCGCTGGAGGACCTCGTCCAGGATGTCCGCTACGGGGTGCGGTCCGCCCTGCGCAAGCCGCTGTTTACGCTGCTCGCCGTGCTCACGCTGACGCTCGGCATCCCGCTGCTGCGCGGCCGCACGTTCGGGCCGGCGGACCGGCCGGGCGCGCCGAAGGCGATCGTGATCAGCGAGAGCATGGCCAAGAAGTATTGGCCGGGCGGCCCTGAGCAGGCGGTGGGCGCGCACCTCCGGCTGGGACCGGACCCGGAGTCCCCGTGGTCCGTGGTGATCGGCGTCGTGGGCGACGTGCGCAACGATCCCGCCCTGGTGGAGGCGGAGCCGATGTCGTACGCCTCGATGCGGCAGGAGCCGTGGGGGGACAACTTCCTGCTGCGCACGAACGGCGATCCGCTCGCGCTCGTCCCCGCCTTCCGGCGCGAGTTGGCGGCGGTCGATCCGGAGGTGCCGATCGGCCGGGCGGAGACCCTACGCGCCTATCTCGCCGAAGGGATGGCGGGACGGCGCCTCCCGGTGCTGCTGATGACGGCGTTCGGCGCGCTGGCGCTGCTGCTGGCGTCGGTGGGCGTCTACGCCCTGTTCACCAGCATGGTGGCGGCGCGGGAACGAGAGCTGGGCCTGCGGATCGTGCTCGGCTCGCCCCGGCGGGCCGTCGCCGGCCTGGTGCTGCGGGGGGGCGCCGCCTGGATGGCGGCCGGTCTGGCGGCCGGCGCGGTCGGCGTGGTGGTGGTCGCCCGCCTGCTGCGCAACCTCCTCTTCGGCGTGCCCCCCTTCGACCCGGTGGCGCTGGGCGCGTCGCTGCTGACGCTCCTCGCCTGCGCCTCGGTGGCGCTGCTGGTACCCGTCCGCCGCGCGACGCGGGTGGATCCGATCACCGTGATCCGGGAGTGATCCTCACGCCCGAGGCAGACCTCCGTCTTTTTTGGGAGACCCCTCGTCCAGTTTGGACGACCCCTCGTCTTTTTGGGACGACCCCTCGTCCGTTTTGGACGAGGCCACGTCTTTTTGGGGAGACCCCTCGTCTTTTTGGGACGGGGCTCCGTCTTTTTGGGGAGACCCCTCGTCCAATTTGGACGAGGCCTCGTCTTTTTTGGGAGACCCCTCGTCCATTTTGGACGGGGCTCCGTCTTTTTTGGGAGAGGCCTCGTCTTTTTGGGGAGAGGGGTCTCCCCAAGTGGACGCTTAAATTTCCCGGACCTCCTCCTCCCCGTCGAAGGCCTCCCGCCCCAGGATCTCTCCGGCCATCTCCTGCACCTCGGACCCCGCCAGCTCGAAGAGGAGCGCGAGGTCCACCGGAGAGTGGGCGACCTTCGACAACGCGTGGGCGACCGCCAGGAGCTCCGCCCGATCCGTCTTCAAATGACCCACGAATTCCCCGTCCCGCTCCACCCGATAGCCCTCCGGAGCGATCGGACCGGGGTTCTGGATCCGGAAGATCATCGGCCGGGCGCAGGCCCGCAGCGCCGCGGTGAACAGGAGCGCGTCCTCGCGATGCTTGAAGGAGGCGACCGGCTCATGGCCCGTCTCGAACCGCTCCCAATCGCGGAAGATGTGGAACATGTCCTCGCGCTCCCAGATCCGCCACGGCCCGACAATATCGGGATCGGCCGAAGTGACAGGCTCGTCGCGCTCCCGGAGGGCCGCGAGGTACTCAGGCGAGAAGGCGGTGACAGGCGGAGTAGGGCTCTGGCTCATCCGAATCTCCTCTCTGGATAAAATCCGTCGTCACATCGTGGCCGGAAATCACAGCACCACGTGACGGCTGGGGTTGGAGGATTTCTAACTCAGGAAGAACATTCTTGTCAAGGTGGGTCTGGTCCTGACATCTTGCGCTATGTTCCCGGTGTGGAGTACACTTTCCGTATGAGCGACAAAGAGGAAGTCGAACGGCTGCTGAACGTCCTGCGTACGTCCATCCGTCTGCTCGGGCTGACCAACCGGGAGATCGAGCGGCGGCTCGGGCTCACCCCCAGCTATGTCAGCCGCATCTTCTCCGGGACGATCGAGCTCAAAGTGGAGCACGTCCTGGCGATCGCCAGGGCCATGGGATTGGCGTCCTGGGAATTCTTCGAGCTGGCCTACCCCCGGCGCTCGGATCCCCCCTCCGATTCCTTCCGGGCGATCCGCACGCTCCTCCGGGACATGCAGCCACCCCCGGAGCCGCCGGCGCGGCCGGCCGGCGGGCTCACCGCCGAGGAGATCGACCAGAAGATCCAGGAATCCGTGCGCCGGGCCCTGCGCGAGCTCAAGGCGGGGTAACGGGGCTCCAAGGAGGGTGGGACGGCCCGGTCCTGGGGTTGACCCCTTGGAATTGCACGCATCTGTGTGAGGGGAGGGGGACCGCCCTGGGTTCGTCAACCCAGAAGGGCCGCGTTGTTCGCGGGGGCGGCTCTACTTTGTCAGATTTGGCGTCCTCGGTCCGTTGGCCCTCATCACCCCGGCCCTCTTCTCCCGGCCTCCCCCCCGACCTGACGGGAGAAGAGGGAGAAAGACCGTCGGAGAGAGGGGTTGGCCCTCAAAGGGGATCAGATGAGGGCCAGCTCCGAAGGGGCGGCATTCTACGGCCGCTATGACAAGGAGGCGGCAGCTCTCTCGAACCCGTCCCGTCCCGCGTGCCGCCGAGATCAGTCTCCAAAGACGTCCTGGAGACTCAGGGGCGCGGACTGGAGCTCATGCTCCGGTTTTTGTCGATCGATCTCTCCGGCCCGTTGCTCATCCCCGCGGAGTGAATCGCTCGTTTTGGTTGATGTACCAGCGCCGTAAGAACTCCACTACTTCTTCAAGAAGCCCAATGGTTCCCAATTGCCTTTCGAAGGCCTCTTTGAGGACCATCATTGCTCCGAACGCCTCTTGGATCTGAAGGGCTACGAAGGCTTCATAAGCTTTTATTACCAGTTGTTGGGTTTCTTCATAGCGGTCTTGATGCATCCAGACCAAGGCAAGCTCGAGCGAGGCGAATGCCGCATGAAAACCCATCCCTTCCTTCTCGAACCCAGAAATAGCGTGCATAAAGCCTTGCTCAGCGCTATGCCATTTCCGGAGACCAGAGTCGATCTGAGCTTGGAGCCATCGAATCTTCAACTGGTTTACACTTCCGAGATTCTTGAACTCCCCTAAGTGGCCAAAAACTTCGTTTCTGGCTTCCCGGAACTGACCACAAGCAACTCGGAAAGCCAACTGGTTATGAATAGCTGTGAAGAATAGCTCCGGCTCCCTTTGCCTCTCTATAAGGGCCATTCCTGCGTTGTTAATCTCGATGGCCTCCTCGGGATGATGGTCGTAAAAAGTGTAAATGGCTTTGATAATAAACGCTCGGCCCGCAAGATGAGATTCTCCAAGCTCTAAATACGTTGAATGAACAATGTCAAGTGCAGTAAAGGCTAGATCAAACCGTCTCCGCGACCCCAAATAGGAAGCATGAAGATTATAGAGCTTCGCCTTCAACCGGAGATCGCCGGTGCCTTGGAGGAGAAAGCCGAAAGCATAACCAAATGCTCGCTCTGCTTCGTCGAGATCTTCTCTGGCACGGAGCGCGTTACCATATTCTCCCCAAGTGCGTGCCTGCCAATCAGCAATTTCCCGTTCGTCGTGCCAGCGCGGGTTTAGATCACGAGCGACATCCACGGCATAGCGTGCCAGCGCCAACATCTCCTGAGGAGCTTCATGACGGACGGCCCAACTGCGCTCCAGGAGCGCCTTGAGTGTCCCCAACCCTCGAAGAGGAATTTCAGGTCTTTCCAACAAGGCTTTCAGACCGCCACCTGCTTTGAGTAGGGCGGCGATCCTGTGCTGGCGTGTTTCCTCGCGGCGAAGGTAACGGCGATAGGAGAGAAAGGCGGAAAAAAGGCGATCGAGCAGCTCGTTGGAGACCCCGGTGCCGTATGTCTGAGGCTCAGACGAAGGGCAGGATGGGAGTAGGTGCTGGTAATGGGGTAGCAGCAGGGCATTGCATGGGGTGCACCCCCGGAACAAATGGCGGGCAACTTTCCGGAAGAGTTGGGGCGGCAGGTTCCCCTGCGCGAAGGCTTCCAGTTCCATCGTGGTGGGGTGCACGCTCAACCGCTGCTCCTTTCGTGGACCAAAGGAGATTCTCTACTAAGGAGAACAAAATGTCCACCCCAGGACAGAACTTTCCTCAGCCCGTAAACCTCTAACCCTAAGGCGAAATCCACTCTGCTTGGCGGCGTACGATCTGTGCGGATTCTAACTCAATAGGACAGAAAAAGTCTACTTGCCAGGAGACTCACCGAGAGAGTCAAGGTACCGTCCTCTCTTTAGTGGGGAGGACGGTGCCAGGGCCTCAACCGTTAGGGTCAATGCAAACGCCTATGTCACTATGCGCCGTGCAGATCGACGTCCCCGTCGTCTGGGAGCTCGCGCAGCCATTGGGGTCGATACAGCCAAGCGATTTCTCCACTTCCCTGGACGACCCTGAATGCCGGCTTCTCTGGACAGGCTTCATCCCGCTCCCGGTCCGTAAACTAACGATCCGCCCATCGAAGAGGCTGGTCAGCCACCCCCACAGGCCCTCGCCTCCCAAGCCGGCTGCCTGAGCCGGAGCAGGGCTGGTGAGGGTAAGGGCCGCCATCAGGGCGACCCCGGCCAGGACGCGTTTCACGGTTCGCTGCCGCATTTTGATGCTCCCCCTCCGACCACGGAGCAGGCCGGGGCCGGCATGGCCCCGACGCCCGCGGGCGCGACATCTCTCGATTGCATGTGTGCCGAGTTTGGCAGAGAGCGAGGCCCTCTCGCGCTCTCCCTATATAGAGGAATGAGAAGGCCCGCCTTTTGGCAACTCTCCGCTCGCTCCAATCTTTCGTGGAAGCGATTAGATCACATCTTCCGACGATCAAGCAATATGGAGACAAAAATGGCCCGTGAAGGGAAATTGAATTAGGCTCGAATCTGAATCAGATGTGTATTGACAAGATCAATCTTAGTGGGTCAAGATACGTCTGCTGCTAACGGGAAACATCTTGGCATTGCGGTTCATCACCATGACTTGAGCTTCCGGTGCCAATTCTGGCGTCGGATCTTTGAACCCAAGGAGGTTCATCATGTCGCAAAGTGTCGAAGCATCCGTGGTTTCACCGTCCGTTGTTTCACCGTCCCCGGGTGGGGCTCTGGCCGATCTGCTGCAGCGGATCCCCGGTCTGCCCGAGGACCACTTCCTGAAGCCGGAGCGCGTTCAGGAGGAGCTGATGGCGATGCCGGGCTGGCGGGGCATCGTCGACGGCCAAGCGATCGATCAGATCCGCCGGTTCCCGACGGCCGAGGTGGCGTCCAAGTTCGCGGACTACGTCTCGTCGTTGGCTCAGGAGGCGGGCCAGCTCTGCTCGGTGGTGCAGACGCTGGAGCACGTCGCCGTCACATTGACCGGCCGCCATCCCGGTGGCCAATTCGG
>DASXJP010000129.1:0-25388 GCA_036497345.1 Thermoanaerobaculia bacterium
AGCCCTACCGCAGCGTCAGCGCCTGGAAGGTGGTCTGCGGCGGATCGAAGTTGTCGACGAAGAAGCTCTCCACCTGCTGCGGCGTCCCCTTGAGCACCTTGACGCCGCCGCTCTTCAGGGCCTCCCGGAGGGCCTTCAGGAACGGCTCCTTCTCGCCGCAGGCGACCGAGGCGTTCATCGACTTGATGAGGGTCACCCAGGCGTCGTATTCAAGCGAGATCCCGAGGTCGACGTGCTCGAAGGCGTCCAGCTTGTCCTTGGTGACCGGCGGCTGGAGCTCGTCGAATTCCGCGATGGCGCAGCGGATGTGGAGCGCGTAGGCCTGGTCGGCCACCGCCACCTTGGGATCGCCGAGGAAGAGGAAGCCGAGCGACTGGTGTACGCCCCCCTTGGGGTTGCCCGGCTCGCAGGTGCCGTCCGGCCCGTGCGGCATGGTCTTTTCCGCCTTCAGCCGCGAGGTCCAGGAATTCACCCACGCGGAGGGCGGCAGGGCGGTGACGATGTCCGCCGAGGTCAGGCCGCCCAGCACCGGCGGCATCCCCTGGAAGAGGCCGCAGAGCTCCTGCGCCGAGGAGATGTACCAGTTGCGCCAGTTGGGATTGGTCACGATCTGGGACATCGCCACGAACGCGGCGGCCTTCACCTCGCGCGCCCGGCAGTAGGAAGACGAGCCGGTGCAGGTGGGCTGCGGCTTGGGCGGCGGCGTGCCGCCGGCCCTCTTGCACAGCGCCCAGGTGGTGATCGAATCGAATTTCGGCGTCAGATCCTTGCAGATGGTCACCGTAGGCGCGTTGTGCGGCACGTCCTCGGCCCGGATCACCTGGGTGGTCAGCTCCGCCGCCCACTGGAGCGCCTCATGGGCTTTGTCGACCTGGCCGGCGGCGAGGAGCTTCTCCCCCTTGGCCAGCGACGACGACGCCGCGTCGACCACCTTCTGGGGGCCGTTCATCATCTCGACCGTCTTGCGCGACAGCTCGCGCGGCGGCGTGGGGCGCAAGGCCACGGGATCGGCCTCGAACCAGCCGAGATAGCCGAAATAGATCTCCCGCACCGCCTGCGGCACCGAGCCGTAGAAGGCGGTCAGGTAGTCCTCCGTGCGCACGTCCGGCTTCGGCTTCTTCATCCGTCCGAGATCGTTGATCAGATATTCGGGCATGTGGATCTCCGCCGCCAGCTCGCCGGGGGTGTTCCCCTGGTTGATCCGCCGCAGGGCTTGGTCGTGGGTGAACTGGACGGCGTCGCGGAAGTTGCGCAGCAGGATGCGGATGTCCTCGGCGCCGCAGAGGGGCACGCCGTGGGCGGGCACCATGCTCCAGGAATCGAGCTTGCGCAGCGTGTCGACGCTCTGGAACCACTGCGCCGGATTGCGGTAGCTGGTGCCGCGCAGGCTGTAGAGGTTGGGGAAGGAGGGCCCTTGGATCACCTCGGCCGAGAGCAGTATGCCGGGGCCGCCCCAGCCGTCGTCGGAGGAGGCGTTGCGCGGCGCCTTGCCGTTGCCCGGATAGGTCTGGTTCATGCCGTCCGGCAGGAAGGCGGCGATCTCGTCGTCCGTCTCGCTGGGCACGTAGATCAGCTTCATGTTGATGCCGGCGGCCGAGAACAGCAGCTCGTTGGTGAAGGTACGCGAGGGCATGCGGAAGCCCGCGCTCCCCTCCTGCACCTCGAGGCCGATGCCGTCGTTGATCCGGTTGACGCCGATCCAGGAGCCGTACATGTAGGACGAGCGCGGATTGATCATCTGGCCCACCACCGTGCCGGTGTTGATCACGCTGTCCACCACCTGCTTCTGGGAGATGACCTCCACGCAGTCCTGGCGGCCGATATAGGTGCCGTCCTTGCCCGCGTCATTGGTATTTTCGGCCGCGCAGGCCGGCCGGTCGGCGAGCGCCAGCACCCCCTCGACGCCGGCCGTGTGATCGATGTGATTGTGGGTGTAGACGATCGCCTTGATCGGCAGCTTGCCGTCCGCGTTGGCCTTGATGGCGCCCCTGCTCCTGAGGCGGATCGCTTCGAGAGCCACCTTGGCGCTGGTGTCCGAGCCCAGGGTGTCGACCACCACCAGGCCGTTGTCGGGACCCACGAGCACGATGGTGTTGGCGAGGTTGAAGCCGACCGCGCTGTAGACCTTGTAGGCGAGGGGTGCCAGCCGCTCCTGGCAGACCGGCTTCTCCTGCAGGTTCCACACCTCGGGCGGCTTGAAGAAATTCGAGTGGCCGAGGAGCAGGTCGTTGGCAGGGATCAGGGGCGGCCTCTCGGCGGCCGTCACCGGGGCCGCGAGCAGCGCGAGGATGGCAAACAGACGTCTGAGCATGGCTCTCTCCTCCGAAAAGGTTGTGAAGGGTGCGACACCTCCACAGTGGGACGGAGAGAGCGGTTATCGCAGGGGAGGAGCCGCAGGGGGATCAGTGGCGGGGGATCAAGGGGCTCCGCCGATGTAGCCCAGGGACTGGAGCTCCTCCCCGGCCTGCCCCTCGACGCGCACCTCCGCGGGGGCCGGAGCGTCGGGGCCGCCCTTCGCCATCCAACGCCAGAGCTGGCGTTTCAGGAGGGCGGCCACCTCGGGGCGCTCGTCGATCAGGTTTCTCGTCTCGTGGGGATCGGCCTCGAGATCGTAGAGCTCCAGCTCGCGGCCCTGCATGATCCGGCGGTTTCCGGCGTCCGGCACGTAGACGAGCTTATAGCGCCCGCTGGTGATCGACCGCTGGTAATCGAGCGCGAAGCCCGATTCGGTGAAAGCGTAGTCCCAGCGGTCGCCGGTGGGGTGCTCGCCGCGCAGGAGCGGCCGGAGGCTCTTGCCCTCGGCCTGCGGGTCGGCGGGCAGCCCCGTGAGGTCGAGGATGGTGGGGACGATGTCGATCGACTGCACGGGAGAGCGCACGGTCCCGGCCGGCCGCGCCGCCCCGGGGACGCGCACGATCAGCGGCACGTGCACGCAGTCGTCGTAGGGGAAGCGCCCGTGCTCGAAGAAATAGTTGTGATCCCCCAGGCTCTCGCCGTGATCGGCGGTGAGGACGACCAGCGTATCGCCGGCGAGCCCTTGGCTCTCCAGCGCCTTGAGGAGGATGCCCACCTGCTGGTCCACGTAGCGGATCTCGGCGTCGTACTGCGCCACGTAGTAGGCGACGCGATCCTCCATCCCCAGGTTCACCTTGTTGGAGATCCCGCCGAGGTCGATACCGTCCGTATGCAGCGGCACCCGCCGCGAGCCGTCGAAGTCGCGGTCGCCGACGAACATCCGGTCGAAGGGTTTGGGCGGCAGGTAGCGCGCATGGGGGTCGAAGAAGTGAAGCCAGAGGAAGAACGGCTTCTCCGCGGACGCCCGCTTCAGGAGGTCGAGCCCCACGTCGGTGGTCCGCTCCGTCTTCCGCTCGTCGTCCGCGCGCCAGAGCTCGCGGTAGGTGTCGAAGCCCTGGTCGAAGTTGAACGCGCGGGCGAGGTTGACGTTGCCCACGGCGGCCCAGGTGCTGTAGCCGCCGGCCTTGAGCAGCTCCGCCAGCATGAGGGGGCGGTCCGGCATGCGCTGGGCCGTGGTCCGCATGAGCCCGTTGGTATGGCCGTAGGTGCTCGACATCATCGCCGCGAAGCTGGGGCTGGTGAGGGGCCACTGCGAGACCGCGCGCCGGAAGAGGACGCTCTGACTGGCCAACCAGTCGATGTTCGGCGAGGTGGCCCGGGGATAGCCGTAGACCCCCAGGTGATCGGCGCGCAGGGCGTCGATGGTGATCAGCAGGACGTTGAGCCGGGGCCGGGGCGCGCGGTCGACGAGGACCGCGGCCGCGGCGTTGACCCCGGCCAGCACGAGGAGAGCGGCCACGGCCGGCCTGGCGCCGCCGAGAGCGTACCGGGCGAGCCCCACCCCCCGCCGCACCGCCCACCCGTTGCGGGCGGCGAGCCGCGCCAGCCAGATCCCAACGAGGGCCACGGAGCCGAACAGGAGGGACCCCCGTACCGAGTGGAACCGGGGGGTCCACGGCGAAAGGCGCAGACTCACGATGGCGGCTGCCGTGGCGATCAGGATCCAGAGGGCCGCGTTCGCGGCGTGCGGCCTCCTCCACCGGCGCCCCAGGAGGAGGTAGGTGACCTCGCTCAGGACGAACAGGAAGACCGCGCCCAGGGCGTAGAGGTCGAGAGAGCCGCGCAGGGTCGAGAGGGCGAGCCGCGGATATCCATCGGTCAGATAGCGGTTGGCCGCCACGAAGCCGGCCCAGAGGAAGAAGCCCAGGAGCGTGCCGGCGGTGATCCCCGCGAGCGGGACGCGGAGGGGGGAGCGCCTGGCGATTCCGGGGAACGTTTCAGAAACGGAGCGCCCAATGGATCGGGAAGAGCTGCGGGTCCCACGGGATGTCAAGTCCAGCACGCCTCGCCTCCCCTCGCCGCCTCTCGCGGACCGCCATCGGTCCGGAGGGCTCCAAGTTATGCAAGGCGCGAACTGTCAGTCTTCAGAGGGAGGTAAGGTGTTTGTGAAGGATGTAAAACCGCGCCCTACCGCTTTCCCGCCACCCGGAACGCATACCCCCCCACCTCCACCGCCGAGCCGTCCGGCTTCTCCCCTTCGACGCGCAGGTGGTAGTCGCCGGGTGTGAAGAAGGTGGCGGGGAAGGTGATCATCAGGGTTTCGAGGGCGTTCGGCGTCAGGCCCGCTTTTTCGAAGACCTTGCCGCCGCCGGTCTTGGTGATGGTGGCGCGGTAGGTGTCGAAGCGGAGGCCCTCGCCCAGGTCCACGGCGAGGGCCAGGGCGTCGCCGGTGCGGGAGGGGTCGATCGTCACCGGCCTGGCGTCGTTGCTCCGCACGGCGGCGAGGAGGAAGACGGGGGTGTTCACCAGCGGGCCGGCGAGGCCGCGGGGAGCCTCCGGCGGCTTGGCCTGCGCCAGCTTCGCTTCGAGATCGCGGCGCTCGGCGCTGCGGCGGCTCTCGCTCTCCGAGAGACGGCGCTCCAGCTCCTGCCGGGTGTGGCGCTCGGCCTCCAGGCGCGCCTCCTGCTCCCGCCGCTCGCTCCGCCCGCCCGCCAGCAGCCAGAGGGCCGGCAGCGCGGCCGCTATCACCAATGCGGCGAGGGCCGTCCCCCACTGCGCCAGGCGTCCGCGCCGGGCCAGCCAGGCGAAGAGCCCGGCCCCCACCACGGCCCGGGCCGCGTCCTCGGCCGCCATCGCCTTGAGGCCCCGCTGAAAGCCGCGGGCCAGCTCGAGCTGCTCCGTGCACTGGGGGCAATCGACGAAGTGCTCCTCGAACCGCGCCTCCTCGTCCGGCGGCATCAGGCCCCGGTGGTAGAGCTCCACCAGGCCGTTGCTTTCGATGTAGGCGTGATCCATGACGTTCAGGCTCTCCCACCCAGGTGCTCTCTCCACCAGAGTGTGACGAGGAAGAGAATTATCGCACCCACCACCGGCGTCACCCGGTCCCCGCCCAGGCGCTCGGTCAACAGCTCCTTGTAGCGCTGCCGGGCGCGGTGGAGGACGCGGTTGAATTGCAGGCTGGAGAGGCCGTAGTCGGCCGAGATGCGGTCCTTGTCCTCCTCGGCGATGTAGAAGCGGAGGAGGATCTGGCGGTCGCGCTCGTTGGCCAGCTCCTGGAGGACGTGGCGGACCAGCGCCGCGTTCTCGCGCGCCAGGAGGCCCGCGAGCGGGCTCTCGCTAGAGGCCACGGCGTCGAGGATGGCGTCGCTGTCCGCGTCGGTCTTGCGGCGGGCGAGCTTGCGGTAGTGCTCGATGGCCAGACTGCGGGCGATCTGGGCCAGGAAGCCGGGCAGCTTGGCCGGCTCGCGCAGCTCCCCGCGGCGGAGCTTCTCCAGGCAGAGGCGGAAGGTGTCCTGGAAAAGGTCCTCGGCCTCGGGGCGGCCGTTGGTGTGGCGGTCGAGGATGACCGCCACACCGCGGCCGTAGAGCTCGACGATCCGCTCTTCCGCACGGGGATCTCCCGCCCGGACGCGCGCGACCAGATCCTCCAGCCCTGCAGTGCTCTTCTCTTGATCGGCCAGACGCGATGCCCCGCCTTGGATGCGGGCGGATTCTAGCATGCGGCCGGCGTCACTCCCCGGTCTACGGCTCCGGCGGAGGCGGGGGTGGCGGCGTGCCGCTGCCCCCCCAGACCGCGACCTGCTCCGGATCGCCGTACGTCGTGGAGCCATACAGATAGACCACGCCCCCATTCGCCGTCGCTGTCTGGGCGGCGGAGATGTAGATGCGGGTGGGTTTCTGGTCGTAGTACCCCGTCCACTGGAGATGCTCACCCACCAGGGCGAGCACCGCCGGCTGGTTTCCCTCGTGCTGTTTCGTGGAGATGACCGGAGAGGCGGGGTTGGTAGGGTCGATCAGCGCGAACCCCACGCATACCGTGTTCTCGCCGTCCAGGTACGGCGGTATGTCTCCGTACCCCTTGCCCTTGTTGTCGGGGTCGGTGTCGGTGCCGATCAACAGGATCCAGCCGTTCTGTACCGGCCCGCCCGCCTTCTCGCTCTTGTGCTGGATCTCCCAGGCTCCGATAAAGGTTCCGATGTTCATGATTTCTCCTCCTTTCAATTACATCAGTGGGATGGGAACGCGATCCATCGCACTCTCCCGTCAACGCCAGTCCCCTTCCAGGACGAACCCGGCCCAGAAGTACGGGTCGCGCCAGCGCCGCTGCCCGCGCAGGCCGAGTTGGGCCTGGCGCAGGGCTGCCGCGGGCGGCAGCTTGTCGATCCAGAGGGCGCGGTAGAAGCGGGTCATCAGCGCCGCCGTGGCCTGGTCCTCCACCCGCCAGAGGCTGGCCAGGACCCGCGGCGCGCCGGCGTATTGAAACCCCCGCGTGAGGCCGATCAACCCCTCGCCGCGCACCTCCTTGCCGAGCGCCGTGCGGCAGCCGCTCAGCACCACCAGGTCGGCGTCGAGCTTGAGGTTATAGATGTCGTGCAGGTGGAGGAACCCCTCCTGGGGGTGGCCCGCCGCGTCCACCATCGACAGCGCCAGCCCTGAGAGGGCCGGCCGCTCGGCGTCGATCACGCCGTGGGTGGCGAAATGGACGACCCGGAAGCCGCTCAACCGGTCGCCCAGCACGCGCGGCAGGGCGGCGTCGAAGCCCAGCGCCAGCATCGACTCACTCCTGGGGACCAGCGCCGCGATGGCCTCCGCCTCCTGGCGCGAGGCCGGCAGGCGCTCGAAGGCCGGGGGATCACCCTCTCCGGATCGGACAGCGGAGCGCGCGCCCCCCCGAGCGGCCACCCGCGAGTCCCGGAGATCGAAGACGGGATCGGCGATCACGGCGAGCCGCTTCGCCGCCGGCGGGCGCCGCGCCAGCAGGCGACGCTGCACGGCCAGGGCCGAGGCCGAGGGGAGGTCGGCGATCTCGTGCCGCTCGATCAGCGGCGCGGCGTCCGGGCCCTCCGGCGAGGGGAGCGCTGCGAAGGGGACGTATTCCAGGGCGCCGTCCGGCACCACCGCCAGGCGCTTCCCCGGGAGCCGGCCGGCCACGGGCCCCAGCAGCAGGCGGCCGAGCGCCGCCGTATCTTCCGCCTCCTGGCGCCGGCCTTCGACGTCGAAACGGCTCAGCTCCTCATGGACCTTGCGGGCGAGCGCCTCGACGCGGACGCGGCCGGGCAGCTCGAAGCTCTCGACGCGGTCGGAGGTGACCGCCCATAGATAGCTGCGCTCCTCGCCCAGGGAGTAGCTCAAGAGGAGCGTATCCGGCTCGAGCAGGGACTGGATGCCGGCCGTGCTCAGCGGCTGCGGCTGGGTGAGCGCGGCGAAGCCGGGGCTCCGCTCGCGGATCTCCGCCTCCACGGCGTCCAGGTCGCGCAGCACGGCCAGGCGCTCCTCCTCCAGGGCCGCGCGCTCGTCCGCTCCCTTGGGATGCTCCCGCAAGGCCCGCTCGGTCTTGGCGCTCAGACGGCGCAGCAGGGAGGCGCGGCGCTCCAGCAGGGCGGGATCGACCCCCTGATGGACGTCCACGCCGGCCTCGCTCAGCAGCTCGACCAGGGTGCGGGCGCGGGCGCGCTCGGCCACCTCAAGCGCCGCGCGGTCCCAACCGGCGGCTGGCCCAGCGCGGTGGCTCTCCATCAGGAGATCGAGGTCGAGCTCGTAGACCCGGTGCAGTAGGGCGGAGAAGGAGGCTCGCAGGTCCGTGCCGGCGATACGGGTGCGCAGGGTCTCCAGGATCTCCAGCGCCGCGGCAGCGTGCGTCCGCGCCTCGGCGAGCGACCCCAGGGCACGCTCGGCGCGCGCGATCCCGTGCTCCGCCTGCGCCTCGCTCGCCCGGTGGCCAGCGGCCCGCGCCAGCCGTAGCGCCTCCGTCAGGCTCTCCAGTGCCTTGGCGGGTTGCCCGGCCTGGAGATACGCCTCCCCCCGGCTGCACAGGGCCTCGGCCTCGTCGGCGCGGGAGCCGGCGGCCTGGAGCAGCTCGACGGCGCGATCGAAATCCGCGAGCGCCGCGGCGGTGTCCCCGAGCGCCTGGTCGCCGCGGCCGACCTGGGTGAGCGCCACCCCTTCCCCCCAGCGGTCGCCGATCTCCCGGCGGAGCGCGAGCGCGCGCTGGTGGCATTCCAGGGCCTTGCGAATCCTGCCGAGAGCGCCGTAGACCTGGCCAAGATTGGAGAGCGTCGCCGCCTCCTCCGCCTTGTCGCCCATTTCGCGGCGCAACCGCAGCGCCTCCTCATAGGCCGAGGCGGCGCGCGTCCACTCGCCCAGGCCCTGATAGACCAACCCCGTGTTGTGCAGGCCGAACGCCAGCCAGCGGCGGTTACCCAGGGCGCGGAAGGCGTCCATCGCGGCCCCGAAGTCGGCGAGGGCCTCCTGGCTGTTCCCCAGCTCCTGGTGGAGCAGGCCGATGTAGTTGAGGGTCTGCGCCTCCCCGAACCGGTCACCCACGGCGCGCATCCGCTCCCGGGCCTCGCGGTAGCGGTCGAGCGCCGGGTCGGGCTCGCCGAAGATGTCATAGACCCGGCCGACGTTGATCAGCGCGGAGGCGGCCAGCGATTCGGCCTTCACCTCGCGCAGCACGGGGAGGGCCCGCTCGTAACAGGCGAGCCCCGCCTTCAGCTCTCCCTTGGCCAGATCGGTGACGCACAGATTGGCCAGCGCCGCCCCTTCGCCGTAGCGATCGCCGGCCTCGCGGCACAGGGCCACCGCCTTCTCGAAAGCGGACCGGGCCTCGGCGGTCTCGCCGAGCTGCCAGTGATCGAGCCCGACCTCGTTCCACGTGGCGCCCTCCCAGAGACGGTCGCCGAGCCCCTGCCAGAGCGGGAGCGTCTCCTCGCCGGTCTTCAGCGCCTCGCGGGTGTCGTTCACCAGCCGGGCCAGCACGGCCGCGGCATAGAGGGCCCGCGCCTCCTGTCGGCGATCCCCCGCGGCCCGCCACTCCTCAACGGCTTTCCGATATTCGGCCAGGGCCTGCCGCCGGCCCTGCGATCCTTCGTGGTATCGCTCGCCCGCCCGCGACAGGGCGGCTTCGGCGGCGGCGCGGTGGCGGTCCAGCTCGCTAGCGCGCGGCAGCTCGTCGAGGCGGATCTCATAGCGCCCGGCCGGCGCCGCCGGCTCACGGGCGGTCACAGCGATCTCGAAGACCCCCGAGGCCGCCGGCTCGACGACCAGCGTCTCGGTCCCCTGACGGTCGAAAGGAGCGTCCACGGCGGTCCGCCGGCCGTCCGGCCCCTGGGCGGCCACCTCGACGTCGATCCCCCGCTGCTCGACGGCGATCCGCCATACGTGTCCCGCCGCCAGCTCGGCCCGATAGGTGTGGGTCTCGCCGGGGGACAGAGGGCTATCCAGAGGCTGGCCGGGCACCAGGAGAGAAGGAGCCGAGGCGAGCAGGAATCCGCTGAGGGCCGTCCAGGCCAGAAGGCGGAGGGATCGCCGGGGGCGAGACATCGGAACGTCGAGGTGGATACGGACGGGGGGGATGATACACCAGCGGCGGCGAGGCTCAGAGCGCCGGTGCCCTGGGAGCGTCCTGCCCTCCGAGGCCTCACCCCCTGGCCCCCTCTCCACGGAGTGGAGAGGGGGAACGTATCCGAGCGACCTTGCCGGATTCCACCAGCGCTGCTCTCTGGGCCCTCCCTCTCCACGAAGTGGAGAGGGATCGAGGGTGAGGCTTCGGAGGGCAGGACGCTCCCAGGGCACCGGCGCTCTGTAAGGTGTAACCGTCGCTTGCTCTACCCCCGCGCCCCCGGCCAAGGCCCCGGCGGCTCGGCGGGGAAATCCTTCTCGATCCTCTCCGTCTTGTACCGCCGGAAGCCCCGCGCCTCGTAATTCCGCAACGCCGCCGGGGCGTCGAGCGAGCAGGTGTTCACGCCTACGCGCTTTCCCCCCCGCTCCCAGGCGCGCTCGACGGCGGCGGTGAGCAGTGCGCCGCCGATCCCCTGGCCCAGGAAGCCGGGGAGGAGGCCGAAGAGCGCCAGCTCGACGTCCCCTCCGGGCCGGCGCTCCAGCTCGAAGTAACCGGCGGGCGTCCCTTCGAGGTAGCCGAGCCAGGTCTCCAGCTCCGGCCGCTCTACCCAGGCGAGCCACTGCTCGTAGCTCCAGCCCAGACGGTCGATCCAGTGCCAGTCCCCGCCCACGATGATGTAGAGGAGGCGGTTGAGCTCAGGGGCGGGAATGCACGCCCGCTCCACCCTGAAGGCGGCCGGCGCCGGGGACGGCCGCAGGTCCGCCGGCGTGGTCATCTCCAGGGAGTAGACCTCGATCTCGCGCTTCACGGCGTGGCGATCCTCAGCACCTTGGCGCCCCGGATCTTGCGTTCCTTGAGCTCGCGCAGGGCCTGGTTGGCCGACTCCAGCGGATACTCCTGGACCTCCGGATGGATCGGGATCTCGGCCGCCAGCGCCAGGAAATCCCGCACGTCGGAGCGGGCCACGTTGGCGACGCTCTTGATCTCCTTCTCCAGCCAGAGATCGCGGGGGTAGTCGAGGGCCAGAAGAGCGCTCTTGTCCCGCTCCTCCTTGCGGATGGCGTTGATCACCAGCCGCCCCTCGGGCTCCAGGTGCCGCATCGCCTCCACGACCGGCTGCCAAGCCGGAGTGGTGTCGATGACCGCCGCGAGCTTCTCGGGCGGCTCCTCCGTGGTGTCCCCGGCCCAGACCGCGCCCAGCTCGCGCGCGAGCTCCCGCTCCCCCTCGCTGCGGGCGAAGACGTAGACGCGGGTGCCGGGATAGAGGTGCCGCGCCAGCTTGAGCACCAGATGGGCCGAGGCGCCGAATCCGGTCAGCCCCAGCGCCTCGCCGTCCTCCAGCCCCGTCAGCCGCAGCGAGCGGTAGCCGATCGCACCGGCGCAGAGCAGGGGGGCCGCCTCGACGTCCGGGAAGATCTCGGGGATGGGATGGGCGAAGGGGGCCGGCACGGTCATGAATTCCTCGTAGCCGCCGTCGGCGTCGCGTCCCGTGGCCACGAAGAAGGGGCAGAGATTCTCGCTCCCCTCCCGGCAGTATTTGCAGCGG
This sequence comes from Thermoanaerobaculia bacterium, assembly GCA_036497345.1. Classification (GTDB taxonomy): domain Bacteria; phylum Acidobacteriota; class Thermoanaerobaculia; order Multivoradales; family UBA5704; genus DATARR01. The sequence continues at coordinate 11,403 of DASXJP010000129.1, forward strand.
CCGCACGCCGAGAAGATCCAGGGCACGCCGACCCGGTCCCCTCGCGGAGCTCGCGCACGCCCGGCCCCACGGCGTCCACCCGTCCCACGGCCTGATGGCCCGGCACCACCGGCAGGCGCGGCGGCGGCGTGCGCCCCTCGATCTCGTCCAGCTCCGTATGGCAGACCCCACAGACGGAGACCCGGATCCTCACCTCTCCCTCCCCCGGGACCGGCACCGGCAGGTCGGCCATCTCCAGGGGGTTGGGATTGTCTTCGAGGTCGGCCAAGGCGCGGAGGAGCATGGCTCGCATGGCGGCTCAGACTCTAGCATTCGCCGAGAAGCGGGGAGCAGAGCTCGGGAGAGTGGGGTATGATCGTTATCTATGACCAAGGCCGTGGTTCACCTGCCCGAGGATCTCAAGGCGGATCTCGAACGCGTGGCGCGCGACGAGGGGCGCAGCGAGGAGGAGCTGATCCTCGAAGGAGTGCGGCGCGTCGTCGAGACCCATCGATCCCCCGCTCCTCGAATCCCTCTGTTTTCGAGCGGTGATTCGACCCTGGCCGAGCGGGTCGACGAGCTCCTCAAGGGCTTCGGCGAGCGTTGATCCTGATCGACACCAGCGGGCTCCTCGCTTGGATCGACGCGAGCCAAAACTTCCATCGCGAGGTCTCGGCTGCCATGAAAGCAATCCCCGGGCCCTTTCTCCTGTCGCCATTCATCCTCGCCGAGCTCGATTACCTGACCTCCACCAGGATAGGGACCGCCGCCGAATTGGCGCTGCTGGAAGAAGTTGCGCGCGGCGCCTATCGCCTTGAGCCCTTTACCCCCTCGGATGTCCAGCGTGCCCTCGTTGTGTTGGAACGGTTCCAGGATCTTAAGATCGGTCTCGCGGATGCGTCCATCGTCGTTCTCGCAGAACGTTACCGGATCCGGGACGTCCTCACGCTCGACGAGCGGCATTTCCGGCCTTTGAGGACTCTCGACGGAAAACCCTTCCGGCTGATTCCACTCGACGCCTGATCCCACCCCACCAGGCAGCCCCGCCCCCACCCTCCGGACGGCGCGCCCCGCCGCGATCCGCGCTACCTTGCGGCTGTAAGGAGACCACCCATGAGCACGATGCAGATCACCTTCCCCGGCGGCGTCGCCGTGGATGCCCATTTCCGCGGCTTCACCGTCCATACCGACCAGCGCGTGGACCATGGGGGCGCCGAGACCGGCCCGGAGCCGTTCGAGCTGTTCCTCGCCTCGCTCGGCACCTGCGCGGGCCTCTATGCCCTCCGCTTCTGCCAGCAGCGGGGGATCGACAGCGCCGGCCTCGGCCTGACGCTCGAGATGAAGAAGGACCCCCACGGCGTCCGCGCCCCCCTGGTGCGGCTGGAGATCCAGCTCCCGCCGGCCTTCCCCGAGAAGTACCGGGATGCTATCGTCCGGGCCGCCGACCAATGCGCCGTCAAGCGTCACATCCTGGAGCCGCCACGGTTCGAGGTGGTGGCCGTTCCGGCCGGGCAACCGGCGGAGGTCTTGATGGTGTAATCGCCATCCGCATGCGACTCCTCTGGCCACTGATCAACGCCTCGCAGGCCCTGTTCACCGTGGTCTGGAGCGCGCTGTGGATCCCGATCGCCCTGCTCTGCTCGCTGGCGGCGCGGGACCGGCGGGTGGGGCTCGCCTTCGCCCGCCGGATCTGGTCTCCCGGCATCCTCTGGGCGGCGATCACCCGGCTCGAGGTGGAAGGGAGTGAGCGCTTCGCCGCCGGCGGGCCCTGCTTCTTCGTCGCCAACCACCAGTCCTGGCTGGACGTCCCGGCCCTGTTCGTGGCCCTCCGCCGGCCGGTGCTGTTCGTGGCCAAGCGGGAGCTGGCGCGGGTCCCCTTCCTCGGCCGCTACATCGGCGCCATGGGGATGGTGTTCATCGACCGCGGCCACCGGCAGGAGTCGGCCCGCAGCGTGAAGCAGGCCACGGAGCGCCTGCGGCAGGGGTGGAGCGTGGTCTCGTTTCCGGAAGGGACCCGCTCGCGCGACCTTCAGGTCCATGCCTTCAAGACCGCCACCTTCGCCGCCGCCATCGAGGCCGGCGTGCCGGTCGTGCCGGTGGCGATCGAGGGCTCCGGCCGCGCCCTGCCGCCGGAAGGATGGCACCCCCGTCCCGGTCTGATCCGGATGCTCTTCGGCGAGCCGATCCCCACCACCGGGCTCGACCGAGCGGACCGCTCTGGCCTGGCGGAACGCGCCGAAGGGGAGGTCCGGTCTCTCCTCGCCCGGCTGCGGGGCGAGTAGAGGAGAAGCCCTCACCCCTCTCCGCACTCCGAGGCGGCCTGGGTCTTCTTGATCTCTGGGCTCTTCTGGATCTTCATGGCGATCCCTCCCTGAATTCAGGGTAACGCGCCATGACGCGCATCAGCCCCACCCAAGTGATGGCAGACGGCTACCTGGACGCTCGGGAGGCCTGCTCGTACAACAGCCGGGCCATCAGGGTCTCCTGACGAAGCCCCAAGGCCTCTCCCAAGGGGATCCCCTCGCTCAGGACGTGCTTCGCCTGCCGGCCCTGGCGGGCCTTCAGGTGAAGCTCGGCCAGATCGAGGGTCAGATAGACGGTGTCGATTCCGAGCTGATCCTCCAGAAACGCTTCCCGGGCGCGGATCAGAAAACCCTCCGCTTCCGCGAACCGGCCGAGATCTCTGGCCAGGATTCCCCTGAGATGGCCGAGCCGGGCCAGGAAGATTCGATCCACGAGATTGCGGTATCGGGGCTCACAGCTCTCGAGGAGCCGCCACCCTTGCTCGGGAGCGCCGACCAGGGAGAGAGTACGGGCCAGATTGCTCTTGCCGATGAGGATGAGACGTGGATCCTCCGCGGCATCGATCCGTTTCAGCCCCTTCCGGAAGAGCGGTATCGCCTCCTGGCAGCGGCCCCGCTCTCGGAGGCAGATCGCCTTTCCGATCAAGGTAATGCCTTCCTGACGGGGATCTTCCACCTGGCGATAGAGCGCGAGGGCCTGATCGGTCAGCCGTATGGCCTCCTCGAACCGGTTCTGGACGCTGAAGAGAGACGAGGTCAGCCCGAGGAGCTCGGCCTTCGAGTAGGGGTCACCCTCGTCCTGTAGATGAAGGCTCCACGCCCGGTGCAGCGCCTTTTCGGCCCGCCACAGGTCGGACACGAGCCGAAAGCAGTTGCCCAGGTAACCCCAGGAGAGGGCCCGGGCATCCGCCACCGCGGGCGATCCATAGCGCGCGGGATCGAGCCTCTCCGCGATCACGACCGCGAGCTCCGCCAGATCGAGCCCGGCATGGAGATCGGAAAACCAGATCTCCCGGCTTCGCGACCGCAGAAGCTCGCAGAGCTTCAGAGAGTGGAACCTCTCCTCCTCATGCGCCCGCAGGCGCCGTCTGGCCGGAATCTCCCGGAGAAGATCGGTGAGCAAGCCTTCGGCGCCACGGACCTCTCCGCCCCAGCCCGCCAGTTGCTCCGCCACCCGTCTCTCCGCGCGATCGAACGCCTCGTCGTACCCAGGCCGCAGCCAGGAATCGAAAAGCTGGAGATCAGCCCGGATGGCGAATGCATCGGCCAAATTTCGGCAGTCGAGGCAGACCGCCAGGTGCCGTTCGATTCTGCGCGCCTCGTCCGGCGGGAGGTCGCCGGCGGTGAAGCTCGACAGGATCTCACGGTTCGGATGATGGCGGCGCATAGGAGAGATCTGTGCGCTTGCGGCGCATCGGGGTTGAAGGTGGGGAGGCCCGCGCCCCCACGGCGAGGGCCCCCCGGAAGGCGCTACTGCAGGCAGGAATTCCCGCTCAGGCCGTCCAGGAAGACCTCCAGCTTCGAGCTCACCGGGTCCGGCAGCCGGCACTCCTTGGCCTGGATCGTGATCAGCGCCGTCCAGATCTCCTCCTTGCCGCTGGGATCGCGGCGGTCCGTCCAGGAGGGAAAGAACGTGCCCGCGGCGGCCGACAGGGAGTTGTAGTCGCCGAACTGGTTGGGATCGTTGAAATCCTCGTCGTCGCTCGACGCCGAGGAGACCCGCACGGGAGAGCTCCAGGTGGTGCCGCCGTTGGCGGACGCCTGGAAGAAGACGTTGACGCTCGTCCGCGGCCCGCCAACCGTGTCGTAGTACATGAGCCCGAGCAGGCCCGTCGACTCGTCGATCGTCAGCCAGGGGTTGAGCTGGTCGTTCTTGCTCGACGGGTTGTTGATCGCCTTGGCCTTGGTCCACTTGGTGCCGCCGTCGACCGAGCGGGAGAACCAGATGCGCGTCTTGCAGGTGGAGCTCACGTTGTCATCCGGATCGTTGGCCGGCGTGTTGCACCCCTTGGCCCCCGAGAGGTCGGTCCAGGCGACGTAGACGTTGGTGCTCTTGCCGTTGAGCTGGACGGCGGCGGTGGTATAGAGCAGCACCCCGCGGCTGTCCTGGGCCGGGAGGTAGGTCTGGAACGACTGGAAGGTCGGGCTGACCACCGCCGGCGCGGAGAACGACTGCCCGCCGTCGGTCGATTTGGCGACGTAGATCTTGCGGCTGCCGGTGTCCGGCCAGAAGGCGTAGACGCGACCCAGACCGTCGGTCTTGATGTCGCTGCCGATGCCGGTGCCGAGCGTCTCGCCGCGGCTGATCTGCAGCGGGTCGGACCATCCGCCGCCCGGCGCGTGATGGCTCACGAACACCTCCCGGCCGTCATGCCAGATGACGTAGATGTTGTCCTTGAAGGGGGACTGCTCGCTGTGGTCCGTCCACATCATCTGCTTGTCGGCCGAGCTCTGGTCGGGGCTGGAGATCGTGGCGTCAAGCTTCCAGGTGGCGCCGCCGTCGGTCGACTTGTAGGCGTGCAGATAGAGGCGGAACGGCGAGTCGAAAACGCTGATCGTGGTCGCCCAGACGGTGCCGTCCGAGGTCCAGTCCACCGCCGGATCGGACTGGAAGGCCTCGGTGACGTCGCGCGGCAGCACGGTCTGCTTCCAGGTGGCGCCGCCGTCGGACGAATAGAATATCGCGAGCGATCCGCCGCCGTGCAGGTTGTTGGAGGCGCCCACGACGCGGCTCGGGTCCCAGAAATTCACCCGGATGTCCGACTCGGACCGCGGGGCGAACTGCACGCCCGAGAGGGAGAAATCCGGCCCGGGGACCGGCCTGGGCCCGGTCGGCTTCCTCTTCTCCACCGCCATGTCTCTCCCGGGGCTGCCCGGCTTCAGGTCCGGATGGGACACCATCCACTCGTAGACCTCCTTGAGCACCAGGGGATACCCGCCGCTGCCGTCCCCCGGGACGTACCGCATGTCCGGATGCTCCTGGCGCCAGAGCACGCGCAGCCAGGGGGGGATGACGAGCTTGTCATAGGCCTCTTCGGGACGCAGGAGCTGGAAGCCCTGATGGCTCGCGATCAGCTTGGCCAGGGGGCTCCCCGCCGGCACGCGGTCCTGGGCCAACTGAGCCTGGAGAGAAGGCCAGGCGGCCTTGGCGGCACCCGCGGCGCCGGCCGTCAGAACACACGTGGCCAGCGCCGCGCAGGCGGATAAGAGGAAGCGTCTGCTCATCGGTTGGATCTCCTGGGGCATTGGGTGGATGGGACGGATTCAGCGGACCCATGCTGCCCTCTCGAGGTGTGCCTAAAGAAGGAATCCATTACAGCTCCGTTTATTCTATCATGCCCGTCAAGAGGATCTTGCGATGCGAAAAGAGCCCGCCATCCTGCTCGCGCTCGGCCTGCTGGCGCTCGCCGTCTCGGCGGTGGGCGCCGATGAGCCGGGGACCTGGCTGCTGGAGGTCTTCCCCATCCTGCTCGGGGTCCCCCTCCTGATCGCGACCCGGCGCCGGTTCCCGCTCACCCCGCTCGCCTACCGTCTCCTCTTCCTGCATGCGCTGATTCTGATGATCGGCGGTCACTACACTTACGCAAAAGTTCCTTTCGGGTTCTGGCTCCGCGATCTCCTCGGGTTGGCACGGAACCCCTACGACCGTCTCGGCCACCTCGCCCAGGGGTTCGTGCCGGCGATCCTGGCGCGGGAGATCCTGCTGCGCCGCGACGTCGTGCGGCGCGGCGGCTGGCTCTTCTTCCTGGTCACTTGCGTCTGCCTCTCCTTGAGCGCCTGCTACGAATTCCTCGAATGGGCCGCCGCCGTGATCGGCGGCGGCGCCGCGGACGACTTCCTCGGCACTCAGGGGGACCCCTGGGACACCCAGTGGGATATGCTCTGCGCCCTGATCGGCGCCCTCACCGCCCAGATTACGCTGGCACGGGTGCACGACCGGCAGATGGAAACCGCGAGGCTACTCCCCCCGCCGTCCCGGCTCGGATAGAATGCGCCAATGGATGAGATCAAGCTTTCCGAGGGTGCCAAGGCCGGGCTCCTGGCATTGGATGCGGGCGCCTATCTGATGGGCTCCCAGAGGCGGGGCATGCCCCAGTACCGGCTCTCCGGCCGGGTGGTCAGCAACCCCGGAGACTTCGAGGAGCTGCGGCGTCTCAAGCTCCTCGAGCACAAGACCCTCCCCCCGGCCAACCGCGAGGTCGAGCTCAAGCTCACCGAGCGCGGGAGGAGGGAGGCCGAACGGCTGCGGGCCGAGCAGCAGAGCGGCAACGGCGGCTGATCCTCATCCGTTCTCCGCGCGAGCATCCCCCCGTTTCGAGCGTGATCGAAGCGATCCTCTTCGACTGCGACGGCGTCGTCCTCGACAGCGAGCCGATCTGGGACCAATGCGAGGCGGAGTTTCTCCGCCGGCGCGGGATCACCTTCGATCTGGCGCGCACCAAGCCGCTGATCACGGGCTTAAGCCAGCAGGCGGGAATCCTCCTGCTCCAGGAGCAGTACGGCGTCGAGGGGGACCCGGAAGCCCTGGTGGCGGAGCGGCTGGAGATCATCCGCGGCCTGTTCGCGCGGGAGGTACGGTTCACCGCAGGATTCCCGGAATTCTTCGAGGAGCGGGTCCGCGGGCGCTACGCCACCTGCATCGCCACCTCCATGCCCGAGGAGCTGTTCGCGGTGGCGGACCGCCGCTTGGGGATCTCCCGCTTCTTCGGCTCCCGCGTCTACTTCCCCGCCCACGTGGGAGGGCGGGCCAAGCCGGCGCCGGACCTCTTCCTCTACGCCGCCGGCCAGCTCGGCGTCCCCCCGGGCCGCTGTCTGGTGATCGAGGACTCCCCCCGCGGCATCGAAGCCGCCCGCCGCGCCGGCATGCCGGTGATCGGGCTGGCCACCACGCATGAGAAGGAGATGCTGCGGGAGGCCAATAAAGTGGTGGGCTCGTTCGGGGAGATCGTGCTGCCCGCCCGCCCGAACCCTCACCCCTTCTTCCGCGGCCTCTCCCGCAGGGAATCGGGGAGGGCCCGCAGCGTCGCGCGCAGGGTCTGGAGGGGGTCGACCGAGCTCTCCAGTCTCTCGATCAGCTCCTGGTCAAAACGGTCGAGGGCGGCTTCGTAGGAGGCGCGGGAGACGGCTTCCGGCTCCATCAGCTCCCGCAGCTTCCTGGCGCAGGCGGAGCACCCCTTGAGGAGGTGCGCGACGACGGCACGGCTCTCCTCGCGGGAGGCGGTCCCCGCGACGAAGCGCTTCAGGGTCTCTTCGGAGGGATGGTCCATGAATGTCCTCCCTGCCCCATCGAGGGCACGTTTGCGCTCTCGACAGAGAATGACCCGGGGAGGACATTCATTTCAGTCATACCGGAAAAACGGCATCTCCGGTCGCCACCTCACTGGCACGAGTAGCCGTAACCCGAGCAGCAGCCGGCCTCCGTGCAGGCGGTGGTCAGCCTGTTGAGCTGAATGACCCCCGTATTGTTCTTGGCCCGGAAATGGCCTACGCCGTCCGCGTCCCCTCCCGCCGTGTTATATACGCTCCGATCGTTGAAATTATAATCCCGTTGCGCCGCGGTGGAACCACGAACCACGTTTAGTTGCGATTTGACATTGGTGTACGAGTCAAATTTCGAAGTATCACCGCAACCCGTATAGAAGGAATTCGTCGAGCAGGCGATCTGGTCGTTGTCGCCTAGGTTCCGATCACCAGGCCGCCGTCGACCGAGAGCACCGTGCCGGTGATGAAGCCGGCGGCGTCCGAGGCGAGCCAGTAGTAGGCCTCGGCGATGTCCTCGGGCTTGCCCATGCGGCCGAGCGGCGTGTGGGCGATCATCCCCTGGAGCACCTTCTCCGGGATGGCGAGCGCCATGTCGGTGGCGATGAAGCCGGGGGCCACGGCGTTGACCCGGATGTTGTAGCGCCCCAACTCGCGCGCCCAGGTCCGGGTCATCGAGATCACGCCGGCCTTGGTGGCGGCGTAGTTGGTCTGGCCGAAGTTGCCGTAGAGGCCCACCACGGAGGAGGCGTTGAGGATCACCCCGCCGCCGCCCGCGATCATGCGCGGCGCCACGGCCCGGGAGCAGAGGAAGACCCCCTTGAGGTTGACGTCGATCACGGCGTCGAAATCCCGCTCGCTCATCTCCCCCGTCTTCTGGCCTTCTTTCCATTTGACGAGTTGGGCGTCGCGGGTGATGCCGGCGTTGTTCACCAGCACGTCGATCCGCCCCCAGCGATCGAACACCTCGGCGGTGGCGGCCTCGACAGCGGCGGCATCTGTCACATTGACCTGTTGAAAAATCCCCGGGCCACTGTCCGGTCCCTCCTTCACGTCCCAGACGGCGAGGCGGGCACCGGCTTCAGAAAAGCGGCGGGCCGTGGCCTTACCGATACCCGCGGCGCCGCCGGTGACGATGACGACTTTGTCTTTCATCAGAGCTCCTTAAGAGCCCGCACCGGCGCGCGATCTGGCGCATCGAGGTCGCCCGGTACCCCCCGGGCGGCCCTCAACCGCGCTCGGCGGGAGCCTGCTCCGCCTCGGGCTGGCGGGCCGGCTTCTTCTTGCCGGAGCCGGGCACGATGCCGCTGGCCATGAGGTTGCGGGCGGTGATCTGGGCGGAGTAGGCCGCCTCGACCCGCTTGATCTCGTCCTGCTTCAGATGGCACCTCTTGTACTTCTTGCCGCTGCCGCACCAGCAGACGTCGTTGCGGCGGAGAGGGGCCTGCGGCCCCTTGGGGCGGGAGGAGGCAGAGAACAGATTGCGGAACCAGCTTGCCAGGGACACGGTGCTCTCCAGGTTCAGGGTTGATCGGTCTGATCGCGACCGGGGCCGCCGGAGCGGCTGATCTCCTATCCAACAGGCGCGCGCCTGCCGGCATTTCAGGAATGGCGCGGAAGGATAGCACGGCCCTCTACGATCCCGGCAACCAGCACACCACCGCCGTCCCCCCGCCCGCCCGGCGCTCGATGCGCAGCCGGCCTCCGTGGGCCTCCACGATCTCGCGGCAGAGCGGGAGACCCAGCCCGGAGCCGCCGGGCTTGGAGGTGTAGAAGGGGAGGAGAGCCTTGCGCATCCCCTCCTCGCTCATCCCGGTGCCGCGGTCGAGCACGCGGAAGCGCGCGCCCCCCTCGCCCGAGGGCTCCACGGCGAGCCTCACCTCCTCCGGCGGGCTCCCCGACTCGTGGGCGTTCTTGAGCAGGTTGATCAGCGCCTGTTGCATCTGTCCCGGATCGAAGCGCCCGGGCGCGCTCGGCGGCTCCCCCTCGGGCTCGAAGGGGACGACCTGCCGGAGCTCGGCGAGGAACGGCTCCCACGCCACCTCCTGCCGGACCGGCTGCGGCAGGCGGGCGAAGCGGGCGTAGCCTTCCAGGAACTCCTTGAGATGGACGGCGCGCTCCTCGATGACGTCGAGGGCCGAGCCGAGCCGCTCCTCATGCTCGGGCTTGCCCACCATCAGCCGCACCGAGCGGGCTAGCGAGGCGATGGGGGCCAGCGAGTTGTTGAGCTCGTGCGAGAGGGTGCGGATGGCCCGCTTCCAGACGTCCACCTCCTGGCGCCGCAGCTCCGGTGTGAGCCGCTTGACCAGGGTGAGGTCGTGCCGCCGGCCGTTCAGCTCGAAGACCCGGCGGGCCACGTGGAAGACCTCCTCCTCGCCCCCCTGGTCGAGCGAGAAGAGCGAGTCCCGGCCGCTCGCCAGCGCCTCCCGCAGCCCCTCGGGGCACTCGGCGAGGATCTCGGAGAAGGACCGCCCCTCGTAGCGGCCGCGGGTGAAGAACAGCTCGCGGGCGGCGCGGTTGACGAAGACGATGCGGTCCCGCGCGTCGGTCAATACGATGGCGGTGGGCGTGGCCTCGAAGACGGTCTCGAGGAGCATCTCGCGCTGGATCAGGGCGCTCCGCTCGTCGCGCAGCACGTCCCCCACGGCGTTGTAGAGCTCGACCAGCTCCCCCAGCTCGTCGCCGCGGTCGACGGCGAGGTTCAGGCTGAAGTCGTGATCCCGATACCCCTGAACCCCGTCGCGCAGCGCTCCCAGGACCCGCGTGGCGGGCAGGAGCACCCGGTCGAGGAACCACCACCCCGCCGGCAGCCCGAAGCCGATCGCCACCAGCAGGACCGCCCAGGGGGAGGGGAAGAAATAGGCTGTGGTCACGCAGAGGGCGATCACGGCGGCCAGGCCGGCCAGGAAGGCGAGGCGGACGCGGGCGGCGAAGGAGAGGGGTTTCATTATCTCATTCGTCATCCGCGCAGCCGCCGCTCGACCGCCAGGCCGTGCTTCTCCATCTTGCGATAGAGCGCCTGGCGGGAGAGGCCGAGCGTTTCGGCGGCCTTGGCGACGATCCCTCCGGCGTCGGCCAGGGCGCGCTCGATCTTGACCCGCTCGGCCAAGCCCAGCTCGTCCGCCTCGGCGGCCAGGGCCGGACCGGCGGCGAAGGGGGCCGTGCCCAGCCCGAGGTCCTCGGGGCGGATGGTCTCCCCCGCGGCCACCAGCACGGCCCGGCGCAGCGTGTTCTCCAGCTCGCGGACGTTGCCCGGCCAGGGGTAGCGCACCAATTGCTCGCGGGCCCGCGGGTCGAGCCGCCAGACGGCGCCGGTGGGCGAAGGGGAGAGATCGCGCAGGAAGCGCTCGGCGAGGGGGATGACGTCCTCCGGCCTCTCCGCGAGCGGCGGGACCGCCAGCTCGATCACGTTCAGGCGGTAGAAGAGGTCCTCGCGGAAGCGGCCGGCGGCGATCTCCCGGCGCAGGTCGGCGTTGGTGGCGCAGATCAGGCGGACGTCCACGCGCCGGGTCTCGCTGCTCCCCAGGCGCTCGAATTGGCCGCTCTGGAGGACCCGCAGGAGCTTGGCCTGCCCCGAGGGGGAGAGGTTGCCGATCTCGTCGAGGAACAGGGTGCCGCCGTCCGCCGCCTCGAAGCGGCCGACCCGCCGGCGGGTAGCGCCGGTGTAGGCCCCCGCCTCGGCGCCGAACAGCTCGCTCTCCAGCAGCTCGTCCGGAAGGGCCCCGGCGTTGACGCGCACGAACGGCTTGTCCTTCCGCCGCGAGCTCGCCTGGACGATCTCGGCCAGCTTCTCCTTGCCGGCGCCCGAGGGGCCGGTGATCAGCACCGGGACATCCCCACGGGCCACCTGGAGGGCGAGAGTGACCACGGCGTGCATCTTCTCGCTCGCCCAGACGGCGCCGCAGAGGTCGTGCCGCTCCGCGAGGTCCTCCCAGCTCCGCCGGGCCCGCCCGCGCAGCCGCGCGTTCTCCAGCTGCAGCTCGCGCAGGCGCAGGAGGTTGCGCGCCGAGGCGAGGAGCTTCTCATCGTCCCAGGGCTTGGCGAGATAGTCGCTCGCCCCCTCCTTGACGAGCTGCACGGCGGTCTCCAGCGACGTCCAGGCGGTGATCAGGAGCACGGGCAGCCCTGGGTCCCGCCGCTTGATCTCGCGGAAGAGGGCGATCCCCTCCTCGCCCGTGGTGGCCTCGGGGCTGAAGTTCATGTCCTGGACGACCACGCCGATCTCCTGGCCGGCGTCCGCGTCCAGCCGCTTCAGGGCCTCCTCGGGCGAGCGGGCCACGGCGCAGGCCATCCCCCGGATCTCGAACAGGACCTGGAGGGCGGTGACGACAGCGGGCTGGTCTTCGACGATGAGGACCTTGAGCATGGGCACCCTCTATTTATACCCCGTGCGGCGGAAACGTCACCGTGGGTGTGTCCCTCCGTGATTATTGAGAGGCACTAAAATGCATGGGTGTCGATTCAGATCCTCACCCTTTCGTGGAGGTCCAAACATGCGCAAAAAGATGCTGCTCCTGACCCTCGCCCTCGCCGCCACCGCGGCCTCGCTCACCACGTCCCGCGCCGTGGCGGGCAACCACTCCTGTCCTCAGTGCACGACCTACGCCGACTGCTCCCAATGCTGCGTGAGCTGCCTGTGCGACGAGAACAACAACATCATCGCCTGCACCAACCACTTCTGCCCACCGCCCGACGGACCGTGCGAAAAGGGCTAGACGATCCGCCGCCGTACAACTGAGACCCATTTCCAAGAGGTATCCAAATGCGCAAGAAGATGCTGCTCCTGACCCTCGCCCTCGCCGCCACCGCGGCTTCGCTCACTGCTCCCAGCGCCGTGGCGGGGGGCACCCACGCCTGTCCACGGTGTACGACCTATCCGGACGGCTCGCAGTGTTGCGTGAGCTGCGTCTGCGACGCGTCCGGCCGGATCCTGGCCTGCACGAACAACATCTGTCCGCCGCCGGGCGGCGGCGCGTAGGCCCTCACCCCCGGCCCCTCTCCCGTCCCCTCCCACCCTCCCGCACCGGGAGAGGGGGAACACCACCCTCCACTACGCGATGTTTTCTCCCTCTTCTCCCGGTGAGGGAGGGTGGGAGGGGACGGGAGAAGAGGGTCGGGGTGATGAGGGTCCCACCCGAAACGCCACCCAGTCCCCCGCCTCCCGCCGGTCCCGCTCCGTCAACCCCAGCCCCCGCATGCGGTCGAGCACCTGGCGTCCTCTCTCCTGGAGGATGCCCGAGAGGATCGCCTCGCCTCCGGGTTTCAGCCGCCGGACGAGGTCGGGCATCTCGGGGAGGATCTGCTCGGGCACCACGTTCACCAGGGCGAGATCGAAGAGCGGGCGCGGGCGGATCGCGGCCAGCCGGCCGGCGAAGAGGCGGGGGTGGAGATCGTTCAGGGCGCTGTTGTCCCGCGCGTGGAAGGGGGCGGCGGGATCGAGGTCGAAGCCGGTCACCGATGCCGCGCCGAGCGCCAGGGCCGCGAAGGCCAGGACGCCGGTGCCGGTGCCCACGTCGAGCACCCGCCGGCCGCGGAGATCCGTATCCTCCAGGAGCTCCAGGGCGAGCGCGGTCGATTCATGGCTGCCGGTGCCGAAGGCGGCGCGGGCGGGGAGGCGGAGCAGCCTTCTTCCTTCAGGAGCCTCGACTGGCGCCTCGTCCGGTTCTCGGGGATCCGGTTCTCGGGGATCAAGATAGAGGGTCCGTCCCACCGGAAACGGCCGGGCCCGCTCCCGCCAGGCGGCGAGCCAGTCCGCGTCGGGGACCGTCTCCTCCCGCTCCAGCTCCACGCCAGGGAGCCTCTCCGCCGGCTCGGCGTCCAGAGGAAACCAGGCCTCCAGGCGGACCCGGCCGTCTGGAGCGTTCGTAGACTGCACCCCGAGCGTGCCCGCCATCCAGAGGAGGGCGACGGCGGAGTCCTCCAGGTCGGGAGGGAGGGCGTAGATGCGCCGAAGGTGGGGCATACCTATTCTTTCCCCCTCTCCCGGTGAGGGAGGGGGGAGGGGACGGGAGAGGGGTAGGGGTGAGGGCTCACCCAAAAAGATTCTTCACCCGCTCGATGACCCCCTTCTCCTCCTTCACCGGATGGCCGCCGAGCTCGGCGAGGCGGCGGAGGAGCTGCAGCTCCTCGGGGGAGAGATCGCGCGGCTGCGGCACCTCGACCTCGATGGAGACGACGTGGTCCCCCTTGCCGGCGCCGTCGAGACGGGGGATCCCCTGGCCGCGGAGGCGGAAGTCCCGCCCGTGCTGGGTGCCCGCGGGGATGTCGAGCGTCGACTTGCCGTGCAGGGTGTCCACCTCGACCGAGGAGCCGAGCACCGCCTGCGGATAGCTGATCGTGGCCCGCGACAGCACCGTCGAGCCGTCGCGGCGGAACTGCTTGTGCGGACGCACTTGGAGCACCACGTAGAGATCCCCGGGAGGGCCGCCCCGGCGGCCGTGCTCCC
>DASXJP010000130.1:0-5085 GCA_036497345.1 Thermoanaerobaculia bacterium
AACAAGATGGCCCGCGAGCGGATGACCATCCTCTTCGACCAGGCCAAGAAGCTCGACGCCCTGGTGCTCGGCACCTCGAACAAGACCGAGATCCTCCTCGGCTACTCGACCGTGTTCGGCGACAACGCCAGCTCGCTCAACCCCCTGGGCGATCTCTACAAATGCCAGATCTGGCAGCTCTCGCGGCACCTGGGCCTCCCCGCGGAGGTGATCGACAAGGCCCCCTCGGCCGACCTCTGGCCGGGGCAGACCGACGAGGGGGAGCTCGGCTTCTCCTACGAGACGGCCGACGAGGTGCTCTACCTGCTCTTCGACCTCGGTCTGCGGCCGGAGGAGGTCGCCGCCCGCGGCTACGAGGAGCGGGTGGTGCGGCGGATCGTGAGCCTCGAGCAGCGCTTCCGCTTCAAGCGCCGGCTGATGCTGATCGCCCGCCTCTCGGGGAGCGCGGTCAACCTCGACCAGGAGATCCCGAGGGATTGATCTGGAATCTGAATCCAATGCCGTTCCTGCGCCGCCGCCCCACGCTCGAAGTCCACGTCCCGGTGAGCCCCACCCCGACGTTCCTGAACATGGCCCACTATCTCACCCGGTCCCTGCGCGTTCGGGGGGGACGCTATCGCGACGCTCCGATCGTCCTGACCGTCGGCGCCGAGGAGCGCGATCCCGACCTCGCCCGCAACCATCCATGGATGGCTGACAACGGCGTCGAGGTCCGCTGGGTGGACCAGGAGATCTTTGCGCGCGAAAGCTGGTATGCCACGGCGTGCGAGCGCTTCCGCTACGAATTCAAGAGCGATGTGATGCTGGCGCTGGACGCCGACACCCTGATCGCCGGTCCCCTGGATGAGCTGGTCGAAGAGGCCCATCGGACCGGGGCGCTGTGCGGAGTCGTGGCGCACGTGCCGCCGCTCGCCCGGCGTGAGCAGTGGCAGGATATCTATGATTCCTGCGGCCTGGGTGAGCTCAAGACCCCCTGCGAGCACACCGGTTGGGGCTATATGTTCCAGGACGAGTCGCTCCGTTATTGCCCGCCCTACTTCAACCTCGGCGTCCTGGCCGCTCCGGCCGCGGTGATGCGGAGCCTCGGCAGCGCCATCTACGAATTGATGGCGGCCGTGGACGCCGTCGAGCGCACGATGTACCGTGTCCAGATCGCGGTCTCTCTGGCGGTGACGCGATCCGGGCTACCCTTTCGCGCCCTGCCCTTCCGCTGGAACTTCGTCAACGATCCCCTCCTCGAGGCGCTCCACGCCAGTGAGCTCGGAGACGTGCGGATCATTCACCTGCTGCGCAAGCATCAGCTCTACAAGAACGAGCTCTACGCCAGCCTGGAGAACGTCGAGGCGATGCTCGCCCGCACCGATCTGCGGGTGATCAACGCGCTCGCTCAGCGGTTATTGGGTGAGCTCCATCCGCGGGTCAAGGCGGAGGAGGCCGCGCGGCCCGTATGATCGCCTTCGTCGAGGCCAAGCGGCCGGACTACGAGCGGATCCGGGAGCTGCTCGCGCGTAGCGAAGCGAGCGGCGTGTGGTCGAACTTCGGCCCGGTGTCGCTTCAGCTCGAAGTGGCCGTGGCGGAGAGCCTCTCTCTGCCTCCCGGCCGCCGGGTGGTCGCCTGCGCCAATGGGACCGTGGCTCTCCACGGCCTCGCACAGCTCTACGAGCACCTCGCGGGCCGGCCACTGCGCTGGGTCGTCTCGGCCTTCACTTTCCACGCGCAGCGCCAGGGTCCGTTCGCCGCCGCGCGGGTCCTCGACTGTGACGAGCAGGGGTTCCTCGACCCCGACGCGCTCGCCGCCCTGCCCATCGAATCGTACGACGGGATCATGGTGACCAACCTGTTCGGGACGGCTCTCCACGTCGAGCGCTACGAGGAGCTCGCGGCGCGCCAAGGCAAGATCCTGCTCTTCGATTCGGCCACCTGCTTCGGCTCAGCGTACCAGGGCAATCCTTTCGGCGGCCTGGGGGCGGGGGAGCTCTTCAGCTTCCATCACACCAAGCCTTGCGGCTTCGGCGAAGGGGGGTGTGTGGTGATCCCCGACGGGCTCGCGGACACGTTCCGTTCGCTGATCAATTTCGGGCTCTACAAGGGGATCGACACCGGCGCGCGGTCGAGCAACGGCAAGATGTCCGACGTGGCTGCCGCCTTCATCCTCGACCGGTTGCGCCACCGCGAAGAGATCCGCGCGGCCCACCGTCAGCAGTTCCGGCGTCTGGCCGGTATCGCCCGTGATCTCGGCCTGGCGCTTCTCGTCGATGGCGGGCAAGAGAGGGTCTTTCCGAATCTGGTGCCGATCCTGTTCCCCCATCCTGTGGGACCCGAACGGCTGTCCGGTGGCCCGCTGGTCGTTCACAAGTACTATCGGCCTATAGAGTCAAGGCCGCGAGCCGACGAGCTCTACGCGCGCGTGGTGTGCTTCCCGTGCCATGGCGGAGTGGCCCAGGTCCCCGACGATGAGCTGCGTGCGGCTCTGGCGACACTGATGGGGGATTGAGGATGGGAATGCTCTCTCCTGACCAGATCGCCGAGCTCGGTCTCGCCAGCGTGGGCACCGACGTGACGATCAGCGACCGTTGCTCGATCTACGGCGCCGGCTCGATCAGTATTGGAGACCACGTACGGATCGACGACTTCGCCATCCTCACCGCGCGCGAGCCGGTGGTCCTCGGCTCCTACGTACACATTTCGGCGTTCGCTTTCCTGAGCGGTCCGTTTGGCCTCGTCATCGAGGATTTCGTCAACGTCTCCCCGCGCGCGACGCTGCTGTCGGGAAACGACGATTTCTCAGGGCATTGGCTTCCCGGAGCGCTGATTCCGGAGGACCTTCGCCACGTGCAAGGAGCCCGCATCCACCTTGGGCGGCACAGCATGGTGGGCGCCCACAGCGTGGTGCTTCCCGGGGTGAGCTTCGGCGAAGGGGCCGTTGTCGGCGCGCTCTCGTTGGTCAAAGAGCCGCTCGCTCCATGGGGGATCTACGGAGGGGTTCCCGCGCGGCTGATCAGGTTACGCGACCGCAGTGTGGAAGGGCTCGCGGCTGAGCTCACCGGGCTTCAATGAATCGAATACCCCTCCCGGCTCTCCTGTCGAGACCGGGAGGGGTGGAGAGAGGCTCTCTACTGTGGGGTGGGACTGATGGCGTTGATGGTGACCGCGCCGTCGATGTCGTTGTTCTTGAACGAGAAGCAGTTACTGGGCGTCACGGCGGTGCCGTTACCGGAAATGATCATATTGCCGATACGAACGGCGGAGCCGGCGGCACAAACGACTCCTGTCCCATTGTTGGTTGCCATACTACGGTCGATGTTCAGTACCGCACCGCTGACAGCGCCCGAGAAGCCGGCGGCCGAGTTGCCCGCGGCAACGCTGCTTTGGACCGAGGCGGACGAGGTGCTGCCGCTCACCTTGAGGCCGAAAAGGTTATTTTCCACCCTGACGTTGTCGATCGAGGCCTTCACAGTGCCTCCAGAGGGATTGATGAAAATGCCACCTCCCACGCCCTGGCCGCTGTCGCGGACGATCGTGTCATTGATAAAGACCTGGGTGGTGCCCGAGGTCGTCGCGATCTCGATACCCGACCCGTTGGTCCCGCGGAAAGCGTTGATGGTGCACTTCTCGACGTGAAGGGCGGCAAGGGTGCCGAGCACCTTGATGCCGTCCAGGCCGGTACCGAGACCTTCGATGTCCAGGCCACGCAGGACCACGACGTCGGTCGACAACGCGTTGATGATGATGCCGTTGGTGCCCGACACCAGCACACCGGCCTCGAACCCCTCGGAGGAGATGGTGATCGACTTGGTGATGGTGACCGCCCCGAAGCCGCCCGGATCGAGGACGTTGATCTCGCCGCCAGCCGCGGTCTTCGAGATGGCGCCAGCGAACGTCTTGCAGGGAGCCGTGCGGCTGCACGGGTTGGCGTCGTCGCCAACGCCCGAGACCCAGGTGCGAGTCGCCTGCGCCTGAGCGAGCGAGCTGAAGGCGAACAACAGTACGAGAACGGCTACGAAACTGAGCGAAAATCTCTTCTCATTCACGATAAACCTCCTTCTGTGGCTGGGGAACAGATTCGACAGATCGTTCAACACTACGCCTATGCCGCGGACGCGTCAATAGCCCCTCGCGATCGTCGGGATTCCCATCGGCGCTTCAATCCCAGCATAAGCCTGCCGTTCATCATTGGCGTTTCGGGGGAGGATTTCGTTACAGGCGGGGGGCAAGATGGAATTCCTACCGTCCACCCGCCAGACCGCCGGCCGGCCCTTCCTAGATCGTCAGAATAGAGAACCAAAGGTTCGATTTGTCGGTACCAGGGGCCTGACGGCGCCAGGATTGCTCATCCTGGCCGCTGGAGGATCGAGACCGCGTCGCGGAATCGCGGCACTCCGAGCTCGGCGTTCTCGCCCCACCGGTTGACCTGGGCCTCGACGATGAGGCCTTGTCGCCTCGCCAGCCTGCGTACGAGAGCCCGTGAGACGTCGGAGCGCCAACCCAGTTCTTCCGCGAAGACGTTGATCGTGATGAAATTGTAGATCCGGCTGCCGGTGGGCGATTCCCGGAGAAAGCGGAGGGGCAGCAGGAGATGACGGCGCCCGGCGTGATGAATCACCGCTGTACCCTTTGGACGGAGCACCCTGCGGATCTCCCCGAAATACGCCTCGATCTCGGCGGAGCCTATATGAACGAATACATCATAGGACCAGACGAAATCGATACTTTCGTCCGGAATCCCGGTGAGGTCGTTGCCCTGATTGACGACAAAGCTCACGTTGGAGCGGTCTTTGAAGAGCGACCGGCAATATTCGATACAGCTCGGGCTGAGATCGACGAGGATCAGATTTCCGCAAAGAGGCGCGATCTCCTTCGACCAGCGGCCATGGCCTGAGCCGATTTCCAGTACCGTCGATGAGTGGTTTATGTAAGGTCGAATAAGCGCTTCAACCAGAGAGCGCTTCCACCCCTCATACGGCTTGTTGCAGCCGATCGCCTGGCCGTCCCACTCGTCGCCATCCTTCGGCCAGGCATAGTCGCCCCAGAGCTGGAAGTTGTTCGCGATGGTGTTCTTCTTCAAGGGCGTTCCCTGTTCCTCAA
>DASXJP010000131.1:0-5764 GCA_036497345.1 Thermoanaerobaculia bacterium
TCGGTGAGCCTCGAAAGGGTGGGTGACCTACAGAGATCGCGGGGAGATTTGTCCGGAGCACAGTCATCTTACGAGGAGTCTCTGGGTTTGATGCGGCGTCTTCTGGAGCGGGACCCCGACCGTCCAGAGTGGCTGCGGGACCTGTCGGTGAGTCTCGAAAGGGTTGGTGGCGTGCAGAGATCGCGGGGAGATTTGTCGGGAGCGCAGTCGTCCTACGAGGAGTCTCTGGGTTTGAGGCGGCGTCTTCTGGAGAGGGCCCCCGACCGTCCAGAGTGGCTGTGGGACCTGTCGGTGAGCCTGAACAGGGTGGGTGACGTGCAGGGATCGCGGGGCGATTTGTCCGGAGCGCAGTCGTCCTACGAGGAGTCTCTGGGTTTGATGCGGCGTCTTCTGGAGCGGGACCCCGACCGTCCCGAGTGGCTGCGGGACCTGTCGGTGAACCTGAATAAGGTCGGCGACGTGCAGAGGGCGCGTGGCGATTTATCGAGCGCGCAGTCGTCCTACGAGGAGTCTCTGGGCTTGGTGCGGCGTCTTCTGGAGCAGGACCCCGACCGTCCAGGGTGGTTGCGGGATTTGGCGTTGGTGTTGGCGAGGCTCGGTGACGTTAAGCGGGATCGGGGCGAGCTCGCGGAGGCTCTGGCTACATATCGGCAGGCTCAAGAGGTTGTTCAGGAATTGCTGGCGCGCTTGCCCGAGCAACCAGCCAGGTTCCGAGGTGTTCCCGCCGAGTTGGCCGGCCGGATTGCCGAGACCGAGAAGGCACTGGGGGCAGAGAGCCCATCGGC
Organism: Thermoanaerobaculia bacterium; assembly: GCA_036497345.1. Lineage (GTDB taxonomy): Bacteria > Acidobacteriota > Thermoanaerobaculia > Multivoradales > UBA5704 > DATARR01. The sequence continues at coordinate 786 of DASXJP010000131.1, forward strand.
TCCGAAGTCCTGATTAAGCCCTCCTCATAGAAAAACTGACGTGTAGGGCGGCCAGAGGGCCGGCGGGGACGCCGGCGGTCCCAGGGGGAGGGCACCCGCCGAAGATTTTTGCCGCGCCGCGTCAAAAACTCTTGACATCCTTTGCCGCAGTGCGGTAAATTACCTTTGGCACGGACGCCCAAGATGTCCGCGACCGACTGTCGAGAGGAGGAGCTCCAATGATCCGGCTCATCAAACGCTACGAAAGCCGCAAGCTCTATGACACCGAGGAGAGCCGGTACGTCTCGCTGGACGAGATCGCCACCTGGATCCGCCAGGGGCAGGAGGTGCGGGTGATGGACAACGCCAGCAACAACGACGTCACCTCGCAGACCCTGACGCAGATCATCCTGGACGAAGGACGGAAGGGAACCTCGTTCCTGCCGAGCGAGCTGCTGCACGATCTGGTCCGCATCGGCGAGCGGGCCGTCAGCACCGGCATGGAGCAGGTGCAGCACGGCGTCGACAAGCTGATCGACCGCCTGGGCCCCGTGCGGCGGGCCCGGGAGGAGATGTCGAGCCTGCGGGCGCGCCTGGAGGAGCTCGAGGTGTCGCTCGCGGAGCTGGAGCGGACCGACCACGCGGCTGCCGTCGTGGAGCCGCAGAACGGCCGTCCCACGGAGCGCAAGGCTGCCGTGGCACGGATCATCGAAACCGAGGGAGAGATCCAGAAATGAGCACCATTCCGATGGGTATAGATATGGGTAAGACTGTCGAGCGCCTGACCGGCGTGGGGCGGAGCCTCTGGCTGGCCGGCATGGGCGCCGTGGCCGAGGTGAGCGAGGCGGGCCGGGAGACGTTCGACCGTCTGGTCGAGCGCGGCCGGCCGATCGAGGAGAAGGGCAAGCAGATGATCGAGACGGCGACCGGCCGCGCCACCCAGACGGTGCGCGAGGCCGGCAAGCTGGTGCAGGACACGGTGGAGTATGAGAGCCGGGGCATGCTGAAGCGTCTGAACGTGATGACGCGCGAGGACGTCAAGGTCCTGTCGTCCCGCATCAACTCGCTGTCCAAGAAGGTCGACGAGGTCGTCGCGCGGCGCCAGGCCGCGACGGCGATTGTCCCTGAAACCCCCACCGCGGCCGCCAGCGCCAAGAAGGCGAGCGCGCCGCGCACCAAGAAAGCGACGAGGTAAGCGACATGGATACGAGCACCCAGACGGGCACCGAGAAGAACGTCCAGGAAGAGATCAAGGAATCGGTCCATCGCATCTGGCTCGCCGGTCTCGGCGCGCTGGCCGCGGCGGAGGAGGAGGGTGGCAAGATCTTCAGCCGCCTGGTCGAGCGGGGCCGCGACGTGGAGTCGAAGGGCAAGGTCGAGGTCGACAAGATGAAGTCCGACGCCGAGCGGTTCAAGGCCAAGGCCGAGAGCACGTTCGAGGGGTGGGGCGACAAGCTCGACGAGAAGCTCACGGCCACCCTGCGCCGGCTGGGTGTTCCGACGCGCGAGGAGATCCGGAACCTGACGCAGAAGGTCGAGGAGCTCAACGCCAAGATCGAGCAGCTCAAGCCGCGTGTGACCCCGGCCGCTCCGGCTACGCCGGCCGATCCGGGCGACGTCACCGCCTAGGGAGAAGGTGAGACTGGTGGAGCGGACCCCAGAAGGCTCGGGCAACACGAAGGGCTCCCCCAGGATCGGACTAGCGCTCGCGGCGGGAGCTCCGGAGGGAGCGGTCTATGAGATCGGCGCCCTCCGGGCTCTCGACGAAGCGATCGACGGTCTCGATCTCAACCATCTGTTCATTTACGTCGGGGTGAGCGCCGGCGCCATCATCGGCGCCAACCTCGCCAACAATCTGACCACGGCCCAGATGTGCCGGGCGATCGTCTCGCACGAGCCGGGCGAGCACCCGTTCGTGCCGGAGACCTTCTTCACCCCGGCCCTCGACGAGCTCAAGCGCGGCGGCAGGGCCGTGCCGCGCCTGCTCTGGCAGTCGTTCCAGGAGTGGATCAAGCGCCCGCGGGACCTCACCCTGCTCGAATCGCTGATCCGCCTCAGCCAGGCCCTGCCGGTGGGGATTTTCGACAACCAGCGGATCCGCGAATACGTCCACAAGGTCTTCAACGTCAAGGGGCGGACCGACGACTTCCGCCAGCTCGGCAAGCGCCTGGTGGTGGTGGCTTCGGATCTCGATTCCGGCCAGGCCGTGCGTTTCGGCGAGCCGGGGCTGGACCACATCCCCATCTCGCTCGCCGTGGCCGCCAGCTCGGCCCTCCCCGGCCTCTATCCGCCGGTGGAGATCGAGGGGCGCCACTACGTCGACGGCATCCTGCTCAAGACCATGCACACCTCGGTGGCGCTGGAGGCGGGGGCCGACCTGGTGATCTGCGTCAATCCGATCGTCCCGATCGACACCCGGGGCACGGTCGAGGCCGGGCTCATGAGCCGCGGCAAGCTGCTCGACCACGGATTGCCGGCGGTGCTCTCGCAGACCTTCCGGACGCTGATCCATTCGCGCCTGGAGACCGGCATGGCCTCCTACGCCGCCAAGTTCAAGGACGCCGACGTGGTGCTCTTCAGGCCCCGTCCCGACGAGTACGAGATGTTCTTCACCAACATCTTCAGCTTCTCGGAGCGCCGGGCGGTCTGTGAATACTCCTACAAATCGGTGCGGCGCGACCTGCTGGCGCGCTACGACGAGCTGACCCCGATCTTCGCCCGCCACGGCCTCACGCTACGCAAGGACGTGCTGGAGGAGAAGCGGAACCTCTGGTTCGGCGTCTTCCGCGAGCGGCGGGAGAGGGCGCTCTCGTCCACCAACCCGATCGCCCGGAGGCTCGACGACGCCCTGGGGCGGCTGGAAAGGTTGCTGGACGGGGGGTTGTAGGGCGGCCCCGGGGATCCGACCGATCCGTCGGATCGGTCGGATGAGACCGATAACGCCTTACGGCAGCGGCACCCCGAACGCCGTGGCCAGGAACACCGCCATCTCGCCGCGGGTGACGGCCAAGTCGGGGCAGAAGTTGCCGCCGCCGCAGCCGCTGGTGATGCCGTCCGCCGCGAGCTTCTCGATGAAGCGGGCGGCCCAGTAGTTGGCCGGCACGTCGCCGAAGCGGGTTCCCGTGGCCGGCGGGGGATTCTCGCCCCGGGCGAGGGTGAGCAGCACCGCCATCTCGGCCCGGGTCAGGTTGTTGCCCGGGCAGTAGAGGGGCGGATTGGCCGAGCAGCCGCTCACCACTCCCTCGCGCGCCAATTCCTCGATCCAGGGGCCGGCCCAGAAGCCGAGGGGAACGTCGTCGAAGCGGGTCCCCGTGGCCGGCGGCGGCGGCGTGCCGCGGGCGGCGAGCAGGAGGACCGCCATCTCGGCGCGGGTGATCGGCTGGCCGGGGCAGAAATCGCCGTTGCCGCAGCCGCCGGTGACCCCGCGGACGGTGAGCGCCTCGATGAACCGCCAGGCGAAGTAGCCCGCGGGCACGTCCTGGTAGGTGGCGAGCAGGGCGGCCTTGGGCACGTCCCAGGGCTCGAAGCCGGTCACGCCGTCGTTGGCCGCGAAGAAGACGTCGGAGCCCGCGTCGGTGAAGCCGAGCGGGCTGGAGGGGGTGGCGCCCGGCGCGATGTCCTGCACCAGGAAGGTCCCCACCGCGGCGCCGTCGCTGCGCCAGAGCTCCTGGCCGTGGACGCCGTCGTCGGCGGAGAAGAGGACCAGCGAGCCGATCGCCGTGAGGCTCTGGATGACGGGTGAGCCGGCGCCGGGGGCGATGTCCTCGACCATGTGGGTGCCGCCGGCGGTGCCGTCGCTCGTCCACAGCTCGCGGCCGTGGACGCCATCGTCGGCCACGAAGAAGAGGCGGCCGCCAGCGACGGTGAGCTGGGCCGGATCGCCCGAGCCGGCGCCGGGATCGAGGTCCATGAAGAGGGCGGTGCCGGCGGGGGTGCCGTCGGTCCGCCACAGCTCGCGGCCGTGGACGCCGTCGTCGGCGATGAAGTAGAGCTTGCCGCCGAGCACGTTCGCCGGGCTGGGAACGTAGGAGATGCTGACGGAATTGAGGTCGAGGGACGACGCCGCTCCCGGGTTGATGTCCTTGAGCAGGATGGTGCCGGCGGCGGTGCCGTCGCTCGCCCACAGCTCCTGGCCCGTGGCGTCGTCGAAGGCGGTGAAGACGACCACGCCGCCGAGCCGCACCGGGGCCAGCGGATCGGAGGAGGCCGTGCCGGAGCGGATGTCCTTGAGCAGGGCGGTGCCCCCCGGCGTGCCGTCGGTGACGCAGACCTCCATGCCCGAGGCCGGGAGGTTGCAGGCGAACACGGCGACCGATCCCAGGGAGGTGATCCACTGGATGTAGTTGACCGTTCCCGGGGTGATCGAGGTGAGGGGGGTGGTGCCGGCGCCGGTGCCGTCCGTCTTCCAGAGCTGGGTGTAGGGCGAGCTGCCGGTGGCGCTGAACAGGAGGGTGGAGCCGAACGGCGTGAGCTGATTGGGCTCCGAGCTGGCGCTCCCGCCGGCGATGTCGGTGACACGCTGGGTGCCGGCGCTGGTGCCGTCCGTCTTCCACAGCTCGTAGCCGAAGGAGCTGTCCAGTCCAGTGAAGAAGACGGTCCCCAGCGCCGGGGTGAAGCCGCCCGCGGAGGTCAGCGTCCCGGGCTGGAGCTGGGTGGTGCCGGCCGGGGTGCCGTCGGTGGCCCACAGTCCGGTGGGGGAGGCGAGCAGGTCGATGCCGCCGCCCAGCGGGAAGTTGGAGGTCGGGATCAGGTCGCCGTTCCCCGGGTCGAGGGAGAGGAGCTGCGCGGTGCCGGCGGCGGTGCCGTCGCTGACCCAGGGGTTGAGGGTGATGGCGGCCCCGCCCACGTTGGCGTCCCAGAGCAGCCGGCTCCCCAGGTGGCTGAAGTTGAAGAACAGGTGGTTGTTGAGGACGAAGACCGAGGAGGCGACCGTCTCGACGTCCTTCACCTCGACCGTGCCGGCGGCGGTGCCGTCCGACTTCCAGATCTCCATCCCATGC
>DASXJP010000132.1:0-16167 GCA_036497345.1 Thermoanaerobaculia bacterium
CGGCAGATCGCGGCCGGGTGCCTCTACGAGCACGACCGCTATCCCAACGCCTGCGAGCGCATCCGGATCGTCCTCGACGGGAGCGGGAGGCCGTTGCGTTATGACCTTTGGTTCCGCGGGTGGTCTACCCGGGGATTCTGGTTCAACGACAACAGCCTCTATTCCGGAACCGTCGACGGCCGGCTGAGCCTATGGGTTCGTGGACAGCCTGACGGTCCCTCGGCAGATCCCCGGGTCGCGCGGGTGTTCGTGGGCCGTGAGCCGGAAATCGAGCAGTTGGAGAAAAGCCTGCTGGGAGAAGGAGCTTCGCGGCCGGTAGCGATCTGCTCGGTCCAGGGAATGGCCGGGGTGGGCAAATCCTATCTGGCCGAACGCTTCGCCTATCTTCATCAGGACCACTTCCCCGGCGGTGTCTGCCGGCTCGTGCTGGACGGGTCCGGAGCACCGGTCTCCGGCGACTCTCTCCTTGGCAATCTCGGGGATCGTCTGCGCCTTCCGCAGGCGACGGACGGTCTTGCCGAGTGGGTCCGGAGCCGTCTCCTCTCTCCCCGAAGCCTCCTTCACGTCGAGAACGTGGATGCCGAACCGCTGGCGCGGGCCGCCGCCGAGCTCATCGTCCAGCTCGCGGGTTGTCCGATCCTGGTCACCGGCCGCTATCAGGCCCTCGGATCGTCGCTCGGCTGGATTCAGGTGCCGGTCCGTCCCTTTGACGAAGCGACCGCGCTGGTCCAGCTTGCCGAGGAGCTCGGGGAGGAGATGTGGGAAGTATCAGAGGAATACCAGCGCCTGGTCGGGGCCCTCGGTTTTCTGCCCCTGGCGATCCACTTGGCGGCCGGGTACCTCAAGGCCGGGTATTCGGTGGAGGGATTCCTGACGAGATTGCGCCAGACGGGGTTCGCGCTCCCCGCCGCGGACGTCGCTGAGCCGACCCTTACCCGGGACCAGTCCCGCGCGGCCATCGCGAGCGCCTTCGCGCTGTCTCTGGACCTTCTCAAAGCTCAGCTCGGAGCTGAGGGGGAACGGCTGATCCCTGGTTTCCTTGACCTCGGGCACGCTCCGCCTGTGGGCTTCGGAGCCAGCCTTGGAGCGGCCATCGCGGGGCTCCCCGCGCTCGACTACGAGCAGTTGGCGGTCGCCGCACGACGGCTTTCTCTTCTCGATCCGATCCCTCCCGCGGAGCGGAAAGACCGAGCCTATCGGCTTCACCCCCTCCTTGCGGAGCTCTTGCGATCGGAAAGCGGCAAAGATGGGGCCGAGAAGGCGCACGCGCGTATGACAGAGTGGTTTTGCGCTCGGCTGCCTCAGCTTCCCGCTGGTCAGGAGGAGGAGCAGGGAAAACTCTGGCGCGAAATTCAAGTCGAGACGGGAGCCTTGCCCCATTGGCTCGCCGAGATCCGTGAAGCGGAAGGGGTCCGTGTCGGGCGCGCGGGTTCCTGGTTCGCAACACTGAACGGCCCTTTCCATGCCTGGTTCAGCTTCTACGAGGAGCTCCTGCGCCGGCCTCTTGGAGAGGAGGAGCGCTCGAATGTGCTCTGGACTCTCGGCCGCGTCGCTCTCCATTCCGGAGATCTCGACCGGGCCGCGGGGGTGGCTCGGGAAAAAGTGGAGCTCGATCGGTCGCGAGGCGATGAGAAAGAGGCAGCCCTCGCCACTGGCACCTTAGCCGACGTGCTCTGGGCCCGCGGAGATCTCAACGAGGCACTGCGCATCCAGCGCGAGGAGGTGCTTCCGGTTTTTGAACGGCTGGGTGACATACGGAACCGCGCGGCAACGATGGGCAAGATCGCCGACGTGCTCCAATACCGCGCAGAGCTCAAGGAGGTCCTGCGCATCCGAAGAGAAGAGCAGTTGCCCGTCTACGAACGACTCGGCGATGCCCGGGAGCACGCGGTGACGATGGGCAAGATCGCCGACGTGCTCCAGGTTCAAGGAGAGCTCGATGAGGCTATCCGCATAAGGCTTGAGGAGGAGCTCACCATTTATGAACGACTCGGGCTCGGAGCTTCGCGAGACATGGCCGCTGGCCGGTTCAATCTTGCTAGAACCTATTTGAAACGCAATCACGCCGGCGACCGCGAAGCCGCCATAGCGCTCCTGAGCCTTGCTCTCGAATCGGCGGATCGCCTGGGGATCCCCGAAACCAAACGGATTCGCTTGCTCCTCGAGCAGGCGCTGAATGCCTCTTGAAAGAGCGCGCGCTCGGCATCTACTTTGGCGCCTTCGACCTCATGCTCTCCCGCGATCCGGAATTCCGCTAGACCGCCGCGGACGGCATCCGCCACGCCGACTACTACCCGCGGGCCCGCGAGCGCGCCCTCACTATGGGACTCTCCCACGTCGATCCCGACAGCGTGTTCGTCAGCCGCGAGGGCTGAGCCATATAATTCCGTCACAGATCCATATGGATTCCTGACCTCGGAAGGGCTCTCGGCATCCTTGTCATATAGACAACCCTGATTTCTATATAAATTGGGCGGGAAAGGGGCATGAATCCCGAGCCTCAGCCCGTTCGCGCGGACTGATCCATATAACTTTGCAGGCGATCCATATGGACCAGGCCTCGAGTTATATGGATTCACCTTGAAGTTATATGAAAAGACCGAGCTCCAGCAACGGAGCTCGGTCCTTCTATATAGGCGGGCTCGGGATCTGTATGGCTACTGCCGCGACGCGAACGTGTCGCAGCTCTGGATCGAGCCGGAGTCGAAGCCGGTCTTGAACCATTGCGAGCGCTGCTGGGCGGAGCCGTGCGTCCAGGTCTCCGGGTTCACGTGTCCCGTGGCCTGCTTCTGGATGCGGTCGTCGCCCACGGCGGAGGCGGCGTTGAGGGCCTCGTCGACGTCTCCCGCTTCCAGGATGTTGCGCTGCTGGGTGGAGTGACCCCAGACGCCGGCCAGGCAGTCGGCCTGGAGCTCCAGGCGGACCGAGAGCGCGTTGGCCCGATCCGGATCGTTCCGCTGCTCCCGTTCGACCTTGCCGCTGATCCCCAGCAGGTCCTGCACGTGGTGGCCGAGCTCGTGGGCGATGACATAGGCCTCCGCGAAGTCTCCGGAGGCGCCGAAACGGTCCTTCAGCTCCTTGTAGAAGCCGAGGTCGATGTAGACCTTCTTGTCCGCCGGGCAGTAGAACGGCCCCATCTCGGTCTGGGCGAAGCCGCAGCCGGACTGGATGCCGTTCCGGAAGAGGACGAGCTTGGCGCGATCGTATCGCTGCCCGTTCTGGGCGAAGATCTGGGTCCAGGTGCTCTGGACGTCGTCGAGGACGAAGGAGACGAACTGGACCTCCTTGTTCTCCTCGGGCGAGGAATTCACCGGCGCCGTCTGTCCCGGGGGAGCGCCGCTCGGCGCTCCTCCGCCGCCGAGCAGGGCGAAGAAGTTGCGGTGGAAGACGAGGCTCAGCAGGAGCAGCACGATGAAGCCGCCGATTCCGATGTGAACGCCGCCGATACCACCGCGGCCTCCGGAGCTTCCCCGCTCGTCCTCTAAGTCAGCACTCGGTCCACCTGGTGTCCAGCGCATATCCGTTCTCCTCTCTCGGCGGGGAGCATAAGCAAGGACGAGGCCAGCCTTCCCGCGCTCTCTCGTCGATCTTGACTGTGGATACTCTACCGCGCCAGGGGCGAGATCGTGCCCGTCATCCGGCAGCGCGCCCAGACGGCGCCGCCGGAGACCCCCAGCCCGAGGATGCGGACGGGGTCGATGCGGACCTCGCCGTGGAGGCCGGGCGGGAAGAGCCCCTGCACGGCGCGGGCGGTGCCGCTCTCCGCTTGGCCGAGGAGCGGCGCGAGGTCGAGGCCCGCCGATTTCTGGAGCCGTTCCAGGATCTCGGCGCGGTGGAGGCGGTCGGCCAGGCGCAGGAAGAGGCCTCCGGACGCGAGGTCGTATTGGAGATCCGCCAGGCGCAGCACGCTCGTCCCGGGATCGATCGCCGGGCGTCCCCGGAGCACCAGGCGGCCGTCCCGCCCTCCGGTCTGGAAATCGAGCGCCAGCACCAGGAGGTCGCCATCCACTCCGAGGCCGGCGCCGGTGATCTCCATCTCCCGGTCGCGGCTGAGGCGGAAGCGCTGCCCCCGCAAGGCGCGGTCGGTCCAGCGCGTCAGCTCCTCGGGGCTGGCCTGCACCGGCGCCTCCAGATCGAAGCCGCCTCCCCGCTCCGCATCGTGCTCCGAATCGACGCGCAGGGGCGGCAGCAGGGCGACGGCCGGCGGCGGGACGACCGCGCCCAGGGAGAGGGAGAGCTGGCCGGCGATGCCGATGCCGGTGTGGAGCACGCCGTCCTTCAGGGTGAGTCGGGCCAGGGAGAGCTCCAGGGGCTGGAAGCGGACCCAGAGGTTCTCGTCCTTCACGGCCCGGCGTGAGACGTGGAGCGAGCGCCAGGCCTCCTCCGCCTTCCGCCGCAGGGCGAGATCGGCCAGCAGCCGTCCGGCCGCCCGCTTCAGCTCCTGGTCGAGGATGGGGTTGAGCCGCTCCTGGAGGAAGCTCCGGACGCTGATCGGGAAGACGCCCAGCACCTGGAGGTCGGCGCGGTCGAGCTCGATCCGCGCCGTGGGTTGTGGATCGGGCCGCCAGTCGGGGGTGATCGCGGGCGAGGCCGTGCCCCGCACCCGGCCGGCGATGTCGACCGTCTCGTGGACGGGGAGCCCGGCGAGCTTGCCGCCGACCGTCAGGCTCCCTCGCACCGGGAAGGAGACGGTGAGGAGCCCGCCGGTGAAGCCGACCTCCACCGGTCCGCGCTCCAGGGCATAGCGGTAGTAGTCGTCCTGGAGGGCGCTCGAGATCTCCTGCTTCTGCTCGTCGCTCACCCGCGGCGGCAGGCTCTCCTCGACGATCCGCCGCACCTCGGCGAGGGGGATCGCGACGGGGAAGAAGAACGACGCCTTGCCCGCCTCGGCTGGCGGTGGGGCGGGCGCGGGGACCGGCGGAGGCTGGACCCGCGCGCCCGAGCAGGCGGCGAGCAGGGCAAGGACGAGCACGGGCTCCCACGGACGACCACGGACGAGCACAAGAGATCCTTATAGTCCGTATTGTCCGTGTCTGTCCTGTCCGTGCTCTTCCTAGCTGCCCGGCGCGGCGGCCGGGGCGCAGGTGGAGGCCACGCCGCCGGTGGGCGTCAGCTTGACCTCGAGGCGGCGGGTGAGGCCGGTGAGGATGCGGCCCCCGGGGCAGGTGACCGGAGCGTAGCCGTCCAGGGTGACGGTCACGGTGTAGACGCCCGAGGTGAGCCCGTCGAAATGGAAACTCCCCTGCGCGTCCGTGGTCTGATTCTGGTTCGCCTTGCCTCCGGTGGCGAGCAGCGCGATCGCGGCCCCTGGCAGAGGCTTCCCCTGGGTGTCCTGGACCTGGCCCTCGACGGTTCCTCCCGCCGCGTAGGCGGCGCCGGCGAGGACGGCCAGCAGAACGAGGAAGAGAACGCGGCGTCTAAAGCTCATCGATTCTCCTTTCAGCCCATCCTAGTCCTTTCGCCCGCCTACGTCACCACCCGCGGATAGAGCTTCGCGCCGAGGGCGACGAGCACCACGGTCCAGACCAGGAGGACCCCGAGGTCGAGCCCCAGGCCGAAGGCGCTGGCCGTGCCGGCGACCATCAGCACGCGCAGGGCGTCCACTTCGTAGGTGAGCGGATTGATCCGGGAGATCCATTGCAGCCAGGCGGGCATCATCGAGATGGGATAGATGGCGTTGCTGGCGAAGAACAGCGGCATGGTGATCACCTGGCCGATCCCCATGAAGCGCTCCCTAGTCTTCACCAGGCAGGCGATGATCAGCGAGAAGGTGGAGAACAGGGCGGCGCCGGTGAAGGCGGCGGCGATCAGGCCGAGCAGGGCCAGCGGGCTCCAACGGACCTGGACCCCCAGGATCGTGGCGAGCACGAAGATCACCACCACCTGGGGCAGCGCGCGTACCCCGGCCGACACCGCCTTGCCCAGCACCAGCGCGGCGCGCGGCGTGGGGCTGACGAGGAACTTGTTGGTGAGCCCGAGGTCGCGCTCCCAGATGATGCCGATGCCGTAGAAGATGGACACGAACAGCACACTCTGGGCGAGGATGCCCGGCGCCATGAAGTCGAGGTAGGGGACGCCGCCGGTGGGGATCGCCCGGGCGCGCGAGAAGACCTCGCCGAAGAGCAGCAGCCAGAGCACCGGCTGCACCCCGCGGGTGATCACCTCGGTGTAGTCGTGCCGCAGCCGCAGCACCTCCATCTCGGCGATGACGAACGTCTTGTAGATCAGATCCCGCAGCCAGCGCATGGTCTCTCTCCTACCAGCGCTACCCCAACCGCCTGGCCGTCCGCCGCCCCCGGGCGGTCTCGCGGAAGCTTCCTCCCTCCGGGAGGGGCGCGCCGAGCGGATCGCCGGCATAGTGGAGGAAGACGTCGTCGAGCGTCACCGCGGTCCCCGCGGGGCGCCCCAGGGAGGCCTTGAGCTCGGCCGGGGTGCCGATCGCCGCCAGCTTCCCCCGGTGCAGGATGGCGAGGCGGCTGCAGAGGCTGTCCGCCTCCTCCATGGAATGGGTGGTCAGGAAGACGGTCGTCCCCTGCTCGCCGCGCAGCCGCTCGACGTGCTCCCAGACCGCCGTCCGCGCCAGGGGGTCGAGCCCCACCGTGGGCTCGTCGAGGAAGAGGAGGGGGGGCCGGTGGAGGGTCGACTGGGCGATCTCCAGCCGGCGGATCATGCCGCCGGAGAATTCGCGGACCAGCTTGCCGGCGAATTCGCTCAATCCCACCAGCGCCAGCGCCCCCGCGATGCGCCCGGGCCGCTCGGCGCGAGGGAGGTCGTAGAGCTTGGCGAAGATCAGCAGGTTCTCGTAGGCGGTCAGCGAGCCGTCCACCGACAGGGCCTGGGGGACGTAGCCGATCACCCGCCGCACCGCCGACGCCTCCCGGCGCACGTCGAGCCCGGCCACGCGGGCGCTACCCGAGGTCGGCGGCAGCAGGGTGGTGAGCATGCGGATGGCGGTGGTCTTGCCGGCGCCGTTGGGGCCGAGCAGCCCGAAGGCCTCGCCGGCCTCGACGGCGAGCGTCAGGCCGTCCACCGCCGTGAGGTCGCCGAAGCGCCTGGTCAGTCCCTGGGTCTCGAGGATCGTCATGGCCGGGCCGATTCTATGTCTCTTCCCGATCGGCTATGCTTCGCCGGATGTCGAGCGCCGCCACCGCTCCGATCGAACGGCCCTGGGACCGCCGCGCTCCCGAGCGCGGAGGGTCGCCGTCCGCCTGGGCCCTGCTCCCCGAGGACCTCGCGGCCCAGGGGTGCCCGGGCCGGCCCGAGCACGTGCTCTCCCGTCTCCAGCGGGTCCGCACCTGGCGGGAGGACGGCAGCCTCTTTCTCTCCCGCGAGATCCGCGCCTGGCTCGGCGGCAACGCCGACCTCGCGCTCCCCGCGATCCTGGAGCGCCACCCCTCGGCCGACGGCTCCACCAAGCTGGTGCTGGGGATGACCGACGGCCACCGCGTCGAGGCCGTCCATATGCCGCGCGGCGAGGGGGACCCGCGGGTCACCTACTGCGTGTCGAGCCAGGTGGGATGCGCGCTCGGCTGCACCTTCTGCGCCACCGGCGCCATGGGGATCGTGCGCAACCTCACGGCCGGCGAGATCGTCGGCCAGGTGCTCGCGCTGATGCTGCACATGGGCCCCCGGCTCGGCGAGAACGTCCACATCGTCTTCATGGGCATGGGCGAGCCGCTGCACAACCTGGCCCACGTCCACCGGGCGATCACCGTGCTCTGCCATCCGGAGGGGGCCGGCCTCTCCCCCTGGCGGATCACGGTGAGCACGGCCGGGCTGGTCTCGGGGATCGAGAAGCTGGCGCGCATGACCCCGCGGCCGCAGCTCGCCGTGTCGCTCAACGCCACCACCGACGAGGTCCGCTCCGCCACCATGCCGATCAATCGGGCGTGGAGCCTGGCCCGCCTGCGCCAGGCGCTCGACGCCTGGCAGCTCAAGCGGCACGAGCGCATCCTCTTCGAATACGTCCTCCTCGCGGGGGTGAACGACACCCTGGAGGACGCCGACCGCCTGGCCGCCTGGCTGGGGGACCTGCGCCACCGCCACAACGTGAACCTCATCCCGATGAACGAGCACGCCCGGACCGGCTTCCGCGAGCCGGCCGAGGAGCGGGTGCAGGCCTTCGCGGCCCGGCTGCACCAGCACGGCTGCTTCATCACCGTGCGGCGCAGCCGGGGCCGCGACGTCCAGGGGGCCTGCGGGCCGCTGGTACGGCCGGCCGCGATGTGAGCCGGGAGGTTCGGCGTCCCCGGTCCGTTGGCCCTCACTCTCCCAACCCTCTCTCTCCCAGCCTCCCCCCCGTCCTGACGGGGAGGGGTCAGAGCCGGCGGGGAATCCCTGCGGCTCTCACATCGACTTTTTGCGATGGCAGTATCGTAGGACGGGGAAACAGTTGTACCGTTCGGTTGTGATGGAGAGGAGGCGCCATGCCCAGCCTTGAGGGAGCGAAGGTGGTCGTCGCCGGGGGAGCCGGCGGGGTGGGAGAGGGGATCGTGCGGTCCCTGCTGCGGCGGGGAGCGCGGGTGCTCGTGCCCTCCCGCAGCGAGGAGAAGCTGCGGGGCCTGGAGGAATACTGCCAGGGTCTCCCCGGCGAGCTGATCACCCTGGTGGGCGACCTCAGCGGCGAGGAGACCGCGCGGGCCCTGCAGAACCGGATCTACGAGCGCTTCCGCGAGCTCGACGTGGCGGTGGCCTCGCTCGGCGGCTGGTGGCAGGGCAAGCCGCTGACCAGCGTCGACATGGCGACCTGGGAGCGCATCCTGCGGGAGAACCTGACGGCCCACTTCCTGGCCCTCAAGATGCTCGTCCCCCTGCTCCACCCGAAGACCGGCAGCTACGTCCACGTCAACGGCTTCAGCGCCGAGCAGGCCTACCCCATGGCGGGCCCCGTGGCGATGGCCGCCGCGGCGCAGAAGTCGATGGTGCTCACCCTGGCCGAGGAGCTGGAGCCCACCGGTATCTACGTCTACGAGCTGATCCTGGGGCCCATCCAGACCCGCGAGCGTCTCCTCCGGGGCCCGGGCCAGCCGGACTGGTATACCCCGGAGGAGATCGGCGAGCAGATCGTGGGCCTGCTCACCCGCCGCGACGACGAGGTCATCCACCGGCTGCTGAGCAAACGTGAGGTCTGGCAGGTGAACTGAAGGCTACAGCCGGCGGATCAGCCGCAGGATCACCAGCAGGACGACCGATCCGATGAAGGCCACGAAGATCGTGCCCGCCAATCCGCCGAACGGCGTGTGCCACCCCATCTTCTGGAAGATCCAGCCACCCAGGAACGCGCCGACGATCCCGATGATGATGTCGCCGAGGAGCCCGTAGCCTCCGCCGACGACGAACGAGGCCAGGACTCCGGCCACCAGACCGACGATGATCCAGGCAAGAATGCCCATCTCCCATCTCCCGTGACGAGGGCCGGCTCGCCGGCCCGGGGTTGGTGCTTCTACTACGGCTGGAAGAGGGGAAGCAGGGAGCGTGCCAGGGGGAGAGGTTTGGGGGACCGCCCTGGAAGGGCGGGCAAAGATGTGTGCTCTACGGCTTCAACACAATCTCCTCCGCCCCCGCCTTCTTCAGCTTCGCGTTCAGCGCCGCCAGCTCTTTCCCCTGGATCCCCTCCCACGCCGCCAGCGTGGCGTTGAGTGGCGCCTGGATCTTCTCGAAGCCGGCCACGGTGTCCGGCGAGGGGTCGGCGTCGGCGCCATCCGCGGCGGCGGCGAGCTTGCCGAGGGCGTCCCTCATGGCGCGGAGGGTGATCAGCGACTTCGGCTCCTGCCAGAAGGCCGCGCCGCCCACGAAGCCCTCGACCCGCTTCTGGAGCGCGTCGATGCTCTTCGCGAGATCCGGGCTCGCCCCCTTGCGCCGCCCGGCCAACGCGGTCAACAGGGCGCGGCTCTCGCGCGCCACGGGGGACAGCCGGGACTCCGCCTCCTCGATCCGCCGCGCCAGCTCGAATTGCCGGACGTAGGCCGCCGCCGGCAGCGACAGCCGCGGATCGGGGGTCATGGTGAGCGGCTGGGTGAGCCGCGTGCCGTCCACGTCGAGCACCACCGTGTAGCGGCCCGGCGGCGCCCAGACGCCGTCCTCGTAGGCGTCGTCCGCTCGGAGGGCGGGGTAGCGGAGGGGCCAGACGAAACGGTGCATGCCGGCCGCCGTGGAGAGGGTCGAGGGGGGCTGCACCCACTGCGGCGCGATGGTCAGCTTGGCGAGATCGGTCTTGGGCGCCGCGTCCGCGCTGCTGTAGCGCCGCACCAGCCCCCCCTTCTCGTCGCGGATCTCCAGCGTCACCTGCTTCGCCGCCCCCTTGAGGACGTAGTCGACGTAGGCGCCGGGGGCCGGATTGGCCGCCATCGCTTCATCTTTGGGCATCGGCGAGCCGGTGAAGCCCGCCGGCCGGAAGCGCACCGCGTCGGCGGGCTTGAACAGCCAGGCGGCGGCCCCCTCCACCCTGGCGTCGAGCTGGCGCAGCGGCGCCAGGCCGTCCAGCACCCAGAAGGCGCGGCCGTGGGTGGCGATCACCAGGTCCTCGCCGTGGACCTCCAAGTCCCGCACCGAGGTCACCGGCAGGTTGAGCTGCAACGGCTGCCAGTGATCCCCATCGTCGAAGGAGACGTACACCCCCTTCTCCGTGCCCGCGTAGAGCAGCCCCTTGCGCGCGGAGTCCTCGCGCACGGCGTTGACGAAAATGCCGTCCGGGATGCCGGCGGCGATCAGGTCCCAGTGCTTGCCGCCGTCGTGAGTGCGGTAGATGTATGGCTTGAAGTCGTCCAGCCGGTGGCGGTCGATGGCCGCGTAGGCGGTCTCGGGATCGAAATGCGAGGCGTCGAGGATCCCCACCTTGGACCAGGGGCTTAAGCCCGCCGGGGTGACGTTGTCCCAGTGCGCCCCCTCGTCCCTGGTGCGCCAGATCAGGCCGTCGTCGGTCCCCACCCAGAGGTCGCGGTCGGCCGTGCGCGAGGGGGCGATCGCGTAGATCACGCCGAAGCGGCTCCCCTCCCCCGGCCGGTTCGCCGCCGTGGGGGGATCGAGGTTGGGCGGCACGCCCGGGTCCTCCCGCGTGAGGTCGGGGCTGATCGCCGTCCAGCGCTCGCCGCCGTCCGCGGTGCGGAACAGGCGCTGGTAGGAGAAGTACATCACGTTGGGATCGCGCGGCGAGAAGACGATCGGCAGCGTCCAGGTGCCCCGGTAGAGGTCCGGATAGGCCATCGCCGGATCGACCGAGCGCGTCTGCATCGTGCGCAGATCGAGCTTCTCCACCCGGCCGCCATAGAGGATCTGCGGGTCTTTGGGGTCGGGCGCGATCTCGTCGCTCTCCCCCCCGGCGGTCACCTCGCGAAACTCGGTGATCGTGATGCCGTCGTAGGTGTTCGTGCGGCTGGGGACTCCCGCGGCGCCGGAGTCCTGCTGCGAGCCATAGACCCAGTAGGGGAACCGGTTGTCGGTGCTCACGTGGTACATCTGGCCGGTCGGCTGGTTGAACCAGGAGCTCCAGGTCTCGCCGCCGTCCACCGATACCACCGTCCCCTGGTCCACCCCCAGGATGCGCCGCCGGGGCACCTCGGGATCGATCCAGAGCTGGTGGTAGTCGTCGCCGCCGGGCGCCCCCTTGACCGGCACGAAGGTCTTGCCGCCGTCCTCCGAGCGGTAGAGCGCGGTGTTGCAGGCGTAGAGCACGTCGGCGTTGCCGGGCTCGACCGTGATGCCGCCGAAGTACCAGCCGCGCCCCCAGACCCGGTTGTCGCCGCTCACCTGGGTCCAGGTGGCCCCGGCGTCGTCCGAGCGGTAGACCCCGCCCGCGTCCGGCACGTCCACCATGGCGTAGACCCGCCGCGGCCGGTTGGGCGCCACGGCGAGGCCGATGTGGCCGGGCTTGTCGGGGAAACCGTGGCCGGTGATCCGCGTCCAGTGCTCGCCGCCGTCGGTCGACTTGTAGAGGCCGCCGCCGGGGCCGCTCGAGGGCGGGTAGATGTGCCACGGGGTGCGCCGCGTCTGCCAGAGGGCGGCGTAGATCACCTCCGGGTTCCCCGGCTCGAAGGCGAGGTCGATGGCGCCGGTGCTCTCATCCTTGTAGAGCACCTTCTGCCAGGTGCGGCCGCCGTCGCGCGAGCGGAACACCCCGCGCTCGGCGTTGGGACCGTAGGGGTGGCCCAGCGCCGCCACGAAGACCACGTCGGGATTGCGGGGGTGGACCAGCACGCGCCCGATCTGCTGCGAGTCCTCGAGGCCGATATGGGACCAGGTACGGCCGCCGTCCAGCGACTTGTACATGCCGTTCCCCTGGGCGATGTCCGAGCGCATGTCCGCCTCGCCGGAGCCGACGTAGATCACCCGCGGATTCGAGGGGGCCACGGCCAGCGCGCCGATCGAGCCGATCGGCTGGGAGTCGAAGATCGGTTGCCAGGTGCGGCCGGCGTCGCGGGTCTCCCAGACGCCGCCGTTGACGCTGCCGAAGTAGAAGTGCTCCGGCTCGCCGGGGACGCCGGTCACCGCGAGCACCCGGCCGCCGCGGAACGGGCCGATCAGGCGCCAGCGGAGGCCCTGGAGCAGCGACGGATCGACGGCCGCGAAGGCGGTGGAGCTGGCCAGGAGGAGGAGGGCGGGGAGCAGACGGCGTAGAGGCATGGACGGTCTCCGTGCGGGAAGAGGATCGCAATCCGTTCGGCGGGCCTCATCATAGCCTCTCCCCCGGCTTCCCCTACTTGCTCTCGCTCATCTCGTTGAGCTCGCGGCGCTCCTGATCGAGGCTGTTCATGGCGTCGATCTTCTCCTGCTCGGTCCCCTCCATGTTGCGGACCTCCTCGGCATGGCGCTGGTACTCCGCTTCCTTCTCCTCCATCTTCTTGGTCTTTTCGGCCTCGGCGCTGGAGCCGGCGGAGGGAGTGGGCGCGCTGCTGGGCATGTTGCACCCCGCGGCCAGCAGCGACAGGAACAGGACGGGCCATAAACGGCGGACACGGCTCCCTTGCATGGAGACCTCCCGGTTCGAGCTGCGTTCGAAAAAGCTGGGCGCAGTCTAGCACGCGGCGGGAAGGACCGGCCAGGCTGTGCCCGGCCGGTCCCCGAGGGCTTACAGCGAGTTGAGGAAGGTGAGGATCTGGTTCTGCTGCGTGGTGCTCAGGTTGATGAAGTTCTGGATCACCGGCTCCGCCTCGTTCGTGTGCCGCAGCGTGGCGTTGAAGCGGGTGGTGTTGAACAGGTCGTGCATGAAGCGGGCGCGGGTGCGCAGGCCCCAGAGGGGGGGCGTGCGCAGCTTGTTGGCCGTCGAGGCGCCGCCGTTCTGGACGATGCCGTCGCCCGTCCCTACGTCGTGCAGCATGAAGTCGCTGTAGGGGTGGATGATGTGGTCGCCCAGGGACGCCGGGACGGTGAACTTGCCGCCGTTGATCACGGTGCCGGTCGGCGCGGTGGTGATCGTCGGCGTATGGCAGTTGGCGCAGCCGATCGAGACGAAGAGGTTCGAGCCGGCGATGGCGTCCGAGGTGGCCGCCAGCGCCGTGTCACGCGGCGGGACCTTGGTGGAGCGCATGAAGCGGACGAAGGCGTCGACGTCGGGGCCGTCGGGCGAGCCCGTCACGGCCGCGTCCTCCGGATCGGGGACCGTGTCGAACGCCGCCACGGAGTTCCCCATCGAGGTGTTCTCCGTCGGCTGCAGCGGGCTGGTGATGCCCATCTCGTTGAGGTAGGCGTCGGCCGCGAACGAGAGCAGGCTCGAGTTCTGGTTCTTCCAGCCGAAGCGGCCGATCCGCGTCTGGCCGGGAGACTCCGAGACCGGCACGTTGATGATCTGCCCCTTCATCCCCGAGGGCTGGGCGTTGCGGATGTTGGTGAAAGTGGCGTCGGCGATCGCCTCGACGAAGCCGTCGCCCAGGATGTTGAGCGAGGAACGGATGTCCACCGTGTTGGAGGCGGTGGTGAGGCGCTCCTGGATGGCGGCGTTGATCGCGCGGTCGTTGATCAGCGATCCGCCGGGCGGGTTGGTGAAGTTGCCGGCGCCGTCGGTCGTGCCTGCCCGCAGCTCGGTGATCTGGCTGGTGGCGCCGCTCACCGGGTTCTGGTGGCACTCACGGCAGGCCTGGGCGTTGTAGACCGGACCGAGGCCGTCGGCCTTCTCCTCAACCTCGTCGAACGTCGCCCGGTCGAGGTCCATCTGCGTCTGGGTCGTGAAGCCGTTGGTCAGGTTGTCGAAGCCCGCCGGCGCCTCCGTGGCCGCGAACACCAGCGGTGCCGCCACGACCAGAGTCGCCAACACGAGACCCTCAGAGATCCTCCAGCTCTTCGTGCCCTTCATTCTCCATCTCCTTTCAGCCAACAAAGGAACCGGCCTACAGGGATCCCCAAGACCCCGGAGTAGGCCTTGGAGAAAAGATCCGGTCCCGGATTGCCGAAATCGACAGAGCCCCCTGGGTGTTACAGGGTGGCAGTAAATTGGGCTCTACAGGTAAAGGTGCGGGAAGAAGGAGAAGACGAGCCGCTTATCGAAGGAGTGGCTATTGATAGATGATGATTATGATTGCAATCGACCCTTGCTATGGATCGCGCCGCCCGCGGATCTCCCCCGGGATCCGCGGGCCACGGCCCGGCGCGTCAGAGCCCGTCGAGCAACGAGCCCAGGATCAGCAGGAGCCCGGCGATCACCAGCGACCAGAAGCCTGTCGTGGGAGGCAGGCCGCTGGGCAGGTGAATGATGTGGAGGCCCGCCAAGAGGCCGATCAGCCAGAGGATCAGCGCGATGATGAGCGTCACCTGCTTCGGAGCCTGCGTCCTGAATCCACCTCCGCCTCGTCTCGCCATGAGGAACCCTCCGCCGGGTCGCGCAGCATTGAAAGGAGCCACGGTTTTGGAGGCCCGACTCTACCGCATCGCCGGCACCGCCGCCAGGCGGCTCTTCAGGTGCGCCACGATCCTCGGGCCGTGGTCGCGGGAGTTCTCGATGAAAATGCGGTCGGTCCAGCGGCCGGCCTGGAGGGTCCCCGCCACGTAGAGGCCGGGGACGTTCGACTCGCAGGTCTCGGGATCGTGCGCCGGGATCAGCGTCTCGGGATCGACCTGGACCCCACAGCGCCGCTCGAAGTCGGCGTCCGGCTGGTAGCCGATCAGCACGTAGGCGGCCTGGGCCGGCAGGACCTCGGGACCGTTCGGGGTCATCAGCTCGACGCCCCCCTCGGGGAGGAAGGCCCGCACCTCGGTGTTGAAACGGGCCGGGATCGACCCCTCCTCGATGCGGTTCTCCATGTCCGGCTTGACCCAGTATTTGACCCCCGCCTTGACCCCTGCCCCGCGGTGGATCAGGGTCACCCGCACGCTGTTGCGCCAGAGGTCGAGCGCGGCTTCGGCGGCGGTGTTGCCGGCGCCCACGATCACCACGTCCTGCCCGAAGTGCGGGTAGGGCTCCTTGTAGCGGTGGGAGACCCAGGGGAGGTCCTCGCCCGGCGCGCCCAGCCGGCGGGGGTTGAAGAAGTAGCCGGTGGCGAGGGCCACGGAGCGGGCGCGCAGGGTGCGCGGCCCCTGCATCCGCCGGGTATGGACGGCGAACTCGTCCCCCTCCTTGCGCACCTCGGCGACCTCTTCATAGAGGGCCAGGGGGATGTCGTAGTGCTCCACGACCATGCGGTAGTAGGCGAGCGCCTGCCGGCGGGTCGGCTTCACGTCCGGGATGGAGAACGGCACGTTGGCGATCTCCAGGCGGTCGCGGGTGGTGAAGAATTCCATGAAGGTGGGATAGCCCTGGATGGCGGCGGTCAGCGGGCCCTTGTCGACCAGCAGGACCGAGAGCCCCTGGCGGCGCGCCTCGGCGCCGATGGCGATGCCGGTGGGGCCGGCGCCCACCACGATCAGGTCGAGAATCTCGTTCATCAGGTGTCTTCCTCTCTCGCTCTCGCGGGGACGGGCCGCAGCTCGAAGAGGTGATTCACGGGGCCGTGCCCGTCCCCTGCCCCTAAAGGATACGCGGCGGCGAGGGCTCCCGCCAAATAGTCGATCGCTCCCGCGACCGCGGACCGCAGCCCCTCCCCCGCGCCCAGCCGGGCGGCGATGGCGGACGACAGGGTGCAGCCGGTGCCGTGGGTCGAGAGGGTGTGGAGCCGCGGATGGGCGAAGCGGTGGATCTCCCTCCCGCGCCGTCCGGCGACCAGCAGGACCGAGAGCCCCTGGCGGCGCGCCTCGGCGCCGATG
>DASXJP010000133.1:0-35431 GCA_036497345.1 Thermoanaerobaculia bacterium
GGCCGCCCCTACAGAGGATCGGAGTCCTACGGCATCCCCTTGGCATCAACCTGAAGCGTCCAGCTCCTGTAGATCCCCACCAGCTCCCCCAACCCGAGCTCCTCCGCCCGCGCCCGATCTGGAATCCCGGCCGCGGCGAGCACCGCCTCCGCCTTCTCCCTCCCCCACCCCGCCGCAAGCGAGTTCCTCAACGTCTTTCTCCGCTGGGCAAAAGCACGGCGCACGAAGGCGACAAATTGTGGCATCTCCGGGTCCGGCAGGGGGGGCGGCACGAGGTCCAGGCCCACGAAGGCGCTGTCTACCTTGGGGGGCGGACGGAAGCTTCCGGGACGGACCCGGCCCAGGAGGCGCGGACGGGCGTAGGCGGCCACGATCACGCTGAAGGAGCCGTAGGCTTCCGTCCCGGGCGCGGCCACGATGCGGTCCGCGACCTCCTTCTGGACCAGGAAGGCGGCGCGGGGAATCCGGGCGTGGTGCGGCAGGAGATCCTCGACGATGGCGGTCGCGACGTTGTAAGGGAGGTTGCCGGTCACCAGGGTCGGAGCGGGCAGCCGCTCCCAGGCGATCTGGAGGGCATCCCCCACGACGAGAGCGAGCTCCGGGTCTGCCTGCTGCGGATATCGGTGACGGAGGACGGCGGCCCAGGCGGGGTCGAGCTCCCAGCCCAGGACTCGGGCGCCGGCGGCGAGGAGCTCGGCGGTCAGCACGCCGCCTCCCGGGCCGATCTCCAGGACCCTCTGCCCCTCCGGCGCCAGGAAGTGGATCAGCGGCCGGCAGAGGGCGCCGTCCACGAGATGATGCTGGCCCAGGGCCTTCTTCAATCTCGGTTTCTGGGGGGGCTTGCGCACGCGGGGAACGGTATCAGAGGATCTCCAGCGCCGTGCCAATTTGGCCCGCGCGCCCGCCGCGATCGGCGGTGGAGAGGGGTGCCGCGGGGCCCTTTCTCCTGGGAGATAGAGGGTTACGAGCCATGGCACCCCCCTTGCAGCCTGGGGGGCCGGAGAGTCTATGCAATTGGATGTCGCCACCCTGAACCGTGACGTAGAACGTGAAACCCTGACCCTGAAGCGGATCGAAGCCGAGCTCCGCCGGGTCATTGTGGGGCAGGACTATCTGCTCGACCGCCTGCTCGTGGGCCTGCTCGCGCGCGGCCACGTGCTGATCGAAGGGGTCCCCGGCCTCGCCAAGACGCTGGCCGTCAAGACCCTCGCCCAGACGCTGGCGATCGACTTCCAGCGCATCCAGTTCACCCCCGACCTGCTGCCGGCCGACCTCATGGGCACGCTGATCTACGACCAGCGGACGGCCGAGTTCCTGGCCCGCCGGGGGCCGCTGTTCACCCACTTGCTGCTCGCGGACGAGATCAACCGCGCGCCCGCCAAGGTGCAGTCGGCGCTGCTGGAGGCCATGGAGGAGCGGCAGGTCACCCTCGGCGACCGGAGCTATCACCTCCCCGAGCCGTTCATGGTGCTGGCGACGCAGAACCCGATCGAGCAGGAGGGGACCTATCCGCTCGCCGAGGCGCAGGTGGACCGCTTCATGATGAAGCTCAAGGTCACCTACCCCTCGCGCCAGGAGGAGGCGGAGATCCTCGACCGCATGCTGGTCGCCCGCGATCTCAAGGCCGCGCCGGTGCTGGAGCGCGAGCGCCTTCTGGGGCTGCGCGAGGTGGTGGACGCGGTCTATCTGGATGCCAAGATCAAGACCTACATCCTCGACCTGGTGCTCGCCACGCGCGATCCCCGCTCGGCCGGGCTGCCCGATCTCTCCGACCTGATCTCCTTCGGCGCCTCGCCGCGCGCCACCCTGTTCCTGGCCCGCGCCGCCAAGGCGCTGGCGCTGGTGCGGGGGCGCGGCTACGTGATCCCCGAGGACGTCAAGGAGCTGGCGCCCGACGTGCTCCGCCACCGCATCGTCCCCACCTACGAAGCCGAGGCCGAGGAGATCACCACCGACGCGCTGATCGCGCGCCTGCTGGACCGCATCCCGGTGCCGTAACGGCGAGGTTTCGCGATGCTGGGTTTCCTGCGCCGACGCGAGCCCCCCAAGGACCCCGCTCCCCTGGCGCGGCGGCGGAGCGCCGCCCTGCCCGCGGACCTGATGCGCAAGGTGCGGCGCATCGAGATCGCCACCAACCGCCTGGTGGACCAGGGGGTCGCGGGGGATTATCACTCGGTGTTCAAGGGGCTCGGCATGGAGTTCGCCGAGGTGCGTCCCTATCAGCCGGGGGACGACGTCCGCACGATCGACTGGAACGTGACCGCCCGCATGGGGGCGCCGTTCGTCAAGAAGTACGTCGAGGAACGGGACCTCACGATCTTCCTGGTGGTGGACGTGTCGGGGAGCCTCTCCTTCGGCTCGCGGGCGATCCTCAAGCGGGAGCTGGCGGCCGAGATCGCCGCCCTGCTCTCCTTCGCCGCCCTGCGCAATCAGGACCGGGTGGGGGCCGCCCTGGTGAGCGACCGTCTGGAGCTGTTCCTGGAGCCCCGGCGGCGGCGCACCCACGTGCTGCGGCTGGTGCGCGAGATCCTCGACCGTCCCGCCTCCGGCGGGACCGACCTCGAGAAGGGGCTCGACGCCGTGCTGGCCACGCTCAAGCGCCGCTCGGTCCTCTTCGTGATCTCGGACTTCCTCGCCTCCCCCTGCACCCGCGCCCTCAAGGCCGCCGCGGCCCGGCACGATCTGATCGTGGTGGAGATCGTCGATCCGCGCGACCAGGAGATTCCGGCCGTGGGCCCGGTGGTGCTGCGCGACGCCGAGACGGGGGAGACCGCCCTGGTGAGCGGCAAGCGCCTGGCCCGCCGGCACGCCGAGTGGCGGGCGCGCGAGCGTGGGGATTTGGCCCGGCTCACCCGCAAGCTCGGCGTCGACCGCCTGGAGCTGCGGACGGACCGGCCGTACACCAATACGCTGCTGGCGTTCTTCGAGCAGCGGAAGAAGAGGTTGCGGCGAGTATGAGGCGGATATTGAGGGGAAACATCCTTCTGATCTGGGCTCTTCTGGCCGCGGCGCCTCTCCTCGCCCAGCCCCCCCAGGTCACCGTCGTCCTCACCCCCGCCGCCCCCACCGTGGGCGACCGGGTCCAGGCCACGCTCACGCTCCGCGTCCCCACGGCGGGCCTGGCGGCCGATCCCCGGTTCCCGGCGTGGGGAAAGACATGGGGGGAGGTGGAGGTGGTGAGCGGCTCGGCGCCGGTCAAGATCTCCGAGCAGGGGGGCTCTGCCGTCTGGGAGCAGCGGATCACCCTCGCGGCGTTCAAGACGGGGAACGTGCCGCTGCCGCCGGTGGCGGTGGCGATCCCCTATAAGACGGGGACCGTGCAGGCGCGGACGCCCGCCGGGCTCGCCCTGGCGGTGCGCTCGGTGATCCCGCCCGGAGAGAAGGACCCGGCCCCCCGGCCCCCCGCGCCGCCCCGTTCGCTCTCCCTGGGGGCGCGCTTCTGGTGGACGTTCGCCGCGCTCACCGCCGCCTGCCTCGGTGCCGCGGGCCTCCTCTGGCTCCAGAATCGAAAGCGCAAGAACGCGCCGGGGATGGCGCCGGCGCTGCCGCCGTTCGAGGAGCTGGTGGCCGAGATCGACCGGTTGCGGCGCGAGCCCTCGATGCTCGTCCTCCACACGGGGCTGAGCTTCGCCCTCCGCCGCTATCTCGGGCGCCGGCTCCCCTTCCCCGCCGTCGAGAGCACGCCGAGCGACATCCAGCGGCAGCTCCTGTCGCGCCGCATGCCCGGCCCGCTGGCGCGGCAGACGGTGGAGCTGCTGCGCGCCTGCGATCTGGTGAAGTTCGCCCGCCAGGAGGTGGGGGAGGCGCAGGGGCGCGAGCGGTCCGAGGCGGCGCGCCGGCTCGCCGAAGAGTGGGAGTCCCATCTCGCGCCCCGGGAGACCGAGGCGCTGGAGGCGGCCGGCTGATGGGCGGTCTGACCAACGCCATCCCCAATCTGGCCAGCCCGGCCTGGCTGCTGCTGCTGCTCGCCGCGCCGCTGCTCGCCTGGGCCCACCATCGCCGCTCGTCGCTGGGGGCGCTCACCTACAGCCGCCTGCCCGCCGCCGGCGCCGGCGGGAGACCGCGCGGCGCCTGGCGGCTCCATCTGCCGTTCTACGCCCGCCTGCTCGCCTTCGTCTGCCTGGTGCTGGCGCTCTCCCGGCCGCAGCTCGGCTACGCCTGGGAGGAGAGCCTGACCGAGGGGATCGACATCCAGCTCGCGCTCGACATCTCGGGGAGCATGGGCGCCGAGGACTTCCAGCCCAAGGACCGGCTGACCGTGGCCAAGCAGGTGGTCAAGGAGTTCATCGCCGGCCGGACGGGGGACCGCATCGGGGTGACCATCTTCTCCGGCGCGGCGATGACCCGGGCCCCTCTCACCACCGACCGCGACATGCTGGGCTCGATCGTCGACGCGGTCGCGCTCAACAGCCTGCCGGACGGCACCGCGATCGGGGTGGCCCTGGCGAGCGCCGCCGCGCGGCTCAAGGACAGCCGGGCCAAGACCAAGGTGGTGGTGCTGGTCACCGACGGCGCCAACAACGCCGGCGCGATCGATCCGGTCTCCGCCGCGGCGCTGTGCAAGGGTCTGGGGCTCAAGGTCTACACCATCGGCGTGGGCTCGGGCGGCCGGGTGCCGGTGCCGCTGCCGATGCAGGACCCGGTGACCGGCCAGACGGTGATCCGGCGCGTGATCATGAACGCGCCCGTGGACGAGGAGCTGCTGCGGCAGATCGCCGGGCGCACGGGGGGCCAGTTCTTCCGCGCCACCGACCGCGAGGGGCTGCGGCGGATCTTCCGGTCGATCGACCAGCTCGAGAAGACGCCGCTGCAGGTGAAGCGCTACGTCCGGTACCGCGAGGCGTTCCCGCCGCTGGTCTGGGCGGGGCTCGCCCTCCTCCTCCTCCCCCTGGCCACCGCCGGCCTGCAGGTGACCGCCGAGCCATGAGCTTCGCCGAACCCTCCCTGCTCTGGCTCCTGCTGCTCGCTCCCGCGGCGGCGGCGGCGGCGGTCTGGCTCTGGCGCCGGCGGCTGGCGGCGGACGCGGCGTGGGCCGCCCGCGGCCTGTGGAGCCGCCTGCTCCCGGCCTTCGCCCCCCGGCGGCTGACGCTGTCGGTGGCGGCGCTCGCCCTGGCGGTGCTCGGCGCCGCCTTCGCCCTCGCCCAGCCGCGTTGGGGGAGCGGCGAGCAGACGGTGGAGCGCAAGGGGGTGGACGTGGTCTTCCTCGTCGACTCCTCGCTCTCGATGGGGGCCCAGGACGCTCCCCCCTCCCGCCTGTTCGTGGCCAAGTCGCTGGTGCGGCGCATGGTGCGCGACATGCCCGGCAACCGGGTGGGGCTGGTGCAGACCGAAGGGGATTCCCTGGCGCTGGCGCCGCTCACCCTCGACGGCGCCGTGATCGACCTGCTGCTCGACGCCATCGATCCGGGCTCGCTCCCCACGCCGGGGACAGAGCTGGCGCCGGGGATCGAGACGGCGCTCCGCCTGTTCGGCCCGGGGAGCGAGAAGCACCGCGTGCTGGTGATGGTCTCGGACGGCGAGGACTGGGGCGGCGGCCTCGACTCGGAGGTCGCGAAGCTGAAGGAGAACGGGGTGATCGTCTACGCCCTGGGGGTCGGCACGCCGCAGGGGACCACGGTGCCCATCCCGGGAAACCCGGGCGAGGCCAAGCGGGATCAGGACGGCAGCGTGGTGGTCAGCCGGCTGAACGAGGAGACGCTGGAGAAGCTCGCCCGCGCGACCGGCGGCGACTACCTGCGCGCCACCAGCGCGGCGGCCGACCCTTCGCGGCTCGTGACGCAGATCGACCGCCTGGAGAAGCGGACGATCGAGAGCCAGAGCCTGAGCACGCTGGAGGAGCGCTTCCAGTGGCCGCTCGCCTTGGCGGTGCTGGCGCTGCTGGTGTATCTGGGGGTGGGACCGTTCCTGCCGGAGACCCTCACCTCCCCGGCCCTCCTCTCCCGTCCCCTCCCACCCTCCCTCACCGGGAGAGGAGGGAGAAATCAAGGACAGAGATCGGATCGGATTTCCCCTCTCCCGGCGAGGGAGGGCGGGAGGGGACGGGAGAGGGGCAGGGGTGAGGGTTTGGTCGCCCGCTCGCACGTCCTTCCCATCCTCCTCCTCGCCGGCCTCGCCCTCCCTTCCCTCCCCTGGCATCCGCACCTCCCGGCCTGGGTCGAGCGCTGGATGTACAACCCGCGGGAGCGGACGGAGCGGTCGATCCAGGAGTATCAGAAGGGCAAGGCCAAGCAGGGTGTGGAGCCGGCGGACACGGCGGAGCGGCTGGCGCCGAACGATCCTGCCGTCCAGTACGACGCCGGCACGGTCCACCTGGGAGCCGGGGACTCGCGGCGGGCCGTCTCGCTGCTGGAGAAGGCCGCCAAGGGGGCGGAGCCCGGGCTCTCGCCCGCGGCCCACTACAACCTGGGGAACGCGCGGCTGGCGGCCGGCGACGCCGACGGCGCCGTGGAGGCCTACAAGGAGGCCCTGCGCGAGCAGCCGGCGAACCAGGACGCCAAACACAACCTGGAGCTGGCCTTGCGCGAGGCCCAGAAGCAGCGGATGGGCGGCCGGGGGAACCCCTCCGGCTCGCGGGGACAGCAGAAGCAGAATCAGCAGCCGTCGAATCAGCCGGGGCAGGGGAACCCGCAGCAGAAGCCGGGCAACCAGTCCCCGGGCGCCCAGCAGCAGGCGCGGCCGCAGCAGGGGGAGGGAGAGCAGGGGCAGCCGCAGAAGGGGGGCGAGGGGCAGGACGACCGCCTGCCGCAGTTCCGCAACCAGCCGGACATGAGCGCCCGCGAGGCCGCCTCGGTGCTCTCGGCGGTCGAGGGACTGGAGCGCCAGCAGCGCCGGGACCAGGCGGCCAAACGGGCCCGCCAGAACGCGGCGCGGGGGAAGGACTGGTGAGGTCCCTCCGCCACCCCACTGTAGAGACGCCCCGTGGGGCGTCTCCGGGGCGGTATCGCCGGCTGCGCCGTCGGAGACGCCCCACGGGGCGTCTCTACGGAGGGGTCGCGATCCTCTTCCTGTTCCTTTTCGCCCTCCCGGCCTCCGCGGCCGTGGAGCTCAAGGCGACGCTGGAGCCCGAGACGATCGGCATCGACCAGACGGCGACGTTCACCATCGAGATGCACGGCGACGGCTTCTCCAGCCTGCGCTTCCACCCGGACTTCGAGATGGATAACCTGGAGATCCTGGGGAATTCCTCGAAGTACGAGGACATGACCTTCAGCAACGGCCACCTGTCGCGCACCCTGCGGGTCTCCTGGCAGGTCCGCCCCCTGGGGCTGGGCAAGGCGCGGGTGCGCGCGATCGTGGTCCATCTCGACGACGAGGTGCGGCGTCTGCCCGCCACGGAGATCAAGGTGCAGCAGGAGCCCACGGGGCAGATCCAGCGCCTCCCCCACGGCGCGCCGGACGAGGACGACCCCTTCCAGCGCTTCTTCGGCCGCATGCCCAATCCGTGGCGGCGGGAGCCGCAGCAGCCCGACGTGTTCCTGCGCGCCGAGGTGCAGCCGGCCCGGCCCGTGGTGGGCCAGCAGGTGCTGTACACGATCTATCTCTACACGCGCGAGAACATCGCCGGCATCGTCCCCAGCGGGCTCCCCACCTTCCGCGGGTTCTGGGTGCGCGACATCCCGCTCCCCCAGCAGCTCCCCACGGAGATGATCGACCTCGACGGCCGGCGCTACGGCCGGGTGCCGTTGCTCAAGAAGGCGCTCTTCCCGCTCCGCCCCGGCCCCTACCGGCTGGAGCCGGCGACCATCGACCTGACGGTGGAGCGCTACGACCGCTCGTTCTTCTTCGGCCCGGCGATCGCCCGTCCCGAGTCGGTGCGGTTGCAGACCCCGGCGCAGACGGTGGACGTGCAGCCGCTCCCCCCCGCGCCGCCGGGGTTCGGCGGGGCCGTGGGGCAGATCTCGCTCGCGGCCCAGCTCGAGCCGAGGGAGGTCTGCCTCGGCGAGGCCGCCACCCTCACGGTGCGCCTCTCGGGCGTCGGCAATCTCCAGGGGATCCAGGAGCCCCGCCTCAAGACCCCGCCGGGGCTCACCCTCCTGCCGCCGCAGCAGGAGGGGAAGGACGACCTCAACGGCACCGCCGTGCGCGGCACCCGGATCTGGCGCTACGCCGTGGTCCCCGAGCGCGCCGGCCGCTTCACCTTCGACGCGCCGAAGATCACCTACTTCGATCCCGCCGAGAGCCGCTACCAGGTGGCGGCCGCGCCGGACCTCGCCTTGGCCGTGCTGGCCCCGCCGGCCGCGAAGCCCGCGCCCGGCGCGCCGGCCACCCGGACGGCGAGCCTCCAGGACCGCCGCTGGTCGCCCGTCCTGCCCTGGCTCGTGGCCCTGCCGTGGGGGCTCGGGCTGGTCGTCGCCCTGGTCCGCCAGCGGTCGGCGCGCAACGGCGGCGGTATTGGCGAGAGTAAGGGCGAGAGTAAGGGCGAGGAGGCCCACCGGCTGGAAGAGGCGCTGCGCCAGGCCGGGGCCGAGGAGCGGCCCCGGCAGATGGCGGTGCGGATCGAGGAGGCCTGGCGCGAGCTCCTCCACCGCCGCTGGGGGGTGCCGCGGGAGACGCCCCCCTCGCGCTGGCGCGAGCTGCTGGCCGGGCAGGGGGTGGACGGGGAGGCGCTCGACGAGCTCGACCTGCTGATCGAGGACCTGCGGTACCTCCGCTTCGCCCCCCAGCTCTCGACCACCGACGCCCTGCGGGCCGACGCGCTCGCCCGCTGCCGCCGCCTCCTCCGCAGGTTGTCGTAGATGCGGTAGAACCCCGGCGCAAACTCTGGTATCGTCCTCTTATTGTTTCCGTTGGAGTCGTGGTGAAGGGCAGGATGACGTCGTCCCTGAGTGAGGCGCTCGTGCGGGTCAGCATGCTGCCGGAAGAAGCTTTCAGCACACCGGACGCCTACCACAGCCTGGAGCCTGTGCAGCTCGAGCGCTTCCTGGAAAGGCGGCGGGCGAACCCCAATTTCCCGCTGGAGCTGAGCCTCGCCGAGAACCTGGTCGAGGTGCTGCGCCGGGCGAACGGCTTCGTCCCCTCGGCCGCCGGCTCGATCCTCCTCGACGACCCCTCGGACAAAAAGGAGGATCGACGACAGAACACCCTGACCTTCATCGCCGCCTTCGGCGAGAAGTCCTCCTGCCTGGTGGGGGCCACGATCCCCGCCGACCAGGGGATCGCCGGCCGGGTCTATCTCACGGGCGAGGCCTACTCCACCCCCTACGCGCCGAGCGACCGGTTCTTCTACCGGGGGATGGACGAGCAGACCCGCTACCAGACCGAGTCGCTGGTGGCCATCCCCATCCGCATCGGGCAGGAGGTCTGCGGCGTGCTGGAGCTGATCAACCGGCGCGACGCTCCGGGCTACAGCCAGGAGGACCGCAACCTCCTGGAGATCTTCGCCGGCTACATCTCGATCTCGATCCAGAACGTGCTCGACGGCCGCCAGGCGCAGGAGATCGCCAAGCGGGACAACCTGACCGGGCTCTACAACGACCGCTACCTGCACATCACCCTGGCGGACACCATCCGCCGCTGCAAGGAGGGGAGCCAAGACCTCTCGCTGCTCTTCCTCGACCTCGACTACTTCAAACATGTAAACGATACGCACGGCCACCTCGCCGGCAGTCAGGTCTTGCGCGAGGTGGGGCACCTGCTGCGCCGCAACGTCAAGCGGGCCGGCGGGATCGCCGCCCGCTATGGCGGCGACGAGTTCGTGCTGCTCCTCCCCGGGGCCGACCTGGAGCGGGCGATCGACGTGGCGGAGGAGGTGCGCGCGGAGATCGTGGCCACCACCTTCTGCGACGGCCCGGGGGACATCCAGCCCGATGCGCTCTCGCTCAAGGGGATCACCTGCTCGATCGGCGTCGCCACCCTGCGGCAGCACCTCGAGCCCGACCTCTCGCTGGAGGCGAGCAAGAGCACCCTTCTCCGCCTGGCCGACGCGGCCATGTACGTGGCCAAGGAGACGGGGCGCAACAAGACCGCCCTCGCCGGCGCGCCCGTCCGCCGCCGCGTCGGCTCCGACGTTCGTTGACCCCCTTCGAGAGGGGGTGTTAGGATGCCGCGGCTTCCTCCGGGGGCGGGCATCCACCGCTTCTGACCCCCCATCGATTGGATCGAACCAGCGGGCGGCTCCAGTGGAGCGCCTGGACAGGACTGTGCCGATATGAGCAAGAAACACCAGGTCGTGATCGCCGGGGCCGGCGGCATGGGCAGCGCCGTGGGCCTCCTGCTGCGGGAGCTCGGGGACTTCGAGGTGGACTTACTTCTCGGCGACGCCAACGCCGAACGGGCCAGGGCCGCCGCCGCCTGGATCCGCGAGGGATCGCTCAAGCCGGGCGAGGTCCACGCCTTCCATCTGCCCTTGGAAGGGACGAGCGCCGAGCTCGACGAGGCGCTGGCGAAGGCCGACATCCTGCTCGACTGCCTGCCGGGCAAGGAGGCCCCCCGCATGGCGCGCCTCGCCCGCCAGCACGACCTCCATTACGCGAACCTCACCGAGCACGTGGAGGAGACCGA
This sequence comes from Thermoanaerobaculia bacterium, assembly GCA_036497345.1. Classification (GTDB taxonomy): domain Bacteria; phylum Acidobacteriota; class Thermoanaerobaculia; order Multivoradales; family UBA5704; genus DATARR01. The sequence continues at coordinate 10,501 of DASXJP010000133.1, forward strand.
GGAGATCCAGCAGATCGCTCGAGGGTCCGCGCGCGGCTTCCTCCTCCAGACCGGCCTCGCCCCCGGCTACGTCAACGTGCTCGGCCACAGCCTCTACCAGCGCTTCTGCCGCGAGCAGGGGACCGACGGCGCCGACCGGCTGGAGATGCGGGTGGGCGCCCTGACCACCACGGCCCGGCCGCCACACTATTACGGCTTCACCTGGAGCCCGAGCGGGGTCGCCACCGAGTACGTCAAGCCCGCCACCGTGGTCCGCGACTTCCAGCGCACGACCCGGCCGTCGCTCTCGGAGCGGCGCACGGTGGTCATCGCCGGCGTCACCTACGAGGAGGACCTCACCTCCGGCGGCGCGGCCGACCTGCCGGTCGCGCTGGCGGGCAAGGTCCGCCATCTCGACTACAAGACCCTGCGCTACCCCGGCCACTACGCCTGGGTCGAGCGGACCCTGGCCGAAGCGCCGGCGGGCCAGGATCCGATCCCCTATCTCCAGGACCGCATGGAGACGTCCGTCCCCTTCCTGGAGGACGACCTGGTGGTGATCTACGCCGGGGTCGAGGGGCACGGGGCCGGCGGCGCCCGGCACCGCCTGGAAAAATACCTCCTCGTCCGCCCCAGCCGGGTCGGCGCCCGCACGCTCAAGGCGATCCAGTCGACGACCACCGCCGGCCTCGCCGAGTCGGCCCGTCTCCTCCTCATCGAGGAGCCTCAGGGGGTCGTGCTGCAGAGCCAGATCGACCCCGCCCACTTCATGGCGGGACCGTTCGTCTCCGAGATCTACCACCGCTGAGGTCGGACGCGCCTCCGCGGCTGTGGAAATTCTGCTCTCGCCTCGGGGGTATTTCCGACAAAAGCTCGCCCCCCAGGCGGGAAAGATTTTTCAACCCCTTGATCTGAAACCACTTATTACGACTGCACAAAAAACTGGGCAAAGTGGGGTAAACCGCTGTCACACCGGAGGTTTTTCTGTGACGAACCGGTTTTTCCCACAAGCTTTTCCACAGGCTTTGTGGAGATCGGAAAGCAGACCCAAATTCGCTCAAGGCGTGAGCAGAGCCTGCCCAGAGAGTGAGCGGCGGCGGCGGCAGGGAGCGGCGGCGTAGAACCGGGGCGAGGTGCCCTTCGAGGCCGCCGCGGGAGGGATGTGCAGGCGGTCCCAGGCCTCCGTCCGCACCTGGATGAGACCCCATTCGGTGGGCCAGGGACGGCGGCGGAAGGCGGTGAGCGAGGTCGACTCCCGTTCCTCGGTGTCGATCCTCAACACCGTCTGGGAGACCGGCCCGGCGGCGACGCCCGGCGGCGGAACCGCCGCGAAGAGGGCCTGCTTCCAGCCGTCGTCCACCCCCGGCCAGCCGCGGACCGCCGCCAGCGCCGCGGCCCGGAGATCGGGACGGCGCTCCCAGAAGATCGCCGCCGCGAGCTGGGGCTGATTCAGCAGAGCCTGGGCCCCCGCGACCGGAGCGTCGCCCTCCGCGCGCCTCACGAGCATGGCGTAGAACGGCGGGAAGGGATCGAGCGGATCGAGGGCGCAGGCCTTCTCCAGGGCAGGACCGGCCCAGGGCTCTCTCGCCGAATATCCGAGGACGCCCGCCACCAGCCAGAGCGAGGGGGTGGCTCCGCCCAGCCGCGCGGCGCCGAGGGCGAGAGCGGCGGCGGGGCCTTGCTCCTCCGGCCTGCGGGCGCGCAGCAGGGCGAGCCGCATCGGATAGAGCGGAAAGCGGGGATCGAGCCGCGCCGCCGCCGCGAGCTCCGCCTCGGCCGCGAGAGGCTTTCCCAGGCCGTCGGCGATCCGTCCCCGGTCGTAATGCCAGCGGGCGAGCTCCAGCGGCGCGAGGGCGGCCAGCGCGGCCAGGGCGTAGATCCGCACCGGCAGCCGCGGGCTCCGCTCCTTCCCGCGGCCGCTCCCGGCGAGCGCCGCGCCGGCGGCGACCGCGGCGGCCAGGGGGAGCGCGGTCACCGCCACGGCGCCGCTGCCCAGCGCGGCCACGGCGCCGCCGCCGAGGCCGAGGAGCCCGCCCAGCAGCAGCGCCGGGTCCCGCCCCTCCTCCCGCTCGGCGATCCGCCGCACGAAGAAGAGGACGACCAGCCCCGCCACCAGCAGCAGGCCCGTCGCGCCCAGCTCGTAGCCGAGCTGCGCGGGCAGGGAGTGGAGCTCCCCCACCGACTCCCCCCAGGGGTTCACCCGCGGCACCGGATCGAGGAAGGCCGCCGCCGTCCACGGCACGGCCCCCGGCCCCCAGCCGAGCAGCGGGCGCGCCTGGAACCCCCGTACCCCCGCCGCCAGATAGGCGCCCCGGGCCTGGGCCGAGGTGTCCATACCGGAAACGATCCGCAACACCCGCGGCAGCTGGACGAGGGAGACGAGCAGAGCCGCGGCCAGCAGCGCGAGCCACGCCCGCCATTGCCGCGAGCGGCCGGTGCGCAGACCGAAGGCGAGCAGCGCCGCCACCCCCAGGGCCGCCCACCCCGCCAGCGAGCGGCTGGCCAGGACCGTCCCCGCCGCGAGCCCGCCGGCGGCGAGCCCCAGGAAGCGCCAGGGGCCGGGCTCCCGCGCCGGCAGCACCGCCAGCGGCAGCAGGATCACCAGCCAGGCGGCGAGCAGGTTGTGATGGCCGAGGGGCATGGCCGGCCGTGGGGAGCCGAGCGCCAGCCAGTCGACCAGCGCCCAGAGCGCGACGCCGGCCACGGTCAGGGCCAGGGCCCGCAGGCCTCGCCGGCGGTCCTCCTCCCGGCGCCAGCAGCGCTCGACCACGGCGGGCAGGACCAGGAAGGCGGGCAACAGGATCAGCGCCACCCACCCCGCCCGCGGCACCGGCGAGGCCCAGGCGCTCGCCGCCGCGGCGATCCAGAGCGCCCAGGGGAGCAGGCGCCCCATCGCGCCCAGCCTCAGGGGGTCCCGCCAGGAGGGCGCGATCCAGAGCAGAGACCCCAGCAGCGCCAGCGCCCCGGCGGCGCTCGCCTGCCAGGACGGTCCCCAGGCGAACGTCCCGCACCAGGCGCCGAAGAGGATGAGGAGCAGGGGGGGAATCAGGCCGTACATCGTGCGGCATTCTAGGCGATGCGATATCCTGTCTCGTCCGGCAGCACCTTCCAGGAGACATCTCATGATCGCCCCGACTGAAGAGAATATTGATAGCAGCGTGTCCCAGATCCTCGATTCCCTGGGGATCGAAGCCGAAAACCCCGGCGCTTTCGACGGCGCCTGGATCCAGACCCACGGCGAGCGGGTCGATTCGTTGAATCCCACCACCGGCGAGCCGATCGCGGCCGTGCGGATGGCCACCCTCGACGACTACGAACGGGTGGCCGCCGTCACCGCGGAGGCCTTCCGCGAGTGGCGCACCTGGCCGGCGCCGCGCCGGGGGGAGGTCGTGCGCCAGCTCGGCGAAGAGCTCCGCCGCCACAAGGAGGAGCTCGGCCGGCTGGTGAGCCTGGAGGTGGGCAAGATCCTCTCCGAGGGGCTGGGCGAGGTGCAGGAGATGATCGACATGGCGGACCTCGCGGTCGGCATGTCGCGCCAGCTCTACGGCCTCGCCATGCACTCCGAGCGGCCTAAGCACCGGATGTACGAGCAGTGGCATCCGCTGGGCCCGGTGGGGATCATCACCGCCTTCAACTTCCCGGTGGCCGTCTGGGCCTGGAACGCCACGGTGGCCGCGATCGCCGGCGACTCGATGATCTGGAAGCCCTCCCACCAGTCGCCCCTCACCGCCATCGCCGTCACCCGCATCGCCGACCGCGTGCTCAAGGCGAACGGCGCGCCGCCGATCTTCAACCTGGTCTTCGGCGGCCGCACCGGCGTCTCCGAGCGCCTGGTCGCCGACCGGCGAGTCCCCCTGATCTCCGCCACCGGCTCGGTCCGCATGGGGCGCGAGGTGGGCAAGGTGGTGGCCGACCGCCTGGGCCGCACGCTCCTCGAGCTGGGCGGCAACAACGGCATCCTGGTGATGGACGACGCCGATCTCGATCTGGCCCTGCGCGCCGTGCTCTTCGCCGCCGTGGGCACGGCCGGCCAGCGCTGCACCACCACCCGCCGGCTCTTCCTCCACAAGGGGATCGCGGCCGAGATGAAGCGCCGGCTGGTGCAGGCCTACGGCTCGATCCCGATCGGCGATCCGCTGGAGCCCGGCACCCTGATGGGGCCGCTGATCGATCAGCCGGCGGTGGACAACATGATGGCGGCCCTGGAGCGGGCGAAGGCCGAGGGGGGACGCATCCTCTACGGCGGCCGGCGGATCGACCGGCCGGGCTTCTTCGTGGAGCCCACCCTGGTCGAGGTGCCGCGGCAGCTCCCCATCACCTGTGACGAGACCTTCGCCCCCATCCTCTATGTAATGGAATTCGCCGACCTCGACGAGGCGATCCGTGTCCACAACGACGTGCCGCAGGGGCTCTCCTCGGCCATCTTCACGCTCAACATGCGCTCGGCCGAGCGGTTCCTGGCCGCCACCGGCAGCGACTGCGGCATCGCCAACGTCAACATCGGCACCTCGGGGGCCGAGATCGGCGGCGCCTTCGGCGGCGAGAAGGACACCGGCGGCGGCCGCGAGGCCGGCTCCGACTCCTGGAAGGCCTACATGCGCCGCCAGACCTGCACCCTCAACTGGGGGGCCGACCTGCCCCTGGCCCAGGGGGTGGAGTTCAAGGTGAAAGGGAACACGGACTGACACGGACAGACACGGACGAACAGGGACGGCCCGGGGGTGTTCGTCCCTGTTTGTCCGTGTTTAGTCCGTGTTCTTCTTCCCCACCACCGCCAGCCCGCCCGGCACCACCTCCACCGCCACCGGCTCCCCGGCCTTCACCTCCCGCAACGGCTCCCCGCCTCCGTACATCATCATGGCGCGGTCGATCGTGATCTCGGCCCGGGTGGTGCGCGCCATCCGCACCGCCGGGTGGCCGACGTGCTTGCCGTTGTAGACCTTGGGGAAGACCGAGAGCAGCGTGCTCTTCGGGATCTCCTTGACGATCACCAGGTCGAGCAGCCCGTCGTCGATCCGCGCGTCGGGGGCGATGCGCATCCCCCCTCCGAAGCGGGGGAGGTTGTTGACCACGGTGAACATCACCTTCCCCTCGAATTCGCCGCCGTCCCAGACCACCCGCATCCGCGGCGGCACGAAGGTGATCAGGGTGTGGATCACGGAGTAGAAATAGATCAGGGGCCCGCGCAGAAATTTCACCTCGTTGGCGTAGCGGGTGACCTCGGAGTCGAAGCCCACCCCGGCGTAGCTCGCCGAGATGGTCTCCCCGACCCGGACGAGGTCGATGCGGCGGATCTCCCCGCTCACCGCGCGCTCCACGGCGGCGTCGAGGTCGGGCGGAGCTCCCAGGGTTCCGGCGAGGTCGTTGCCGCTGCCGAGGGGGATCACCCCCAGGGCGCAGGAGGTCCCGGCCAGCCCCTGGACGGCGTAGTGCATCGTGCCGTCCCCGCCCGCCACGAGCAGCCGCTCCACCCCGTCCTCGGCCGCCCGCCGGGCCTGCTCCGCCAGGTCCGAGACCTTGCGCGAGACGCACAGCCCGGCCCCCAGCTTCGAGGCGAGGACGCGGAGGTGGTCGAGATGGGCCCTCCCCGTGCCGCGGCCCGAGGAGGGGTTGACCAGAAATCGGACGCTTCCGGATTCGGTCATCGATCAGGCCTCCATCACCGCCGAGATGTCCTCGGGAAGGGCCGGCTCCCGCCGCCCGGTCCAGGCCGTCACCGCCAGCAGGACGGCGAAGGAGGCCGCGAGCGACAGCGCCGTGGGGAGCGCTCCCGGCGGCAGCGGCGGCTTCGGGAGCGCGGGGAAAAACGTCTGGCGGGCCAGGAATTCCAGCCCGAGGTTGAGCGCCATGCCGGTGATCACGGAGGCGGTGGCCGCCGCCGCGGTGACCCGCCGCCAGTTGAGCCCCACGGCCAGGGCCGGCGCCAGGGCGGCGCCGAAGGTGCCGAAGGAGAAGGTGCCGAGAAGGGCGATGAGATCGTTGTAGCCCAGCGCCAACGCCGCCGCGGCGAGGGTGACGCCGAAGGTCGCGATGCGTCCCCAGAGCAGCTCGTTGCCCACCTGCCGGCGAAAGGCGCGTGGGAGATCGCGCACCAGGACCGCCGCGCCGAGATTCATGAAGGAGTCGGCGGTGGACATGATCGCCGCCAGGATGGCCGCCACGGCCAGCCCCGCCAGCGGCTCCGGCGCGAAGCCGAGGAGGAAGGCGGGCGCGGCGGCGTCCGGCCTGGCGAGCGGCGCGAGCTTCCCCTGCGCCACCAGGGCCGGCACCGCGAGACCCAGCCCCAGCCAGATCAGCAGGCAGAGGGTCTGGGAGAGGCCGAGCACCAGCGGCAGCCAGCGCAGGCGGCGGGGGTCCTGGATCATGTAAAGCTTGTTGAGCATGTGCGGCTGGCCCAGCACGCCAATGCCGAAGACGAAGAAAAACCCGAAGGCGGTGAGCGCCGGGGTCTTGCCGAGGGGCTCCAGGAACGGCCGCCCGAACCGGGGGGAGGCCGCGATGCTGTGCACCACCTGTCTGAAACCACCCCCGGCGGACATGGCGTAGCCGAACACCGCCACCGCCGCCAGCACCATCAGGGCCCCCTGGAAGACGTCCGTATAGACCCCCGCCATCATCCCGCCGGCCACGCTGTAGAAGAGGAGGACGGCGAGGCCGGCCCCCACCGCGGCCGGCAGGCTCAACCCCAGCACCGCCTGGAGCAGGGTGCCCATGGCCAGGAGCTGCGTCCCCAGATAGCCGACGACCCCGATCAAGACGGCCACCGCCGCCGCGCCCGACGCCCCCCGGCTGCCGTAGCGGGCCAGGAAGGCGTCGGGGATCGTGTAGACCTCCCGCACCTCGGCCAGCAGCCGCAGCCGCTTGGCCAGCACCCAGGCGAGGAGCGCGGGGGTGAAGCCGATCGACAGGTTGATGAACAGCGACGAGAGCCCGATGCGGTAGGTCAGACCCGGGCCGCCCAGGAAGACGAAGCCGCTGAACGCCGCCGCCATGGTGGCGAGGCCGGTCACCACCACCCCCAGCCCCTGGCGCGCCACCCAGAAGTCGTGGGGGCTCCGCGTGCGGCGCAGCGCCCAGATCCCCAGCCCCAGACAGGCCGCGAAATAGACCAGCGTCGAGACGACGATCAGCGGGCGATCGAGGACCGGCATCATCCGTCCCCCCTATGAGTCCCCTCCGGAACGGCGCAGCCGCCGCATCCGGTCGAGATCCTCCTCCCGTACCCCCAGCCGGCCGAAGGAGAGGGCATAGAGCAGGCCCAGTCCCAGGAGGGGGACGGGGACGAGGACGAAGATCATCAGCGCCGTGGCGAGCGGCAGCCCGGCCACGTCCGGCCCCCCCGCGGGAAGGGCCAGGACGGTGGCGAGCCCTCCGGCCAACAGCAGCCAGAGCAGCGCCAGCGGCAGGGTCAGGCTCCCCGGCCGGCCTTGACGCGACGCGCCGAGGGCGATCAGGGCGACGGGGAACGTGGCGCCGCCGAACGCCGCCAGCCAGGGCGCCAGGGGGGAGCCCAGGAAGGCGGCGAGCGACGCCAGGGTGGCGAGCGCCAGCAGGACGAGGGCGGACGGTCGGGGCAAGAGTCGAGCTCCTCCGGGGGACCCGCGCATTCTATCCGCTATGATCCCCCCATGCCGCACCCCCGGATCCAGATCCTCGTCTGCCTCAACGAGCGCCCGCCGGAGAGCGCCAAGCCGAGCTGCGCCCCCCGGGGGTCGCTGGAGGTCTACCACCGCTTCAAGGACCGGGTGAAGGAGCTCGGGATCCGCGACCGCGTCATGGTCACCCGCACCGGCTGCCTCAAGCACTGCAGCCAGGGGATCACCGTCGCCGTCTGGCCGTTCAACCTCTGGTACCGCGGCGTGACGGTGGACGACGTCGAGGAGATCCTCCAGCGCACCGTGCTGGAGGACGGCCGCGAGGTCGAGCGGCTGCGGATGCCGGACATCCCCTGGGAATAGCGCATCTACAGATCGAGCGCGCGCACCACCTCCGGGATGCGGGCCGCCGCCAGCTTCTTCACCTCCCGGGGGGAAAGCCCGAGCTCCTTGCGAAAGGCGGCGGTGAAGTGGCTGTGGCTCGAGAAGCCGAGGCCGGCCGCCAGCTCGCTCAGATCGGTCTTCCCTTCGGCGATCGGCTCCAGCGCCTCCCGCAGCCGCAACCGGTTCAGATAGCTGTGGATCGGCACCCCGGTCTCCTCCCGGAACAGCCGGCAGAGGTGGTAGGGGGAGACGTAGAGCGAGCGGGCGATGTCGTCCAGTTGCAGCCGTTCGCGGAAACGCTGTTGCAGCAGGGCCTTGGCATCTTCGGCGTAGTTGCGGCGGGCGCGGCCGGATGACTGGCGGGGGACGGCGGAGCTCGCCTGAGCATCCCCCCCGAGCACCTTGCGCAGAACTTTGAGAGCGGCCTCCTCGACCGCCATCGCCTCCCGCGGCTCCCCGTTCCGCAGGCTGTGTACCAGCAGACGCTGGAGCAGTTGGGTCCGGAAGAGGCCCTGGACGTGAGTCGCCGGGAACCGCGCATCCGGGCTCAGCAGGTCGGGCAGCAGCTCCCGCTGGATGACGATGGAGCTCCCGTGATCACAACAGCCGAACGGGTGCTCGGACCGGAAGGGCTCTTCCGGGTTGTGCAGCAGGACCGCGGTGGCATCGATGACAGCCGACCGGCCTCGGGAATGCAGGACGAAAGCTCCCGAATGGACGAAGCTGACGACGTGCCAGGCTTGATGGCGCTCCTCGGACAGCTCCCGCCTGCCAGCCGAGCAGTCCCAGAGGGTAATGCCGAGAAGGGAGCTCCTGAAGAGCCAGGAAACGTTGATGCCCGGGAGCTCACCGGCGGATACGTTGAAGTCGCTCATGCGTCGTGGACCTCCATAGCCCACGGTAGGGCCGCGCGGGGGGACGCGACATGAGCGGAGGATGAGCCGTCCATGAGCCGGCTCGGAGAGAGCCAGAACCGAACGGCGGGAGGAACGTAGAAGAGATATGGCTCCGCCTTCGCGACTTTTGTTCGACGACTTCGAGCTCCGGCTCGACAGCGGCGAGCTCCTCCGGGACGGCTCGCCCGTGACCACGCTCCAGCCGCAGCCGGCCAGGGTGCTGGGGCTGCTCGCCAGCCGTTCCGGCGAGGTGGTGGCCCGCGAGGAGATCCGCCAGCTCATCTGGGGAGAGTCGTTCGTCGACTTCGACGCCAGCCTCAACTTCTGCGTCAAGCAGATCCGCCGGGCCCTGGGGGACTCCGCCACCTCTCCCCGCTACCTGGAGACCCTCCCCCGGCGGGGGTACCGCTTCCTGCGGCCGGTCCGGATGGAGGAGGGGACGAACGGAAACGGCGTCCCCGTCCCGGCGGAGCCCCCGCCACGGCGAGCCCAGAGGAGGTGGCCGCTGCTGACGGGGCTCTCGGTCACCGCCGTGGCGCTCGTCCTGCTGGTCTTCCTGATCGCGAGCCGTTTCCCCGCCGCCTCCCAGAATGCGCGTCTCGCCGTCCTCCCTCTGGCCTGCCGTGACTCGGGCCCAGCCGACCGGCAGGTCTGCGGCGGGGTGACGGAGGCGCTCACGGCCGAGCTGACCCGGGAGCTCCCCCATGAGGTCGAGGTGATCGCCCCGACGTCCCTTCTGGCCTATCAGGGGAGCCACAAGAGCGCGCGAGAGACTGGAGAGGAGCTCGGCGCGACCTACCTGCTCACGGGAGACGTCGACACCTCGGGGGGGCATCTCCGGATCGACGCCCGGCTCACGACCACCGACGGGAAGGCCCTCTGGCATCAGGAGGGCCCGGCGACGGAGCTGGCCGAGGCCCCTCTCGTCTATGGAGAGATCGTCCACGGCGTGGCCGGTGCGCTGCGGCTCCCCCTTCCGGCCGTCACCGCGCCGGCAGCCAAGCCCAGGAAGGAGGCCTACGAGGCGTATTTGCGCGGGATCTACCTCGTCCGGCAGAGAAATTTTGACGAAGCGGTCACCAGCCTTCAGGAGGCGACCCTGCTCGACGACCGGTTCGCGCGCGCCTATGCCGGGCTCGCCCGCGCGCGGGTGTCGCGGGGGCGTCCGCCTCGGGAGGACGGCCCCGCCAGCCTGGCCGCCGCCCGGAAGGCCCTGGAGCTCGATCCCCAACTCGCCGAGGGCCATCTCGCCCTGGGAGACGTGCTCTTCAAGGACCTCCTCGACCGGCAACTCGCTGGAGCCGAGTACAGGCAAGCGGTGGCGTTGGCTCCTGGCGACGCGGAGACCCATTACGCCTATGCCGCCTATCTCGCGGCCCTGGGACGGCACGACGAGGCCATCGCCGCCGTTGAACGAGCCCGCGAGCTCGACCCCGCTTCGATGATGATCGCTTCCGATTACTCCTGGTTCCTCTATCTCGCCCGCCGCTATGACGAGGCCACCCTCCAGGCCCGCAATACGCTCAAGCTTCTGGACATGACCCAGGAATCCATCCCCGCCGTCGCGCAGTACGGCCGATCCTGGTCGTACCACGTTCTTATTTACGGCTCGATGAAACGGGGTGACGAAGGGGCCGCCCTGGAGGCCCTGAAGATGAAGATGAAATACCTCGGAGAGGGGGCCTCCACGGAACAGATCCAGTCTCTTCAGGAATTCCTGAATTGGCGGGTATTCTGGGTTGCCGGGAAGCTCAAGGAGTTTCCTGGCCCCCACTCCTACGATCTGGCGACTGTCAATTCGGTAGCCGGCAGAACCGAGGAAGCGCTCGGGTTTCTGGAGCAACAGTGCCGGAACGGCGGCGAAGGGATCATGTTCAACTTCGTTCCCGTGGAGCCGGTGTTCGATCCCCTCCATGGAGATCCCCGCTTCGCGCGGATCGTCGACTGCACAGGGCTGCCCCAGGACGCTCCTATACGCCGGGCTCTACAGGCGGAGAGGGGACCGTGATCCGGTGTGCGCAGGGGGAGCCGCCGGCCGAGCGGAGCTCCACATCAGCTGGACGATCCTGACCAGAGCAGCAGGTCAGGGCAATCTCTGGTTCAGGAGCTTCTTCGGGTCATACACCTGCAAATAGCTGTTCCCACCCTTCTGGAGCCGATTAGGAAAAACCACCAGATTCACTCCCTTGCCTGTGTTCTTGGCGGAGGGATAGCTTATGCCGAACACCCTGCCCGTCTCATAGGCGATCTTGCCGAAAACCTGGGTCGGCGGTAGTGGCCCTTCCCCTCGGAGATGGCGATCCTGACCAGGCCTCCAATTACCGGTGAGCTCGGACTCACTGGTACGAACCTGTCCCAGAGTACTGAGTCTGTGAGATCAACGACGTTCTCAACCACCCCCTCCACAGTCACCCATGTCCAGGGAGGATTGATGTCTGAGACGACTCTTCCCGCAGCCGTTATGAAGACAGCTTCGACCTCAAGGATGGCTGTAAACGGATCAGAGGCCAGGTGAACGCCGTCAAATCCCCCTTTGGGAATGAAGCGCGCACCGTACTGGACCAATCCTCCGGCCCAAAGCGGTTGAGGATCTTTCTGCTGCAAGTACTCAAACTTGATGGCGCGACTCCAAGGCCCATGTACCGAGATCAGAGCCAAGCCGAGGAGCGCATCCCGAAGCTCGTTCTCCGGAAGCACTAGGAAGGGATCCCCTCCAGAGCGGCTTCCAGCATGTCCTCGATGGCTTGGGCGTGGCCTTCTAACAACACCTGCATCGGTGTCCTCCGGCCAAGATCAGGGTGGGGGCTGTTCCACCATGCAAGGACGGTCGCCTTGTCGCCCAGCACCTCCTCGAGAATCTCCAGGCTCCTCTTGATCGAGCGCAGCGTCTCCTGGATGGCAGAAGCGGTCGGAGTCCTGTGGACCGTGCTGTAGTTCCTCCCCAAAGCTCCGGAGAGCTGCTTTAGCGGCAACTCGAGGTACTCGGCTATCCGCGATGCATCCAGAAGGCCTGTACGAGGATCGTGCAGTTGCTGGAGGGGAACGGCGAGAGAAGGCTTTGATCGGCCCTGGAGCGAGCCGGCTTGGCCCCAGGCCTCGCGTACAGCAGGCTCCGCCTCTTTCCAGGAAAGCTTCGATCCCTCCCTGGCTTGATCCCAGCCCCTCTCCAGGTTGCTCGCGATGTCCACCCAGTTTCGACCTGAATGTTCCTGGGCAGCCTCCCAACCATACCAATATGCAGGGCGATAGTCTTCGTGGCTGTATCCGGTTTGCGAGGCGGAGACCACCGCCTCGGCCACGCCACCCACGGCGGTGCCAACCACCGCTCCCAGCGGGCCGCCAACAGCCCCGCCAATCGCCGCGCCCGCCACGGCGCCGCTGGCTGCGCCGACGCCGGTGCCGACCGGGTGCACCCCGCTCGCCATGGGGTCCGGGTTGGCGTCGTGCCTCGCCTCGTCCTCAGAGGTTTCCGAATTAACGGCAGTACCCGTTGTACTGTATCTCTCATTGCCCAAGAGGGTGCTCCCTTCAAGAATCTCCCCAACCCGACCCGTTCAATCCTGGGATTGAACACCAGCAATCGAGAAAAAATCCACCCCGCGAAAGCGGGCTAGCCGAGCACCGGCAGCAACGCCGAGGAGACCAGGTCCCGGTTCTGCGGGGTCAGCGAGTGGCGGTACTTCCGCGCCATCTCGACCGTGTCCGCGCGGGTGACCAGGCGCTCGTAGAGGTTCGTGCGCTGCTTCGGGGTGTAGCCGGCCGAGGTGATCAGGTGCTCCATCTCGTCCTGGCTCATCCGGTACGAGGTGCCCGCCGAGGCCACGACGTTCTCCTCGATCATGATCGAGCCCATGTCGTCCGCCCCGAAGGCGAGCGCGGCTTGGCCGATCTTCTTCCCCTGGGTGACCCAGCTCGTCTGGAAGTGGACGATGTTGTCGAGGAAGAGCCGCGAGACGGCGAGCGTCCGCAGGTACTCCTCGGCGTAGGTCTCGGGGACGTCGGGCATGTCGGTGTGGTCGTGCTGGAAGGTCCAGGAGATGAAGGCGGTGAAGCCGCCGGTCTCGTCCTGGAGGTCGCGCACCCGCTGGAAGTGCTCGACGCGGGCGGTGAGCGGCTCGCCCATGCCGTACATCATGGTCGCCGAGGTGCGCAGGCCGTTGCGGTGGGCCTGCCGCATGACGTCGATCCACTCCTCGGCCGAGCACTTCGGGTAGGCCAGCACCTCCTTGCGGGTGGGGTCCGAGAGGATCTCGGCGCCGCCGCCGGGGATCGACATCAGCCCCGCCGCCTTGAGGCGGGCGATCACGTCGTAGAAGCTCATCCGCTCCTTGCGGGCGATGAACTTGACCTCCGGCGGCGAGAAGGCGTGGAGGTGGCAGGCCGGGTAATTGGAGCGCAGATAGCGCAGCAGATCCTCATAGAAGGAGAGCGGCAGATCGGGATGCACACCCCCCTGCATGAGGATACCCGTGCCGTTGAGCGCCAGCGTCTCCTCCACCTTGCGGCCGATCTCCTCGAACGGCAGCAGGTACCCCTCGGGGTCCCCCGGCGGCCGGTAGAAGGCGCAGAAGCGGCACTTGTAAACACAGATGTTGGTGTAGTTGATGTTGCGGTCGACGTTGTAGGTGGCGACCTTGGGGTCGTTGCAGCGGTTCCGCACCTCATGGGCGGCCATCCCGAGGTCGAGCAGGTCGCCTTCGCGGAGCAGAGTATGAGCATCACCGGCCGAGATACGGCGGCCGGCCACGGCGTCGTCGAGAATCTGGTGGACGGGGCGTCCCGAGGGCTCGAGATTCATAGCACGTCTACTCTACCGTATCCTGTCTCCCCAATGATGGGGAAATCGGAGGAGCTGCGGGTGCTGGTGGTGAGCGACGATCCCCTCGCGCGGACGGGGCTCGCGCTGCTGTTGCGGGACAGCGAAGGACTGACCCTGGCGGGCCAGGTCGGGGTGGACGACGACTGGCCGGAGCCCCCTCCGGACGCCACCCTCTGGGACCTGGGGCTCGGCCTGCGCTCGGGGTTGGAAAGGCTGCGCGGTTTGGGGCCCTCGGCTCCGCCGGCCGTGGCCATCGTGGCCGACGAGGTGGACGCCCGCGAGGCCCTGGCGGCCGGGGCCCGCGCGGCCCTCCCCCGGGACGCCGACGGCGAGAGCCTCGCCGCCGCCCTCCGCGCCGCCGTCCAGGGGCTGGTCGTGCTCGACGAGTCCTTCGTATCCGCCCTCCTCCGCGACGCGCCCCCTCCGGCGCCGGACCTCGTCGAGAGCCTCACCCCGCGGGAGATCGAGGTGCTCCAGCTCCTCAGTCAGGGACTCCCCAACAAGGGGATCGCCCAGCGGCTGGGCATCAGCGACCACACGGTCAAGTTCCACGTCAACGCCATCCTGGGCAAGCTCGGCGTGCAGAGCCGCGGCGAGGCGATCGTCCAGGCCATACGGCTGGGGCTGGTCACCCTCTGAGCAAAAGGACGAAAGGACCCAAAGGACTGCAAGGAAACCAAGGACGGAAAAACCTGGTCCCTCTGTCCTTGCGGTCCTTGCAGTCCTTTATGTCCTTGCTCCTAGCCGAAGGTCTAGCCTCGCCCTGGCCATCCGGGCGATGTGGCCCATTCGCGCCAAGCTCTACTCTGGACCCCATGAGCAAAGGAGAGCCCATGAACGATTTCGCCTGGCAGTTTTCCGAGAGTCTCGCCGGAGCCGTGGACAAGGCGTCCGCCGGCGTGGTGCGCATCCACGGCAGGCGGCGCCGGCCGTCGAGCGCCGTGATCTGGTCGAGCGGCGTGCTGGTGACCACCCATCACGTCCTGGAGTGGGAGGAGGACATCGAGGTGGGCCTCCCAGACGGCAACACCACCACCGCCTCCGTGGTGGGCCGGGACCCCTCGACCGACCTCGCCGCGCTGCGGGTCTCCGGGACCACCCCGGAGCCCCCCGAGTGGGGGGATGCCGGAGAGGTGAAGGCGGGGCATCTGGTGATGTCCCTCAGCCGCCCCGGCCGGAAGATCTGGGCCGGCCTGGGGCTCGTGGGCTCCGCCGGAGAGTCCTGGCGCACCCCCATGGGCGGCCGGATCGACGCCGAGATCCAGACCGACCTCGGCATCCACACCGGCTTCTCCGGCAGCGCCCTGGTCGACATGCGGGGACGGGTGATCGGCGTCAACACCGCCGGGATCTATCGCGCCACGGCCAGCGTCATCCCCACCACGACGGTGCGGCGGGTGATGGACGCCCTGCTCTCTCACGGCCAGGTGCGGCGCGGCTATCTGGGGATCGGCACCCAGCCCGTCCGTCTCCCCCGCGACCTCGCCGAGCGGCTGAGCCAGCCGAGCGGTCTGCTGGTCATCTCGGTCGAGCCGGACAGCCCGGCCGGCCAGGGGGGGCTGGTCCTGGGCGACACCATCCTCGCCTTCGAGGGCACTCCGCTCCGGCATCCCGGCGAGCTGATGCCTCTGCTCGACGAGGAGACGATCGGCAAGGAGGCCACGCTCCGCATCCTGCGGGCGGGCGAGGTGCGGGAGGTCCGGGTCACGGTGGGAGCCCGCAACGGGAAGGAGGCGCGTTGAGCCTTACGCCCTGATCACTTCCAGAACTCGATCGGCCGCGGCTCCAGGATCAGGCCGTGCTCGTGGGCGCGGCGGTAGAACTCCTCGAGCCCTTTGATCTCCTCGTCGCGCAGGAAGAAGGAGAGGTTCTCCGTCAGGTAGGCGCGCACCTCGGAAGAGTCGAGCCCCATCTCGGCCGCCGCCTCGCGCGCCAGGGTGTCGAGCGAGGAGAGGCCGTAGCGCAGGCTGCTCTTGAAGTAGAAGGGGAGGTCCGGGATCTCGACCTCCGGCCGCACCGCCCAGACGGCGAAGACGAACGGCAGCCCGGTGAGCTCCTTCCACTCCGCCGCGAGGTCGGTGATGAGGTAGCGCTCGCGGTCCACCCGCAGGGCGGGATCGCCGATCACCAGCGCCGCGTCCGCCTCGGCCAGCATCCGCTCCGGGTCCGGGCGCTCGTGGATGTACTCGGGGGAGAGCCCCCAGCGCTCGCGCAGCAGGACGCGGATCAGCGTCGCCGAGGTGCGGCTGTTGGTGTCCAGCGCCACGCGCCGGACCTCGGAGATCGGCACCCGCGAGACCAGCAGGACGCTGCGCACCTCGTGATGCGCCGCCACGCACATATCGGGGAGCACCCGCAGGTTGGGGATGCGCTGCACCTCGATCGACGGGATGAGACCGATGTCGAGGTTCCCCTGCGCCAGCAGCCGCGCCACCAGCGACGGCGGATGGTAGCTCGGCGCGAACAGGTCCGCGTGATGGCCCTTGAGGAACCCCCAGGCCAGCGGCTTGCTGTTCAGGAAGTTGACGATGCCGACGCGCAGCTTGGGCAAGGGCGGGCGGCCTCCGCTACTTCGACATCGCGTTCAGGAAGTCCTGATTGATCTTCGTCTTCGAGAGCTTGTCGAGCAGCAGCTCCATGCTCTCCACCGTGGACAGCGGGTTGAGCACCTTGCGCAGCACCCACACCCGGTGCAGCTCGCTCTCCGGCATCAGCAGCTCTTCCTTGCGGGTGCCCGACTTGTTGATGTCGATCGCCGGGAAGACCCGCTTGTCGACCAGCTTGCGATCGAGGTGGATCTCGCAGTTGCCGGTGCCCTTGAACTCCTCGAAGATGACGTCGTCCATGCGGCTGCCGGTGTCGACCAGGGCCGTGGCGATGATCGTCAGCGACCCGCCCTCCTCGATGTTGCGGGCGGCGCCGAAGAAGCGCTTCGGCCGGTGCAGGGCGTTGGCGTCGATACCGCCGGAGAGCACCTTGCCCGAGGGCGGCTGGACGGTGTTGTAGGCGCGCGCCAGGCGGGTGATCGAATCGAGCAGGATCACCACGTCCTTCTTGTGCTCGACCAGGCGCTTGGCCTTCTCGATCACCATCTCGGCCACCTGCACGTGGCGGGTGGCGGGCTCGTCGAAGGTCGAGGAGACCACCTCGCCCTGCACCGAGCGCTGCATGTCGGTGACCTCTTCCGGCCGCTCGTCGATGAGCAGCACGATGAGGATCGCCTCCGGATGGTTCTTCTCCACCGAGTGGGCGATCGACTGCAGCAGCATGGTCTTGCCGGTGCGCGGCGGCGCCACGATCAGGGCGCGCTGCCCCTTGCCCATCGGGGTGGTGAGGTCCATCACCCGCGACGACATGTCGCCGCCGACCTCCAGCTTGATCCGCTCCTGCGGATAGAGCGGTGTCAGGTTGTCGAAGAAGATCTTGTTGCGGGCGACCTCGGGGTGCTCGAAGTTGACCGCCTCGACCTTGATGAGGGCGAAGTAGCGCTCCCCCTCCTTGGGCTGGCGGACCTGGCCGGAGATGGTGTCGCCGGTGCGCAGGTCGAAGCGCCGGATCTGGCTCGGGGAGACATAGATGTCGTCCGGCCCGGGCAGGTAGTTGTACTCGGGAGCGCGCAGGAAGCCGAAGCCGTCGGGGAGGCACTCGAGCACCCCCTCGGCGAAGATCAGGCCGCTCTTCTCGGTCTGCGCCTGCAGGATCTTGAAGATCAGCTCCTGCTTGCGCATGCCGGTGGCGCCCTCGACGCCCAGATCCTTGCCGATCTGGGTGAGTTGGGAAATGCTCATCTCCTTGAGCGCCCGAATGTCGAGCGCCTCGACCGCGCTTCCCTTCTCCATCTGGTTCTGTTGCGATTTTGCCATGTCGTTCCTCTTCGTATCGCGGATCATCTCGTGCTCGCCTCGAGGTGGGGCGCGATCGCTCCCCAGAGCTCTTTGATCCCAACCCCTGAGCGAGCTGAAACAGGGATGATGGGGACCTCTTCACTCAGATTCAGCGCCTTCCGGATGTCGCGGACGGCGATCGTCCAACGGCCCCGGGAGATGCGGTCGACCTTGGTGGCGGCGACGAGCACCGCGGTCCTCAGCCCGGACAGATACTCATACGCCTGCACGTCCAATGGGGTTGCCCCCACGTTGCCGTCGACCAGCAGCACCACCAGCGCGGGCGACCGCTCCCGGAAGTACCCCTCGACCCGCGCCGCCCACTCCCGCCGCGCCTCCTTGCCGGCCTTGGCGTAGCCGTAGCCCGGCAGGTCGACGAAATAGAAGCGCCGGTTCACCAGGAAGTAGTTGACCGCCTGCGTCCGCCCCGGCGTGGAGCTGATGCGGGCGAGCCCGTTTCTCCCCAGCAATCGGTTGAGCAGGCTCGACTTGCCGACGTTGGAGCGCCCGGCGAAAGCGACTTCGGGGCGCCCGTCGTGCAAGTAGTCCCCGCTCGCGTGAGCGGACCGGATGAATTCCGCGGTCTCGACCTTCACATGCCCCGCCTGAGCAATGGGAGCCCGGGTTGCACCGGCAACGATCTTTTCAATCTGAATTCCCCGCCCCGCCGCCGCGCCGGCTCTGGAGGCCGGCACGGCGGCGTGGCGTGGACAGCAAGGTCAGATTCAATGGGCCAGGGAATCCGAGCCCACCGGAGAGTCGGGAGCCGTCTCCACGAACTTCCCGTCCTTCTTCGGCAGCGGGACGATGGTGCCGTCCAGGGCCAGCCGCAGGACCTCGTCCATCGACTCGACCAGGTGGAAATCCATCGCCTCCCGCACCTCGGTGGGGATCTCCTCGACGTCCTTCTCGTTCTCCTTGGGGAGGATCACCTCGTTGATGCCACCCCGGAAGGCGGCGAGAACCTTGTCCTTGATCCCGCCCACCGGCAGCACCTTGCCGCGCAGCGTGATCTCCCCGGTCATCGCCACGTCCTTGCGGACGGCGATCTTGGTCAACGCGGACACCAGAGCGGTCGCCATCGTGATGCCCGCCGAGGGGCCGTCCTTCGGGATCGCTCCCTCCGGCACGTGCAGATGGACGTCCAGGCTCTCGTTGAAGTCCGGCTCGATGCCGAACATGTCGGCGCGGCTGCGCAGGTACGACACCGCGGCGCGGGCCGACTCCTGCATCACCTCGCCCAGCTTGCCGGTCAGCGTCAGCTTCCCCTTGCCCGGCATCAGCCCGACCTCGGTCTCCAGCAGCTCGCCGCCCACCTCGGTCCAGGCGAGGCCGGTGGCGACGCCGATCTCCGACTCCTCGTTCTTGCGGCGGGCGCGGAACTTGGGCTTGCCCAGCAGCTCGAAGACCATGTCCGGGGTGACCTTGAGGCCGAGGCTCGGCCCCTCCTTGACCACCCGGCGGGCGATCTTGCGGCAGATGGAGGCGATCTCGCGCTCCAGGCTGCGCACGCCCGCCTCGCGGGTGTAGCTCTCGATGATCACCCGGATCGCCTCGGCGTCGAAGGAGATCTTCTCCGGCGACAGGCCGTGGTCCTTGAGCTGCCGCGGCACCAGGAACTGCTCGGCGATCGCCAGCTTCTCGTTCAGCGTGTAGCCGGAGAGGCTGATGATCTCCATGCGGTCCTTGAGCGGCGGCGGGATCGAGTGCGTCACGTTCGCCGTGGCGATGAACATCACCTTCGACAGGTCGTAGTCGACGTCGAGGTAGTGGTCCATGAAGGAGTCGTTCTGCTCGGGGTCCAGCACCTCCAGCAGCGCCGCCGACGGATCGCCCCGGAAGTCCATCGACATCTTGTCGACCTCGTCCAGGAGGAAGATCGGGTTGATCGTCCCCGCCTTGCGCATCATCTGGATGATCTGGCCGGGGAAGGCGCCGATGTAGGTCCGCCGGTGGCCGCGGATCTCCGCCTCGTCGCGCACGCCGCCGAGCGACAGGCGGACGAACTTGCGGCCCGTGTCCCGCGCGATCGACTTGGCGAGCGACGACTTGCCGACCCCCGGGGGGCCGACGAAGCAGATGATCGAGCTCTTGGTCTGCCCCACGAGCTGGCGCACGGCCAGGAACTCGAGGATGCGGTCCTTGATCTTCTCGAGACCGTAATGGTCCTCGTTGAGCACCTTCTCGGCGTGGTCGAGGTCCTTGCGCTCCTTGCTCTTCTTGCGCCAGGGGACCGCCACCAGCCAGTCGATGTAGTTGCGCGACACGGTGGCTTCCGCCGAGACCGGCGGCATCGCCTCCAGGCGCTTGAGCTCCTGCTCGGCCTTCTCCTTCACTTCCTTGGGGAGGCCCGCCTTCTCGATCTTCTCGCGCAGCTCGGTCAGCTCGTCGCCGCGGTCGTCCTTGCGCCCCAGCTCCTGATGGATGGCCTTGATCTTCTCGTTGAGGTAGTACTCCTTCTGGGCCTTCTCCATCTGCTTCTTGACCTTCACGTTGATCCGCTTGTCGATGTTGATCTTCTCGATCTCGACGTCGAGCAGGTCGTGAAGGCGCTGCAGGCGCTCATAGGGGTTGGTCAGCTCGAGCAGCGACTGCTTCTCGGCGGTGGCCACCATCAGATGGGCCGAGAGGATGTCCGCCACGCGGTCGGCGTCGTCGAGCTTGAGCGTCGACATCAGCCCCTCGAACGCCAGGTGGTGGGACATTTTGGCGTACTGCTCGAAGGCGGAGAGGACCTTGGACATGTAGGTCCGCAGCTCCTCGCCCATCGGGTAGTTGACCTCGTAGGTCTCCACCTCGACGGCGAGGGCGCCGTCCGTCTCGGCGACGCTCAGGATCTTGCCGCGCTGCACCCCCTCGACCATCACCCGCACGTTGCCGTTGGGCAGCTTGAGGTTCTGGATGACGGTGGCGACCACGCCCGTGTCGCAGATGTCGTCGCGCAGGGGGTCGTCGATCCGGGGGTCCTTCTGGGCGGCCAGGAAGATCCGCTTGGTGGCTCCCGAGAGCGCCTGCTCCAGGGCCCGCACCGAGCTCTCGCGGCCCACGATGAAGGGGGCCATCATGTGAGGGAAGACCACCATGTCCCGCAGGGGGACCAGCGGCAGGATCTCGCGCTTCTTGGTGACGAATGATGATGCAGACATTTCGCTTGCTCTATTCTTCCTCGTTCGGCCTCGTTCGGCTTCCTCAGCCGGCCTTCTTGTACAGCATGATCGGCTGGATCCGGCTCCCGACGACCTCCTCGTTGATGAGGATCTGCTTGACGTCCCTCTGCGAGGGGATGGTGTACATGAGGTCGAGCATCAGCTCTTCCAGGATGATGCGCAGGCCGCGCGCGCCCACGTTGCGCTTGAGCGCCTCGCTCGCCACCGCCTTGAGCGCCTCGTCCGTGAACTTCAGCTCCACCCCCTCGAACTCCAGGATGGTCTGGTATTGCCGGATCAGGCTGTTCTTGGGCTCGTGGAGGATGCGCACCAGCGCCTCCTCGTCGAGCTCCTCCAGCGTCGCCACCACCGGCAGACGGCCGACGAACTCGGGGATCAGCCCGTACTTGATCAGGTCCTCGGGCAGGACGTTCTCCAGGAGCTGACCGGTCCTCTTGTCGCGCTTCCCCTTGATGTCGGCGCCGAAGCCGAGCGACTTCTGGTTCATGCGGCGCTCGATGACCTCCTCGAGGCCCACGAAGGCGCCGCCGCAGATGAACAGGATGTTGGTGGTGTCGATCTGCAGGAACTCCTGGTGGGGATGCTTGCGCCCGCCCTGCGGCGGCACGTTGCACTGCGTCCCTTCCAGGATCTTGAGCAGCGCCTGCTGCACGCCCTCGCCCGAGACGTCGCGGGTGATCGACGGGTTGTCGCTCTTGCGACAGATCTTGTCGACCTCATCGATGTAGACGATGCCGCGCTGCGTCTTCTCCTTGTCGTTCCCCGACGCCTGGTAGAGCTTGAGGATAATGTTCTCGACGTCCTCGCCGACGTAGCCGGCCTCGGTGAGGGTGGTGGCGTCGGCGATGGTGAACGGCACCGAGAGCAGGCGCGCCAGCGTCTGGGCGAGCAGCGTCTTGCCCGTGCCGGTGGGGCCGATCAGAAGGATGTTCGACTTCTGCAGCTCGATGTCGCCGTGCGACTTCTCCGCGAAGTCGATCCGCTTGTAGTGGTTGTAGACCGCGACGGCCAGCTTCTTCTTGGCCTGTTCCTGGCCGATCACGTACTCGTCGAGGAGCGCCTTGATCTCCTTGGGCTTGGGGAGCGTCGTGTCCTGCTGCTGCTCGAGCATCCGGTCCTCGGCGATGATGTCGAGGCAGATGTCGACGCACTCATCGCAGATGAACACGGTCGGGCCGGCGATCAGCTTCTTGACCTCGCGCTGGCTCTTGTTGCAGAACGAGCACCTCAGGACTTCATCGCCGCTGTCTTTCTTCGGCATTTCTCCTCCGTTGAGACGGACGCTGACGAGGCTTTCCGCGATGCTAGGTGCGTTGCTCGGCGCCTGTCAACGTCTTGCCCAGTAGAACAGGCCCCGCGACGGGGGGTATTTCACCTCCCCCGAAAACCGCCGGCCCGTCTCGGAGCTCCTTGCATCTACAGTGCCGCAAACCCCGCAAAAGGCGTCACCGGACGGCGACTGGGGCGGCCTCCGGCCGCCGCCGCATCATCACCCGATCCGCCAACCCGTACTCGACCGCTTCTTTCGCTGCCAGGATTCTATCGCGTTCCGTGTCGCGATGGATCTCCTCTTTCGATTTTCCCGTGTGATACGCCAGGATCTCGTCCAGCCGGTCGCGCATGGCCAGCATGTCCTTGGCGTGGATCTCGATGTCCGACTGCTGCCCCTGGAGCCCCGAGATCAGCGGCTGGTGGATCAGCACCCGGCTGTTGGGCAGCAGAGTCCGCTTGCCGCGGGCGCCGGCCGCCAGCAGCACCGCCGCCATCGAGGCCGCCTGGCCCACGCAGTAGGTGGCCACGTCCGGCTTGATGTACTGCATGGTGTCATAGATCGCCATGCCGGCGCTCACCGAGCCGCCGGGCGAGTTGATGTACAGGGAGATGTCCTTCTCCGGGTTCTCGGCCTCCAGGAAGAGCATCTGGGCGATGATCAAGCTCGCCTGGTCGTCGTCCACGGGACGGCCGAGGAAGATGATGTTGTCCTTGAGCAGGCGCGAATAGATGTCGTAGGCGCGCTCGCCCCGGTTCGATTGCTCGACCACCATCGGAATCAACATACTGAGTCTCTCTCCTTCTTAGCCTGCGGTCAGCCCGGGAGCGGCGGGGGTCTCCTCGTCCGGCTCCCCGAGCAGGGTACGAATCGTCTTCTCACGCCGGAGCTGCGCGCGCAGCGAAGTCAGACGGCCGTCCTCGTCCAGCTTGCGGCGCAACACCGGTGTCGAGACCCCCTGTGTCCGAGCCAACATCGCCAAGGTGCGCTCGAATTCCTCTTCCGTGACGCCGATCTTCCGTTCGTCGGCCACGGCGTCGAGCAGAAGGCGGGCGTGCACCCGCTTCTCGGCGGTCGGCGCCATCTCCCCGGCCACCTGGCTCCAGTCGATCGGGGCCTTCTCGACGTTCACCCCGCGCCGGGCCAGATTCTCGGCGTAGTCCTGCACCATCCCCTCGACCTCCCGGCGCACCACCCCCTGGGGGAGATCGACGGGGTAGCGCTCGCGGAGCTGGTCGAGCAGGGCCTGGTGGCGCGCCTCCCGGCGCCGCTCCTCCTTCTGCTGGCGCAGCCGCCCCACCACCGCCTCGCGCAGGGCGTCGAAGCTCTGGAATTCGGGGTTGACCTTGGCGGCGAAGGCGTCGTCGAGCGGCGGCAGGTCGCGCTCCTGGACCTCGTTGACCTTGACGCGGAACCTCTGCTCGTGCACCTCGGGGGCTCCCCCCTCCTCGGCCGGCGGATGCTCGTGCCGGCGCTCGAAGGTGGTCTCCTGGCCGGCGGACATCCCCTGGAGGGCCAGGGTCAGCTCCTCCCAGACCTGGGGATCGCCGATCTCGACCTGGATCGAGTCGGTGCGCTCCTCCGGATGCTCCGGCGAGCCGAGCGTCGTGACGTCGACCCCCACCTGATCGCCGCGCGAGGCCGGACGGTCGACCTTGACCCACTCGGACATCTGCTTGCGGATGTTCTCGATGGTCTCCTCGATCTCCATCGTCCCAGGGTCGACCTCAGGGTCGGGGAGGTTGAAGCCGTCGAGGTCGCGGAGGACGATCTCGGGCCGGGTCTCGACGGTGGCGGTGAAGGTCAGGGGCTCGCCGGGCTGGATCTCCGAGACCTCGTCCACCTCGGGGGGGAGCAGGGGCTCGATCGAGCTCTCGGCCTGCGCCTGCTTCCAGTAGCGGGGGAGCAGCCGTTCCTTGACCTCCTGGTCGATCTCCTTGGCGAAGCGCCGGCGGACCAGCTCCGAGGGGACCTTGCCCTGGCGGAAGCCGGGCAGGCGCACCTTCTGGCCGTAATCGCGCACCACGCGCTGGGTCTCCGCCTCCACGGCGGGAGCGGGCACCTCGACCTTCAGCTGTTTGCGGCAGGGTCCCACGTCCTGCAAAGAAAGCACAACGCTCATGCGAATGTCGTCCTCATCGTTTGGTGCGAAAGGGGGGACTCGAACCCCCAACCCGATCTCTCGGGACTAGATCCTAAGTCTAGCGCGTATACCAGTTCCGCCACTTTCGCGAGTGAGCCCTCCCGGATCAGGAGGAGAGGGGGATTCGGAGAGATGGTGAGCCGCCTAGGAATCGAACCTAGAACCCGCAGATTAAGAGTCTGCTGCTCTGCCAGTTGAGCTAGCGGCCCGTTCGGTCTGGATCTTACTGCAAAGAGATGGGCAGTGACAACGTCCCGGGCGCAAGCCCGTTCTGCAGTCCCCGACCACCTGTCCAACACTCGGATGTCTCCGCGCATTCCCGAGGGCTCCGGGTCCTCACCGTCCCGCTCCCGCACCCGTCGTCTTCAGCCACCTTGCACGAAGTGGACCACTTCCAGCCGGTCCCCCGCGCCCAGCGGCGTCTCACCAAAACGGGCGCGCGGCACCAACTCGCCGTTACGCTCGACGGCCACCGCGCGCGGATGCCGGCTCAAAGCCGCCACGAGGTCCGCCACCGTGGCCCCCTCCGGCATCCGGTACGGCTCCCCGTTCAGCACGACCTCGAGGAAGGCGGTGGTGGTTTCCACAGGGGAGAGCTTATAACACGGACGGACACGGACGCTCACGGACAACCACGGACAGGCCGAAGCCGGATGGGCCGTCCGTGCTCGGCCGTGCGCGTCCGGGTCCGTCCGGGGCGGGCGGGGGGCCTTTCTACAGCAGGTGCTTGAGCTCCGCCCGGCCGATCGCGCTCACGGCGTTGATGATCAGCGCCGAGGTGCCGCGGCCGACCT